>NZ_JBHIOQ010000029.1:0-213245 GCF_042195565.1 Bartonella sp. AP88XZML | reverse complement strand
TGACGTCTTAAGTCGATAACCAGCTTCAAAGGAAGTTCCCAATGCCCTTTGAGTATATGTTCCTTCAATCTCTAAACCATTAGTTGAAACGGCTTTTAGGGTATTTTGATAATGATTGTATTTTAAAATACCATCGAGATACCATCCACTATGATCCAAATAAGTGACATAAGCGCCAATACCATAAGTATTGATTCCNAAAACCACCTATATAAAACTCTCCATTTTCCCACTCGCTTAAACCATTGATCCCCAAAACGATACCGGTCTGATCCAGTTTAAAATCTATATGCTCTGTAACAACACTCTCTTTAGATTTAATCGCATAGCTCCATAAAGCCGTATTCTTTTTACTTTTATCTAGAATTCCTCTTCCCGCACGTACGGTTTGCATTTCATTGTGAAAAACCATCGCTGGCGCCACAGACATAGACAATACCGCATCTGTAGAGGGAGTGGTCAAAAAGTAAGAAACTGAAAGATTCTCACTCAATTGTGGAAAAGGTTGTTCTTTATGAACTGGACGCACAATCATTTGATCGGCTAAAGATTGAGAAGAGGTTAAAACAGCAGTTTGTTGTTTTTCATCAGAAAGAGGATGAGAACTTCCTGAACCTAAGACTTCAGTAACGTGACTTCTAAGAGAGGAAATAGTTGGAGATACAGAAGCCTGAGATTTTTGCCTTAAGTTTTGGCGGTTTTTTCTTCGACATGGCAATTTAATAGCATGCTCTTGTGGTGCTGTAATCGTTGAAAGAGAAGAAACTGATTGATTTTGATTTAAATGCCGCATAGATCTGCTTCTGCGTGGCGCACTATCCATGTAAACTGCAGTCAAATACCAAATTTTTCCCTCTTCATTCTCAATATTTTTGTGTTTTAAGCCATAAGTATAAGTTCCTCCATCAACCATTACAGTTTTTGCGCCAGAAAAACTTTGTAGAGTAAAAGATGCGCTACCACTTTGATCAAAAATTAAATCAAGTCCTGCTGAAGAAGGATCAACAACTTCAATACCAGAATCTACGGCACTTATTGTGTGAAAACCACTCCCATTCTCAATAAAGAGGTAATCACCTTTTCCTTCTGCAAGGCTGACATTAAAATCGAAGTGTAGACTCCCTGCTAGATTATTAATATAAAGCTGAGAGTAATATAAATCATCTTCAGAAGAGGTGAAAATGACTTTTCCTACACCGCTTAACTGCTGAATGCGTGTACTTTTGTCGTCAACCCCACGAGCAACGGAGTATAATTGAGCGTCTTCTCCATTTAATTCAATGTTTTCTACTATAGTTTGTTGACCATCACCTCCAGCATCAAGATAGATCCCACCAAAATCTTGAACTTTTATTTCTCCTCCTAATATTGCACTAGGAGAAATCCATGAATTGGCATTACCTTCAATCGTTAGATTCTTCACAATTCCACCCGCATAGACTTCTTGAACACCACCAGTGCGTAAAATTACTCTATTCGCTTCACCCCCTGCTAAAACACGCTGCATACCCTCTGAAAAAACTTCAGTATTTACGGCTAAACCACCACTCTTTTGTATAAAATCATCATCATCTGCGAACCACTTAGCAAGAGTTTGTATTCCTCCACTCATCACTTTTGTTCCCACAGCCATCCCATCATCATATACATTCTGCTGTCCTGGCGTATCACCTTGACCATAAAGTGTCGTGTTATAAGCGCTGCTCCCCACAATTCCACCATTTACATAACCATCTCCGAAAACAAGCTGCTCCCCACCATAAATTTCAGCTCTCAATGCGGTTCCTCCTCCCTCCACTCTTTGTTTTCCACCCTCGTAAATAATCGTAAATTCTGAAATCCCTTGTTCCCCTACAATCTCAACACCACCATTTTCAATTGTCGTATTCTTACTGAAACCACCAGCTTCAACATAAAGTCTTCCTGATCCCTGAATTGTATTGTTAATGGACTTCTTAAGAACACCTCGCTCTCCATCATCAGAGATATAAACTACGTTATCATCACCGAGCAAAGAGCTTTGTAGAATTCCTCCTCCTTCGCCAATACTGTAATCAATTACATCAGAGATACTAAAATCTTTTGACGATGTCATATTTTCTTCTTTTTCAGGAAGCTTATCTATAGGTGACTCCGCATAAGGTGAAGAGATTACAGGAGCAAAAGTTATTTGTGACGTAGCCAAATACCAAGTCTTTGCCCCATTATCATCTTTTGTCTTTAAGCTATACATGTAGACTCCATTATCAATCGTACTCGTCTCTTCTCCAGAAAAATCTATCAGAGTAAAATGCGCATTTCCGCTTTGATCATGAATTAAATCAAGTTCCAAAACTAAATTCTGATCTTGTAGAGGAGAATTGGTAATTTCAACACCAGAATCGATAACGCTTATGGTGTGATGACCTGCTCCTCTTTTTATGAGAAGATAATCACCGCGCTGTTCTACAAAATTAGTATTAAACCTAAAATGTAAATTACCTGAAAGATTACCGACCTCAAGTTTAGAATAATGTGGATTAAACACGGTAGAAGTAAAAATAACGCGTCCATTCCCGCTTAAATCCTCAATCAAAGAGCTTTCACCGTCTATCTTGGAAGCAATAGAGTATAATGTGGTATCTTTGTCATTTAAAACAATTTTTTCTACTTCAGTACGAGATCGCTCAGTACCAGCATAAAGATAAATCCGTCCAGAATCATGAATCATAGTGCTTCCTTCTAATGTTGCACCAAAATGTAACCACGATTGTGCTTGATCCTTAATTATTAAATCTTTTACATAGCCTCCTAAATCTATTGCTTGGAAAGCATTCCCTTGTAAGAGAACACCAATCGCAATTCCTCCCGCTAAAACGTGTTGCTCTCCACCAGAAAAGACCTTCGTATCAAATGCAAAACTGCTATAATGGTCTAGATCTTCTTCCACAAAAAGATTTTGTACCCCTCCTTCCATGATCTTTGTGCTAAAAACCTCTCCATCATCATACACATTCTGGTATCCTAACACTCCATTTTTACCAGAAACGATAGTGTCATAGGCACTGCTTCTTACCATCTCACCTTTGATATCAGACTTTCCTGAAACAAACTGCTCACCACCGTAAATTTTAACCCCTTCAGCTTTTCCCCCATCTTCAACCTTTTGTTTTCCCCCTTTCTTAACTGTACTATCCTGTGAAAGACCCTGTGTTCTAACAAGCTCAGTGCCGCCTCTTTGAATTGTTGTATACAAGCTAAAACCACCGTGATAAACGGAGATCTTTCCACTGTCTTTAACTGTATTACTAATCGAAGTTTCTCCAGTGCTTTCAACTTTCTCACTGTTACTATCAAAGCTAGGATCAGCAATCGTAACAATCATTCCCTTTTCAATTGTGCGTTCTGTGAGATCATTCGATAATGAAGCTATAGCAGATGGTTGCAAGCTAAAATCAGAAAATAAAGAGGTATTTGTCTCATCAAGAGCATAATTCGCATCTAAATACCAGATTTTACCATTGCTCTCATTTTTTCTCTGTTTCAAACTGTACATGTAAGTTCCGGCATCAATAGCTTTGATTTTTTCACCAAAAGTGTTTGTCAGAGTAAAATGAGCGTTTCCACTATGATCAGAAATTAATGTAAATCTTCTGTGGGAAGGGATTGTGATCTCACCCCCAGAATCAGTAATACTTACTGTATGATAACCTGAACCACTTTCTTTAATGACAAGATAATCACTAAGGTGCTTGGCAAAATTGACATTAAAATTGAAATGTAAAGAACCTGAAAGATCATCAATATTAAGCTGAGAATAATGCTTATTAGTCCCTAAAGACGTAAAAATAACTCTGCCACTTCCCGTTAAATTCTGGACATTAACCTGAGGTTTTTTGCTGTTATCTTCAGACGCAATAATGTATAGTTTGGTATCTTCTCCATTTAAATTAAGATTGTCTACTTCCGTAACAGCTTCACCATTTCCAGCATAAAGATAGAGGTTGCCAAAATTATTAACATTTGTATTTTCACCTAATATCGCACCAGCAAAAACCCATGATTTTGCTTGATGATTAATTGTTAGATTATCCACGTATCCAGAATCATATATCTTCTGAGTAGCTCTATCGTATAAAGTAACTTCGTTCGCATTCCCTCCTGCTAAGATATTCTGCGCACCATTTTTAAAAAGTTCTGTACTCAGTGCAAAAGCCCCTTCATTTATTGTAAAATCCTCACCCTCTATATCAGTATCTTCTGCAAAGCCGTTATTAGAATTCTCTTTACCATCAAGATTCTGGACACCTCCTTTCATAACCTTTGTGTCAACAGCCATCCCACCACTATAGACACTTTGTAGTCCTAGCATTCCATTTTCAGCATAAATTTCGGTGTTATAAGCACTACTTGCCTTATCTTTTCGCGATAAACCAGATCCAAGGCTTCCCTTACCAAAAATAATCTGCTCGCCACCATGGATTTGAGCCCCTTCTGCATTTGCACCACTCTCAACAATTTGTTTACCACCTTTTTTTACAGTGGCATATTCCGAACTGCTCAAGTTTTGTACAACCTCAATCCCACCATGCTCAATTGTTGTATCTCTACTAACACTTGCTGCATCAATGTAGAGTTTTCCCCCTTCTCTAACCGTATTATTAATGGAATAAGCTGCATCTTTATAGTTAAAGCTATTTATTTCAGAACCTTCAGAGTCACGGTTAGTAATATAGATCGCAGCACCATCGCTTATTATTGAATTTGTGAGGACTTCAAAGAATAGCTTTTCTAATCTCTTCCTTTCCTCTTCTGAAAGATCACTTCCTTCTACTGTCTGTTTATTCTCTATCTTTTTTGATTCCCCCTTTTTTTCTTTTAGTCCCCTCACTTCCGATAACAACTTTCTTGTCTCTTCTAGGTGTTCACTGATACTTACTGGTGTTAATAACTTTTCTTTTGGTGTCGCTACTCCATCTGCACTCGCAATCTTGACAAAAAAACCACTGGTTATTAATGCACAAAAACTTAATTTCAATTTGCGTTGCATTATTCACACTCCATAATTTTAAATTTAAATTCTCCCATTTAGAAAAAAGTGCATAGACCAAAACAACTCAATGCAATTGCTCAACCTCATGTTTTTTTAAGATAACAAAGCATTCGATGGATTAAACTCTGACAGATCAAATATACATCATGTGTTTTAAAATGCATGCACAGCTAAAAGATTTAATTTGTTTTAGATACACTTTAAAAGTGTTATAATTGCATCCATGAAAAATATTTTTAATATTTTAAGACACTAAACACCGATCTACGAATAAGATTGATTCCTTAATAGATAAAAATAGCATTAAACTTTAAAGGAAACAGCAATGTGAATGAGAGCTGCGTTTATGTCCACCTATTGCCATCTTCTACAGCATTTAAAGCAGTGTCTTTATTTTATTCAATATGGATAATATATAGACCACTTATTCATACTCATCAGTCCATAATCATTATTCTAATATATAACGAAGTGTCACAATATTGACTCGACACTGATTTGAAATTTCTATAGTTATAGTCAGTTAACTCGTCATTTGATTTGTCATATACTGAAAGGGACATTCTATTCATGTCTATAAACTCAGAAATGAAAGCTACAAGCAACAGAAATTCCCCTCGTCGCATTTTGTTTGCAAGCCTTATTGGCCCAACAATTGAATTCTTTGATTTCTATGTCTTTGCCACTGCCGCAGCTCTCATATTTCCTCATGTGTTTTTTCCAACACAAAATGATCAGATTGCCATTTTACAATCTTTCCTGATCTTTGGAGCGGCCTTTTTTGCTCGGCCCTTTGGATCAATTGTTTTTGGACATTTTGGAGATAAAATTGGAAGAAAAGCAACACTTATTGCTTCTCTTCTCACAATGGGGCTTTCAACAGTCATTATTGGTTTTCTTCCTACTTATGAAACCGCTGGATGGTTTGCCCCTTTCCTCTTGACCTTGTGCCGTATTGGACAGGGAATGGGATTAGGAGGAGAATGGGGAGGAGCTGTTTTGCTCGCAACAGAAAATGCCCCTCCAGAAAAGCGCGGCTGGTACGCGATGTTCCCCCAATTGGGTGTTCCAATCGGTTTATTTTTATCTATTGCCGTTTATTTAGGTCTGTTGCATTTCCTTGATCATGAAGAACTTTTAGCTTGGGGATGGCGCATTCCTTTTATTGCTTCAGTTGTTTTTATGATTATAGGATTATGGATCCGTCTTTCAATCAATGAAACTGTTCAATTCAAAAAAACTCTTGAAAGTAAAGAACGTGTCAAAGTTCCTATCATCGATGTCTTTTTAAAATGTCCACGAATCCTATTTCTTGGAATATTTTCTGGTATGGCAACATTTGTTTTGTTTTACTTGGTCACTGCATATTTGTTAAGCTACTCAACAAACCATCTGCAATTGCCATTTTATCAAGCTCTTCAAGTCGAAATTGTTGGTGCTATTTTCTGTGGAATTTTTACTGTCATCACTGGAAAACTCGCTGATCGTATTAGACGTCGAACTTTGATGATTTGGGTTACAATCATCACCGGTATCTATTCTTTTGCAATTCCTTATTTCTTAAATTCTGGAGTTATAGGAGTCCTTGCAATGTCTGTTATCGGTTTGTCTATCATGGGGATGATATACAGTCCTCTTGGTGCTGTTTTGGCTTCACCATACCCAACAGCAATTCGATATACTGGTTCTTCTATTACTTTCAACTTATCGGGTATCGTAGGAGCCTCTCTTGCGCCTTATATTGCAGAATATCTGGTACAACATTTTGATACATCTTATATCGGCTATTATTTGCTTCTTGCTTCTTTTATTTCACTGATTTGCTTCGTCGGATTTACAGATGATGAAATATCCAACTAAAATATAATAAAGAAGAATAAAATAAGTACTGGCAGCAAAAATGCTGCCAGTTTCATTTTTAAAGACAGGGGTTGAGGTATTTTCCACCACAATATTCCCGCGAACAAGGCACTCAAAAAGAAAAATAAAAAATCTGCAATATTGCTTATATAAGAAACAGCAAACATTTCTGATAAGATATGCGTTGTCCCCAACCATGAAACGCAAAAGAAGGACAACATCACAGCCCATAAAACAAGCAAAATTCGATCAATAATCATCATTATGGCGTTTCATTTTTTTAATTATAGTCCATATATTTAACATGCCTAAAAGAAAAATCACAATAAAAACCCAACGCCCTCCCCCTGAGCCTTCCGTAATAAAAAGTGAAGGATTTACTATTCCCAGTAATCCTATAAAAATCAGAACAATAGATACGAGACGCATTAAACCTGTTTTTCCCAGCGACGATCTTCAGTCTGTTGCCAATACGTTAAATTATGATTTTCCATTTTATATTTTTTCCACTGTGCACGAACGAGATTCAACTGCTCTTCACTTTTACCATCAAATATCACGACAAGTCGTTGATAAGCATCAATATCCGAACAAACAGCTCCCTCTATGAGAAAACGAATCTTTGAATCATTCGGATTTTCTTGTCCTGTCGTAAGAAATACAGGCTGAAAGTTTGGATATTGATCACACTCCGTTCCATGTCCAATAAATGATTCATCAGTATAAACCCATAAATGTATATCTATAGAATCGCGTTGTTCTTTACTCACACACTGTATTGTTACTGTACCAAAACGAGCCAATGCACGCTCCACAAGCGTCGGCAAAATATCCTTCAGCGTTGACTGCGTCAAATGATAGAATAAAATATCCAATCTCTTAAGCCTTCATCATTCTTTATAAAAAAGCTAACATCTTTTTAAAAAAACCTCTATATTCCTAATACAAAGGAAACGGTTCAAGATATAAACCCTCTTTTTTGATTGAGATGCATCATCTTTTTGCACGTGTCTTTAAAAGACAATAATTTTTATTTTCAACGTTAATAAAAAGTTTTTTAAGTTATCTTCTAGATTCTTCTAGTTTCTTTGTAGACTATAGTTGAAAATAAAATATAATGTAATGTACGGAAAATTTAAAGAGGACCTCATAGGCAATTTTATATTATTTATTTGGTAAAAATATCCAATTCATGAAAGGATATTTTTTCAAACTTTATTACATTTTAACCGAAAGCAGTAAGAATATTTGCTATCGAATTAAAAACTGAGGATTTTCCCCAATTTATGCGTATTATTGAGTTCTACATCCTGAAACGTGTCCTTGTTTTGTTTAGTTCTGTCATGATTGCAGCAGTGGGCGTTAGTTGGACTATACAAATTCTTGCACGGATAAACTTTCTCACAACAAGTAAACAAACACTCCTCACAGTCTTACAATTTTCACTCTCATTGGTTCCTTCTGTTATTTTTCTTGTCATTCCATTTGCATTAGTGATCGCAGTTACAACCATCCTCTCAGCAATGCATCAAGACTCAGAATTTGCTGTCATCAATGCCTCTGGTTTTCCTAAAAGTACTGTTTGGAAACCTATCCTTCTTCTTGCTATTGTTGCATCCTGTATCTCCTTTTCTATAGCTAATTTTGTTGTTCCTCAAGCGCGTCTTCATATGCGACAAATGCTAGCAAGCGCTCATTTTGATCTTATTAATCTATTCATTAGTGAAGGGAGCTTTCAAAAACTCGCCAATAACCTTTACATAGAAATTGGCGAACGAAATCCAAACGGAACACTTGAACGCCTTTTCATTGCCGACCAGCGTGATCCTAAAACTGATCTTTTTTATTATGCAACAGACGCATCCATTGTGAATAATAAAAACGGCAGTTTTCTGGTTCTCAATAACGGTGAAATAGAAAGAGTCAATCATCAAAATAACAGTGTTTCAATCGTGCAATTTAGCTCATATACTTTTAGCCTAGGAGAGTTTATCCCCAGTGATAAAACACCTACTCTTTATCCAAAAGATCGGTCTCTTTCTTATTTACAAAACCCTGACCCAAAAGATCCCTACTATCAACGAAAACCACTCCAATATAAAGCTGAATTTCACCGCAGATTAACACAATGGCTCTACCCTATTGTTTTTTCACTTATTGCATTAGCAGCGGCAGGGGATGTACGCTCCCATCGACAAGCTCGTCATTCCGCAAACCTCTCGGCAATTGCCCTTTCTTTTCTGGTGTATTGGATAGGATATTTTTTCGCAGAAAAATCAAAAAGCGATCTTGCATACGTTCCTCTCCTTTATATTATACCTATAGGAACAAGTGCATTTGTCTTTTTTATGCTTTTAACGAATCATAAAATTGGGCTTCCCACAAAAGTTAATGAGATACTTCAAATCGCTTTTCAAAAAATAATGAACAAATTTGAACATCGAAAATCTCAAGATTCCTCGGATAAAATATCATGATTGGGTGGACACTTGGACGATATTTTTTTATACGTTATCTTAAAATAACTTGTTATTTCTTGGGAAGCATTTTTGTTCTTGCTCTTTTAATCGATTTCACAGAGAATTCCGGTAGGCTATCTTCCCTTCCGCATTATACAGCAAAAGATGCATTTTTCCTCTCTGTTTTACGCATCCCTTTTATCATGCAACAACTTATCCCTTTCATTGCACTCTTTTCTGCAATGGCAACGCTTATCTCGCTCAACAAAAAACTTGAACTTGTGGTGACTCGTTCAATCGGTGTTTCTGCATGGCAATTTCTTATGCCAGCTTGTTTTGGAGCTTTTCTTTTAGGATTATTTTCAATTCTTCTCATTAATCCACTTGCTGCATGGGGATTTTCTCAAGCAGAAAAAAAGATGACTGAATGGCGCAATCACAATGTACTAACACCTCTTCACAATACAAGTATCCACTGGTTAACACAACGTACAAATTTAGGCAGAACAACCATTGGTGCTAAATCTATCACCGATCAAGGACTTTCTCTTCTCGATGCAACCTTTGTACAATACAATGACAATGCAACCGTTAAAAATTGGATTAACGCCCCAAAAGCAACCTTGACTAATGGATTTTGGCAATTAACAAATGGAACAATCTATAAAATAGGGCATCCTCCTGAAAAATTTACCGTGTTGCAAATAAAAACCAATCTAAAACCTGAATTTTTAACGGAACGTTTAGTGAATCCCGCAACTATTCCATTTTACCAATTGCCAAAAAAAATTATGATTGCACGTTCATTTGGCTATTCTGCTAATAATTTTGATATGTATTTCCAATCTTTGATTGCATTACCGGCATTGCTTGTGGCAATGACCCTCATTGCAGCAACTGTATCTTTAAATTTTACACGTTTTGGGCAATCTAGAATGTTGATTCTTGGTGGCGTAATAGCTGGGTTTATGCTTTATGTTATTTCCGTACTTGTTCAAGCTTTTGGTAATGCTGGATATATTCCACCAATTATTGCAGCTTGGACACCCGTTGTTATTGCGTTATTCTTAGGAATCTCTTTTTTACTTCATAAAGAGGATGGCTAAGTGAAAGCATTAACACTTAAAAAAACTATTTTAACAAAATTAAGTGCTCTCGCTTTTAAAAGTGTTGTGGGGATTATTTTAGGAGGTGCTTTATCTTATTGTGCGCACGCTCAAAGCCTTCAATCTCCTTCTCAAAGTCGCATTCAAAATCCGGAACCTCCTCTTTTGCTCTCTGCGGATGAACTCATCTACAATCGTGATGAAAACACTGTTTCTGCAAACGGTAATGTCCAAATCGAATATGATGGCAATAAAGTTATCGCTCAAAAAATTATTTACAATCAAAAAACAGGACGGCTTATAGCACAAGGGAACGTTGAAATTACTCAAAAGGATGGTAATAAAATTTATTCCAACCAAATTGATATGACCAAAGATCTTGGCGAGGGTTTTGTAAACGCCTTACGTATTGATACAGCCAACAATGTTCACTTTTCAGCCCAAAATGCTACACGCAAACACAATCACATAACAGTCTTTGAAAATGCAACCTATACAGCCTGTGAACCTTGCTCTTATAAACCAGATCGAGACGTCCTATGGAAAATTAAAGCAAGAAAGATCATATGGAATAATAGCGTCAAAAAAATTCGGTTTGAAAATAGCAGTTTTGAAGTTTTTGGTGTACCGGTTATAAAATTTCCAAATTTTGAGATCTATGATCCAACTGTCAGGCGTGCTAGCGGTCTGCTTACTCCTCATTTTTTTTATACTGATTATCTCGGTATGGGGATAAAGAATTCTTATTTCTGGAATCTCGCCCCCCATTATGATTTTACCCTTTCTTCTACGGTTTATACCCAACAAGGGCTTTTAACCGAAGGGGAATGGCGTCAGCGTTTAAAAACGGGCCGTTATAACATTCGCTTTGCTCATATATATCAAATGAAACCGCATAGATTTGATAATGATACGATTGATGCCCAACATAAAAACCGTTATATGCTGGCGACAAAGGGGGATTCTCGTATTAACTCACACTGGGCTTATGGATGGGATATTCTTGCACAATCAGATCGGCATTTTAGTCGTGCCTATAAACTTGAAAACTATAACAATCCTACACAACTTTCTCAGATCTATTTGAATGGTCTTGCAGGAAAAAATTATTTTGATATGCGTTTTTATCATTTTAAAGTTCAAGATTCAATACTGAATGATCCTCATTATGAACGTCACTCTCGACAAGCGTGGGTCTTACCACGCATCGATTATTTTTTCACACCAGATGAACCCATTTATAATGGAGAGCTTACCTTCCATAGTAATATACAATCAGTTTATCGTCGCCATGCTGACTTCAATTCACCCGACCAGAACGGAAACCCTCTCAACACAGTAAGACTTTCTGGTATGGCTGGAAATAGTTTGCGTTTAACAAACGAGCTTCAGTGGAAAAAGCGCTTCAACACGCACAATGGACTCATTTTAACCCCTCTTCTCTCTCTACGAGCTGATATCATTACAACCAATGCAAGCAAAAATCATACAGATTCTATAGAAAACAATGCCTTATCCGCAACTCATGGTTCAGCAATTCGTGGCATGGCAACAGCAGGGTTGGAACTACGCTATCCCTTCCTCATTATAGCTGATCATTCTACACATATTATAGAACCAACTGCACAAATTTTTATACGCAATAATGAACAATATATTGGACAAATTCCTAATGAAGATGCTCAAAGCTTTGTCTTTGATGCAACCACTCTCTTTCAACGAGACAAATTTTCTGGTTATGATCGTGTAGAAGGTGGTACAAGAGCCAATATAGGTATAAGATATTCTGGAAGCCTTAATGATAATTGGTCTCTTTATGGTCTCATTGGACAATCCTTTCATCTAGCAGGAAAGAATTCTTTTGCAGAAAAGGACTTTATCAATGTCGGTACTCATTCTAGCTTAGAGGCAAAACGTTCAGACTATGTTGCAATGTTTGGTACAACCCATAAAAGTGGTTTTTCCTTAGAAACGCGTGGACGCTTTGACAAAAAAACAGGAAAAATGCGCCGTAGTGAAATCGAAGCATCACAAAAATGGCAAAATTTTTGGGCGGCTCTACAATATGCCTATATCGCAAAGCAACTAGATTATGAATATTCTCAAGAGCGCCAAGAAATTTCTTTTCAAACAGGACTTAAATTGGCAGATTATTGGTCCATTAATAGCAACGCCGGTTATGATTTAGTATCTGGTACATTTATAAAGCGAGGAATTAGCTTGAGTTATATGGACGAATGTTTCGGGTTAACATTCGGTTATCAACAGGTAACGAATCCAGGCAGGAAAGCCCCCTTGCAAAACTTTAATTTCTCTCTTTCATTGCGTACGATTGCAGATATAGGAAAAAAGATAGATTAATTTATAAAGGGAATGTATCAGTCATTTAACTTATCATTGTTTTTATGAAAGAAAGCGTGTATTTTAAGTTGTTGATGAGAATTAATAAACAATGCGAAAGCCTATTTACATGAATAAATTGAAAAAGCGTTTTCTTGCTTTATTTTATATTGCATCTTTGAGCGTAAGTAGCCTGCTAATAAATGGATTTTTGATTCCGACAGTCTTTGCGCAGACTTCTATTGTTGTTACAGTTAATGGCAACCCCATCACAAATTATGATATACAAAGACGCCTTGCTTTTCTCAGGTTACAACAAAAGCAAAGCAATTTGGTGGCACAGGCTAAAAAAGAGCTTATTGACGAAAAGCTAAAAAATATTGAAATAAAACGTCGTAATATTGAAGTAAGCAATGATGAAGTTGATAGAGCTTTTGAGAATTTTGCGACACAAAATAATATGACGATTGATCAGCTCAACCAGATTCTGATCCAAACTGAGATCACTGTGCAACACTTTAAAGATTACATCCGTGGACAAATAGGATGGGGGCGTCTTGTTAGTGCACGCTATCAAGCTGAAACAGGTATGATTAGCGAACAAGAAGCTGTACGCAGAATATTAAAAAATGGTGGTGTAAAACCTTCAACCAACGAATATACATTACAGCGAATTGTTTTTGTCATTCCTGCACATCGTCGTTCAGAAATCTTTGAAAGACGTCAAAGAGAAGCAAGTAATTTTCGCGCACATTTCCGTGGATGTGCCAATGCTCACAATCAAGCAAGAGGTATTTTAGACGTTACTATCCGCCACTTAGGAAAGTTTCTGGAGCCACAACTTCCTAATGCATGGGAACAAGCTATTCTTGAAACGCCTGCTGGAAAAATGACAAAATTACAAGAAACATCTGATGGAATCGAAGCAATTGCTGTCTGCAAAATAAAAAGAGTTTCTGATGATTATGTCGCTCGACTGATATTTTCTCTTCAAGATAGTAAAAAAAGAAGCCCGCAAAAACTTGAAGAATTAAGCGAAAAATATTTAGGAGAACTGCGGCGAGTGGCACGCATTCAAAATTCATAATGGCTGCTCTTATTGTTAGCGGTGGTGATCCTGCCGGAATTGGTCCTGAAATAGTACTAAAAGCGTGGAATTTGCGTGTTACGCGCCAAATTCCACGTTTTGTACTTCTTGCTGATCCAGATGTTATTCGTTCGCGCGCTCGTTTTTTAAAGATTGATGTTGAGGTGCAATCTGTTTTAATCAATAATCCTGCAAAAAATTTTCAAAACGCTCTTCCTATCATACCGTTAAAAAACAAACAAAGTGATCAATTAGGTATACCTTCATCGAATAATGCCGCTGGAATTATTGAAGCAATTAAACGCTGTGTTCAATTGATTCAAAATGGCCATGCATGTGCACTTATCACTTGTCCTATTGCAAAAAAGAGTCTTTATGATGCCGGTTTTCAATTTCCAGGTCATACAGAATTTTTAGCCGATTTAGCCCATAAAGCTTTTCATAAATGTTATCATCCAGTTATGATGTTAGCAGGACCCCGATTAAAAACAGTACCAATAACTGTTCATATTCCATTTAAAAATGTTCCTTCACAGCTTACCCGTGATTTAATTATTCAAACGGTACTTATTACTGAATATGACTTAAAAACAAGGTTTAAAATAACGTCACCCCGACTAGCTGTTGCTGGTCTTAATCCTCATGCTGGAGAAGGAGGTGCAATGGGAAAAGAAGATATTGAAGTTATCACTCCTGCTATTGAATATCTTAAAAAGAAAGGACTCAATATTGCAGGCCCACTGCCTGCCGACACAATGTTCCATGAATGCGCAAGAAAAGCATATGACGTTGCCATTTGTATGTATCATGATCAAGCCCTTATCCCTGTTAAGACATTAGACTTTGATAGCACTGTTAATGTCACGTTAGGTCTACCTTTTATTCGCACGTCTCCAGATCACGGAACTGCTTTTGACATTGCTGATAAAGGGATAGCCTCTCCCGAAAGCTTTATTGCTGCTCTTAAACTTGCAAATCAACTTGCAAAAAATAGTTTAAACCCATGCCAATAGATAATCTCCCTCCTCTGCGTGAGGTCATTGATATATATGGATTACAAGCGCATAAATCTTTGGGGCAGAATTTTCTTTTTGATCTTAATTTAACATCTAAAATTGCTCATCAAGCAGGCAATATAGAAGGAAAACCTGTTCTTGAAATTGGTCCAGGTCCTGGAGGTCTCACACGTGCCTTGCTAGCAAAGGGTGCCATTGTAACAGCAATAGAACGCGATGAGCGCTGCATACCGGCTCTCTTAGAAATAGAAAAACACTATCCTAAAAAATTAAAAGTTATTTGTAATGATGCACTGAAGCAAGATTTCTCAAAACTCTTTGAAACAAGCCCTGTAAAACCGCGCATTATTGCAAATCTTCCCTATAATATTGGGACACAACTCTTATTAAATTGGCTTTTGACTGAACCATGGCCTCCTTTTTATGAATCAATGACATTGATGTTTCAACGTGAAGTTGCCAAACGGATTACAGCTAAACCTCAATCTACTCATTATGGACGTCTTAGTGTCTTAACTGGCTGGCGTACCACTGCTAAAATTGCTTTTGATGTCCCCCCTCAAGCCTTCATACCAATACCTAAAGTAACGTCTTCCGTTGTTCATATTATTCCGCGAATACAACCTCTTTCCTGCTCTGCACAAAAACTAAGCCTCGTCACAAAAACCGCCTTTGGGCAAAGACGAAAAATGCTTCGTCAAAATCTCAAAATACTTGGAGGTGAAGAGCTATTAGAAAAAGCTGGAATTGATGGAACGCGCCGTGCTGAAACGCTCTCGATTTCTGAATTTGTAACTTTAGCGCATCTAGTGCTCTAAAAAATGCACTTTGTGTTATAAAACCTTTTTTAATCACAACATTTATCGATTTTTTCAGCAATAAGCCCATCAACAAAAGAGCCAAGATAAGAACAACGCTCACGTTTTACGGTTTCAGCTAAATAAATTGATTTAATAAAAGATAAAGACTGATCTAAATCTTCGTTAATCACAACATAATCATAAGAACGCCAATGCTTTAACTCCGTTCGTGCATTTTCTAATCGCAAATTGATGATATCTTGACTATCTTCTGCTCGACGATGTAAACGCGAAACAAGCTCTTTCATTGATGGTGGAAGGATAAAAACAGATACAGTATCTCCTAGCATCTTTTTTTGTAGCTGCTCGGTACCTTGATAATCAATATCAAATAACATATCATGGCCAGCATTCAATGCGTTTTCAACAGTTTCACGTAAAGTGCCGTAATAATTTCCGTGAACTTCTGCCCATTCAATAAATTCATTTCTATCACGCTTATATTCAAACTCTTCCTTTGAAATAAAGTTATAATGCAGCCCATCTACTTCACTAGGACGCCTTTTCCTTGTGGTCATACTTACGGAAAGCTCTAATTGTCCCTCTTTTAGAAGTAATCGAGAAATTGTTGATTTTCCAGCACCTGAAGGCGAAGAGAGAATAAATAAAAAACCGCGGCGTTTATTCATTTTTATAGTACTCAATTTACTTTCAAAGACTGTCATTACATCACTCTACTTTGTTCATAAATGTTTCTCCAAAATTTGAATTATACATTATCTCAACCTATCCCCTAATCAATGTGTTTTCTTAGAAATTCTCAATGTTATTCTGCTCTTTTTTGAGATAAGGTATTAGCAGTATATTCACTTCTTTCTTAAATATTTTTATCCATACGCTAATCCCACTTGTGACAGACAAGAAAATAATTTTTTATCATTCTCATAAAAAGTTTAAATAGAAAAATTTTACTATATTTGAGATTTTCATTTACGATGGTGTTATCACTATAAATTCAATGTCTTGCCTTTAATTCTCGCCACTTGCGAACATTCATATTATGTTCTTCTAAAGTTCGAGAAAAAACATGCCCTCCTGAACCATCAGCAACAAAATAAAGTGCATCACTGCTTGGTGGATGTGCCACCGCTTTCAAAGAATCTCGACCTGGATTTGCAATAGCCGTTGGGGGCAAACCATTAATTTTATAAGTATTATATGGTGTTTCCTTCTCAAGATCTGAACGATAAATCGCACGACCGGATGGTTTTCCTTTTCCTCCGAAGAGACCATAAATCACTGTTGGATCCGATTGAAGACGCATATGCTTTGTAAGGCGGTTATAAAATACCGCAGCAACCATTGGTCTTTCTGCTGCAATTCCCGTTTCTTTCTCAACAATTGAGGCTAATATAACAAATTCATCAATTGATTTAATAGGTAAATCAGGTGAACGCGTAGCCCATATATCATGAATTAATTTTGTCTGTCCTTCACGCAATCTATTTACAATCTCTTTACGCGTTGTCCCCCGAATAAAATGAACTGTATCCGTCATTAAACAGCCTTCTGGAGGCAAAATTTTTGGAAGGTCTCCAATCAAAATTTCATTCGCAGCTAATCGATCGAAAACTTGCTGAACCGTTAAACCTTCAGGTACTGTAAATGTATATTCTATAGATTTTCCTTTCACAAGAATATCCATAATATCCTGCATCGAAGCATGAGCTGGAATTAAATATTCACCAGCCTTCAGATGCGTTGTTTTTTGGTGATAACCAACCCCATAAACAAAAATATCTGATGATCGAATGAAACCACGTTTTTCTAGCAATGAAGCAATTTCACGAATTCCGGTACCAGGATGGATAAGAACAATTTGTTCTTCCTCAATTTTTCCCTTTTCTTCAAAAATACTTTTTCCAATATAAAGAGGAATACTTATGGCAAAAAGAATAATCACAATCAGCATAAGAAAAAAATGACCGAGAATGACCAACGGATTACGGACGATAGATGATTTCTTTCGTTTTTTATGTATTAACATGTCATAACTATCTGCTAAATGATTCGAAGAGGAATCACTTACGTCCTTTAATGATTTTCCATTTTTCACATCGGACATAACCCCTCAATAGCGATTAAGGATAATATTATAATTTCTCATTCACCTTATAATAAAGTAGAAAACTCAAAAGCAGAAATTAAATAAAAATACTTATTATCCCCTAAAACGTCGCATCACCAACGATGCATTTGTCCCACCAAATCCAAAAGAATTAGAAAGAATTGTATCAATCTTTCGTTCACGCGGTTTGTGTGGTACAAGATCGATTTTTGTTTCAATCGATGGATTGTCAAGATTAAGTGTCGCTGGGGCTATATTATCCCGTATAGCTAAAATAGAAAAAATAGCCTCAGCAGCACCGGCTGCACCAAGTAAATGCCCGATAGATGATTTCGTTGATGACATAGAAACTTGTGGTGCATAACTCCCTAAAACACGCTCAACAGCCGCTAGCTCTATGGAATCAGCCATCGTAGATGTACCATGAGCATTAATATAATCAAGTTCACTCACATTCACTTGTGCACGCTTAAGAGCAGCTATCATACTACGCTGAGCCCCTTCACCACTTTCTGAAGGTGCTGTAATGTGGTAAGCGTCACCAGATAAACCATAGCCAATAACCTCAGCATAAATACGTGCTCCTCGTTTTTTGGCATGTTCCAGCTCTTCTAAAACAACAACAGCTGCTCCTTCCCCCATCACAAAACCATCACGATCAGTATCATAAGGACGTGACGCCCGTTCAGGATCATCATTGCGACAAGTAGAAAGAGCTCTACAAGCTGCAAAACCTGCAAGAGATATCCGATTTATCGGAGATTCAGTCCCCCCTGCCACCATGACATCTGCATCACCAAACATAATCAAACGTGCCGCATCACCAATCGCATGCGCCCCTGTTGAACAAGCTGTTACAACAGAATGATTAGGCCCCCGTAAACCATATTGAATAGACACATAACCAGAAGCAAGATTAATCAAACGACCTGGAATAAAAAAGGGAGAAACACGACGTGGGCCCTTATCACGAAGCGTATAACCAGCTTCAACAATACCTTCAACTCCCCCAATTCCCGAACCAATTAACACACCTGTACAAATCTGATCTTCATCACTCTTAGGAAACCATTCGGCATCTGCAAGCGCTTGGTTAGCAGCAGCCATTGCATAAACAATAAATGCATCAACTTTACGTTGCTCCTTAGGTTCCATATACAAATCAGCATTATAGGTCCCCTCTGTTCCATCCCCTAAGGGGATACGCGCAGCAATCTGGCATGGCAAATCTGACACATCAAACTCAGTGATACGTCGGACACCACTTCTTCCTTCAAGAAGTCGTTTCCAACTACATTCAATATTACCAGCTAATGGAGATACCAATCCTAAACCAGTAACAACAACACGTTTCATAACTTCTAACCTTGAACTAAACTTCACCTCTCAAAGCTCTCTTTTCAAAAGAGCTCCGAAGAATATAGGCAAAAGCAATTTATGCCTTTGCCCTTTAGTAATCACGCAGAAGCTTTATCAATGAACTTGACTGCATCGCCAACTGTAAAAATCGTTTCAGCAGCTTCATCTGGAATTTCTACCCCAAACTCTTCTTCAAAAGCCATAACGAGTTCAACCGTATCAAGGCTATCAGCCCCTAGATCATCGATAAAGCTTGCATTTTCTACAACTTTATCAGCATTAACCCCAAGATGTTCCACGATAATTTTTTTAACGCGCTCTACTGTATCACTCATGTTGAAATCCTCGAATTTATATTTCCTATAATTTGGTTAACTATATCGGTTCATCTAATCAAGCAATAGATGCATTACTTTAAAAGATTTTAGTAATGATTTAAAACATCCTGTGGATATCCCCTACAAAATGAACCAATCTGACATTCCGACATCAATTGATTAACGACCATATTAAAGAAATAGATGCATCTATCCATTTCAATCGTTACTATCTAAAATAATACAACTCATAAATCAATGTGGAATAAAATAAATACTCATATCATTGCCATTCCACCATTGATATGGAGTGTTTGACCTGTCGTATAGGCTGCTTCATCGCTTGCTAAATAAACAGCAGCAGTAGCTATTTCTTGCCCACTTCCCATACGCTTCATTGGAATTGCAGCCATAATGGCTTCTTTTTGCTTTTCATTAAGCTTGTCTGTCATTGCAGATTTAATAAATCCTGGAGCAATACAATTGACAGTGATATTTCGCGAAGCAATTTCTTGTGCCAATGCTTTAGAAAAACCTATCAAGCCTGCTTTTGCAGCACAATAATTCGTTTGTCCAGGATTTCCCACTACACCAACAACAGATGTAATGTTAATAATTCTTCCATAACGGCGGCGCATCATAGAATGTATTAATTCACGCGTCAAAAGAGAAGCAGCTGTTAGGTTAACTTCTAAAACATCATCCCAGTCTTTATCTTGCATACGCACAAAAAGACCATCCCTAGTGATTCCTGCATTGTTAACCAAAATATCGACGCCATCCATTTTTCTCTCTGCAACTTCAGCCAATTGTTTAATCGATTGGCGTTCAGAAAGATTAGCGGGAAATACAAAAACATTCTGCCCTAATTCTGCCGCCACTTCTCTGAGCTTTTCTTCACGTGTTCCATGAAGTCCAACAATGGCTCCTTGTGCATGAAAGCAGCGTGCAATTGCCTCACCAATTCCTCCCGAAGCCCCCGTTACAAGAGCTTTACGTCCTGTTAATCTAAACATCTTTTAACTCCTTATAGATTAAACGCCAAGCATACCTAGCGCTGATTCTATTTCATCAACTGTTCCAATGGTTACCCCCTTTATATCTTTGTTAATACGACGCGTTAAACCTGTTAAAACTTTTCCAGAACCAACTTCAAAAAGCGTATCAACTCCATTAGCAGCGATCCATTCTATTGTTTCACGCCATCGCACCCTCCCAGTCACTTGTTGGACAAGAAGAGTAGTAATACGCTCTGGATTGCTCTCAGGTGCAACAGAAACATTGGCAATCAAAGGAACAATAGGGGACATTTTGTTAACAGTCAAAAGTGCTTTCTTCATGGCATCAGCAGCAGGTTGCATTAAAGATGAATGAAAAGGTGCAGAAACAGGAAGAAGAAGTGCACGTTTTGCACCTTTTGTTGATGCAATCTCTACCGCTGCCTCAACTGCTTTTGCTTTACCGGAAATAACAATTTGCCCACCACCATTATCATTAGCAATCTGACATAGTCCTTCTCCAGAAACAGTTTCACAAATTTCTTCCACAATGTGCTCTTCTAAACCAATTAATGCAGCCATAGAACCTTCACCAACCGCGACAGCAGCCTGCATAGCATTGCCACGAATACGCAAAAGTCTTGCTGTATCTGTGAGAGTAAATGTACCAGCAGCACAAAGAGCCGAATATTCGCCTAAAGAATGACCAGCAACAAACCTTACCTTTTCTTCTATACGAAGCCCTAATTGTTTCATCACACGAATGACAGCCATAGATACAGCCATTAATGCCGGTTGTGCATTTGCTGTTAACGTTAAAACATCTGCTGGTCCTTCAAAAATGATCTTTGATAATTTCTCACCCAAAGCATCATCAACTTCCTCGAAAACCATCCTTGCGACAATAAATTGCTCTGCAAGCGCTTTCCCCATACCAACAAGTTGACTCCCCTGCCCTGGAAAAATAAAAGCTGCACCCATTTATCAACTCCTAAAACTGTACAATTAAATTATTTTCTTTTGACCTTATTCATCCGCACAAATCAATATAAAGCCCTTTATTTAAAACGAATACCACACTTAAAATTATATTTTAAGGGCGGAATTTGATATAAAAACTTAGGAAAATAGGGTGCTATAAACTGAATAACACCCAAACTTATGAGACTTCCTAAAAGTGCACCTGCTAAAATATCAAAGGGATAATGTACACCCACAAAGATGCGCGCCCAACAGATCAAACACAAAAATACGGTGGCAAATTTAAAAGTAACTTTGTATCGGTAAAAATAAAAGTTAGCTGCATAAGATGCAATGGTCAAGGCATGATTACTAGGAAAAGAAGCTGTTGCACGATGTTGAATAAGCGGTGTCGTCAGCCCTACCACGAATGGGCGAGGATGAAAATAAAAAAGAGAAATGAGATAACCTATGAAAAGAGATGCACAAATACTCATGCAAATGCTTAGCACAACACACCGTTCCCTCTCCCCACTACAAAACCACAACGCACAAAGATGGAGAGGAATAATATAAATTAAAAACTTTGCACAAAAAATACTAAACAAAACTATAATCGACCAAGCTTGATGATTGCCGACAAACATTTCAAAGAGTGTAACATCAATCTGGTTTAAAAAGTCCATTTTTCCCTCCTTTGCCTTTATATTACAGTATTATCTTTTTGTAGAAGAAGGAAATATATCAAGATTTAACAAATCAATTTTTTATGTGCATAAACTTGCTATTTTAAAAGATAACCTGTAGATATGAAATATTCGTTGCCGGCACTTTAGCTGGAGGTTGAACGGAGGGCTGTAAAATATCAGTAGGAAATACAATGTTTCCGGCCTCCCGTGTCTCCGCTCTGAGATGTCTCGAATTGTAAACGCGTCCTTTCTTCTTTGGATTTCCAAAAAAGACAAGTCGCAGAGGCTTTGCGCTAAAACCGGTGAAATTTAATTGAAGAAAGGCAAAACAATGGCTCTTTATGAACATATGTTCCTTGCCCGACAAGACATTGCTCCGCAGCAAGTTGATGAACTTTTGAGTCTCTACAAAGGTGTCATTGAAGCGCATGGTGGAAAAGTTGGGCGTATAGAAAATTGGGGACTTCGTCCTCTTGCTTACCGTATTCGTAAAAACCGTAAAGCTTATTATGTCTTAGTCAATATTGATGCACCAGCTTCAGCAATTGCTGAAGTGGAGCGTCAGATGCGCATCAATGAAGATATTTTGCGTTATATGACCATTCGCGTAGAAAAACACGAAAAAGAAAAATCTGCTATGCTCTCACACCTTGATCGCAATAGTCACATTGGACATGATGAAGAGCGTCCTCGTTTTCCACGTCGTCAACGTGAAAATACTATAGAAGGGGTAGAATGATGACTGATACTAATCAAAACTCTGCACGTCGCCCCTTTCATCGTCGTCGAAAAACATGTCCTTTTTCAGGGACCAATGCTCCCAAAATTGATTATAAAGACATCAAGTTGTTACAACGTTATATTTCCGAACGTGGGAAAATTGTTCCTTCACGGATTACTGCTGTTAGTCAGAAAAAACAGCGTGAATTAGCTAATGCTATCAAACGTGCTCGCTTTTTAGGCTTACTTCCGTACGTTATAAAGTAAGCGATCAATATGCTATGCAACTGGAGAGTTTCTCCAGTTGCTTTTCTTATATGGTTAAAAAATAGCTTGTTGTATCCTATGTTAAGCTATTAAATGTCAAAGTTGGGGTATTGACACGCCTCTAACTGCAGAAAGCAGGACAGCAATAAATGAAAAAAAATCGTACTTATGAGATATTAACCGGTATTTTAGCAGGATTATTTGCTGTTGTGATAGGACTGGCAATCATCAGTGTTGCAAATATCGTGCCCTTTTTTTCTCTTCTTCTTGGCTGCTTTCTTTCATTACCAATTTTTATTGTTGCGTTCGGTCAAGGAACATTAGCCAGTCTCATCGCCCTCATAAGTGCTACTGTTGTTCTTATCATAACCACTAATACCTATATTGCTCTTGGCTTTATGTTCTTATTTTTCCTTCCTGCTGTCTATGCTTCTTGGCTTCTTGGGCTTGCACGACCAGCGCAAAAAGAAAATGAACTGATATGGTATCCATTATCATCGGTTATTTTTCATTTAACTAATTTTATCGCTCTTATAGCAACTTTCATTGGGCTCTATGTTCAAACACGTCCTTCCACACCCATCGTTGCAAAAAAAATCACCGAAAACATAGCACAAACTCTGCAACAAACACAGTCAATAAAAGAAGCCTATATACGCGCTTTTAGTGAGCTTTTAATGACGCATACAGCAACTTTTACTGCTTTTTCTTTGACTATTTATAGTTTGGTTTTTCTCATTGGTAACCTTTACTTTTCCATTATAGCAGCACAACATATGAAATGGCTGAAAAGACCCCGTGATGATTGGAGCCAAACTCTCCGCCTTCCAATTTCTGGAATTATTATTTTCATTATTGTTTGCATAACATCGATGGTTGAGCTGAGCGCTTCTCTTAACTTGAGTACCCTTGTCTTTAGTACTGCATACATTGTCATCATATTAATTAGCGGTCTAGCATATCTTCACAATATTACAAAAGGGGTAAACGGTCGAATTATTATACTTTCTCTTGTTTATATTGCTATTTTTACAGTCGTTTTTGCTCCACCTATTGTTTTCATGGTACTTTTGATGGGAATTTGGGCTGCTATTCAATACAATTTTCAATCACGCAAAAAACTCCACTAAATTTATTTGTTCGAAAGGAAAAACTATGGATATTATTTTACTTGAGCGCATTCCTCGTCTTGGTCAGATGGGTGATATTGTCTCAGTTAAAGATGGTTATGCGCGTAATTTTCTCTTGCCTCAAGGTAAAGCTTTACGGGCAAATGAAGCTAATAAAAAACATTTTGAGGTACAACGTGCACAACTTGAAGCACGTAATCTTGAACGCAAAAGCGAAGCGCAAAAAATTGCTGAAAAACTTGATGGACAATCATTCATTGTTGTTCGTTCTGCTGGTGAAACGGGACAACTTTATGGTTCTGTGTCAACACGTGATATTGCTGAAATCATAACAGATGAAGGCTTTTCTATTGGAAGAAATCAAATCGAACTTAATCATCCAATAAAAATGATCGGTCTTCACACTATCACTCTTAGTTTACATCCAGAGGTTCAAATTTCTGTGATTATTAACGTTGCGCGTTCTACCAGTGAAGCACAACGCCAAGCAGAAGGTGAAACTCTCACTTCGGCTAAAGAAATATATAATATTCCAGAAGAATTATTAGAAGAAAGTCAGGAAGAATTATTGGCAGAAGAAATTAATGACAACGATATAAACAGTTCTCATCAAGAAGCTTAATTGCTATTTTTTCTTTCTGTTTTATATTTTTTATTCCATTATAAATATCGCTCATAAAATACTCACACTTTAAAAGTGAGTATTTTATGGCTATCGTACATAAAGAACCTAATTTTTATGAAAGAATTAGAAATATACTATTTAAAGGCATTACATGCCGAGAATGATAATATCACTAAGAGGAAATGTCTTTTGTTTTCCAGCATATAAAGCAAAAATAATTTAAAGTTCTACCCTTAAGGCTAAAGTTTGTATGAGCGTTAAGTTGATTATATCCTCACATGATCTGAAATAATTTCAGTTATAAAAAAATAATTCTACTTACACAGATATTGGAATTTTAAGGTTAAGTAACTTAAAAATACTTAAATTTAGAGTAGCAAAACTTCCACTTTAAAATCACATATTATAAAATAAAATAGATAGACGTTATATAAATAATACACAAATGATAAATGAGGAACGAAAAGAGAGTTTCAAAAAATTATATAATTTTAACTTAAAATGAAGATTTGTCGCTCTATTCTTTTAATTATACGATTTTCAATTTATCGCCTAAAGTAGCTAGACTTAGAATTTTAGTGGAAAAATATTATGGAAGAAACTAACGTTGTTAATGTCAGCTCTTCAAAGAAAGAGGATTCTCCTTCTTTTCGGCAACTTCCGCATAATATTGAAGCTGAACAGGCATTGCTTGGTGCCATCTTTATAAACAATGATTCTCTTGACCGCGTTTCAGATTTTCTAAAACCAGAACATTTTTTTGAACCATTGCATCAAAAAATTTATCATGTTTTATCTCATCTTATTAAAACAGGAAAACGTGTAGATCCAGTTACAATCAAGCCCTATATCCAAATGGAAGAAAAAATTGGAGATATTACTGTATACCAATATGTTGTTCGCTTAGCCACAGAGGCAGTCACTATTATTAACGCTGAAGATTATGGACGCGTCATTTACGATCTTTTTATCCGACGGTCTTTGATTAACCTTGGAACTCAAGTTGTCAATACAGCCTTTGATGCTCCTGTAGAACTCACGCCTACCCAACAAATTGAAACTGTTGAAAATCAGTTATTTGAGCTAGCAGAAAAAGGGAAATATGGAGGTGGATTTGAAAATTTTAATGAGGCTATTAAAAAAGCTATCGATATGGCAAGTGCTGCGAAAAAGCGCTCTTCACAATTATCAGGGATAGCCACCCATATTAAAACACTTGATGAAAAAATGGGAGGATTACAAGCATCTGACTTAATTATCCTTGCGGGCCGCCCTGGTATGGGTAAAACTTCACTGGCTACCAATATTGCCTTTAATATTGCTAATGCTTATAATCGTAATGCCAATATCCAAGAAAATGAAGGCGGCATTGTAGGATTCTTCTCACTTGAGATGTCATCCGAACAGCTTGCAACCCGTATTATTTCTGAACAAACAGAAGTCTCTTCTTCTGATATTCGGCGTGGTAATATTTCAGATGAACAATTTTCAAAAATTATTCGTGCGGTGAACCAACTACAAAAGGCACCCCTTTATATTGATCAAACTGGTGGAATATCAATTACGCAATTAGCTGCTCGTGCGCGGCGTCTCAAGCGGCAACATGGTTTAGATATCTTGTTTATTGACTATATCCAACTCATGACAAGCAGTTCAAAGCGTTCATCAGAAAATCGTGTTCAAGAGATCACAGAAATTACCACAGGATTAAAAGCATTAGCGAAAGAATTGAATATTCCTATTATCGCTCTCTCTCAACTTTCACGTCAAGTAGAAAATAGAACAGATAAACGTCCACAGCTCTCAGATTTACGTGAATCTGGTTCAATTGAGCAAGATGCCGACATCGTTCTGTTTGTCTATCGCGAAGAATATTATCTCAAAAATGAAGAACCAAAACTAAACACTTTGGAACATCAAAAATGGCTAGAAATAATGGACAAAGCTTTTGGAAAAGCTGATGTTATTATTGCAAAACAGCGCCATGGTCCGACAGGAATCGTTCCCCTTGCCTTTCAATCTGACTTCACACGCTTTAGTGATCTGGCCGATAGTAATTATCTTCCAGAGCAAATTGGTTAAATCAACATGACGCGCAATCGTATTCAATTTATCTGTCAAAATTGTGAAACCATTCTTCTCATTAAAAAATGTAGTTCTTATCAAGAATGAAATTTCTTACAAAGAATCATTTTTCAATGATTCTAGCCGCCGTTATTTGCTATTTAATAACATTCTTCTTGCATGAAATGATAACACATCTCTTAATGTTGTAAGTGGGGTACATATATTAAAATCCATAGCTAATCTAAATCTTTCTATATTGTTCCTTCTTTTACAAAACTCCTTCTCACAAGACACTCATTTTCTTGTTTTTAAATTCAAAAATAATTGCTGCTGTTGTGCAAGGCTGACTATTATGTAGAATATCAGAAACTTTCCTCTTTATAGGACAACCTCTAACCTTTTAACAAAAATATTTTCTAATCTATCTGAAAAATTACCCTAGTTACCGCAATATAAAAAACAAGCAGTGTTTTAAATACTACAGCACAGAGAAAATTCTACAACATGCAAAATATTCTTGATATAAAATTGCATAAAAACTGATATCTAACAAAAGGAAAGTGTATAATTATGCTAGAAAAAAAAGAAGACTGCGATAGTAGATTTGACAGTCTTGATGAAGCTATCAAAAGAGTTGTTGATATAGCAAGTGCTGCAAAAAAGCGCTCTTCGCAAATATCAGGGATAGCGACTCATATTCAAACACTTGATGAAAAAATGGGAGGATTACAACCATCCGACTTAATTATCCTTGCGGGACGCCCTGGTATGGGTAAAACTTCACTTGCTACCAATATTGCCTTTAATATTGCCAATGCTTATAATCATAATGGTAATATCCAAGAAAATGAAGGCGGCGTTGTAGGGTTCTTCTCACTTGAAATGTCCTCAGAGCAGCTTGCAACACGTATTATTTCTGAACAAACGGAAGTCTCTTCTTCTGATATTCGACGTGGTCATATTTCAGATGAACAATTTTCAAAAATTATTCGTACGGTAAATCAGCTCCAAAAGGCACCCCTTTATATTGATCAAACTGGAGGAATATCAGTTTCACAACTGGCTGCCCGTGCTCGGCGTCTCAAGCAAAAACATGGTTTGGATGTCTTAATTATTGATTATATCCAACTCATGACAAGTGATTTAAAATACACATCTGAATATCGTATTCAAGAAATCACTGCAGAATTAAAAGCTTTAGCAAAAGAATTAAATATCCCTATTATTGCTCTTTCACAACTTTCACATCAAGTTGAAAACAGAACAGATAAACGCCCAAAACTTTCAGATTTAGGTGGATTTGGTTCTATTGAGCAAGATGCCGACATCGTTCTGTTTGTCTATCGCGAAGAATATTACCTCAAAAATGAAGAACCAAAGTTCGGTAGCCTTGAACATATGAAATGGATAGAGACAATGGACAAAGTTTTTGGAAAAGCTGATGTTATTGTTGCAAAACAACGTCATGGACCGACAGGAATCGTGCCACTTGCCTTTCAGTCTTCTTTCACACGATTCAGTGACCTGGAAGATAATGATTATCTTCCAGAGCAAATTGGTTAAATCGATATGGCGCGTAATCGTATTCAATTTATCTGTCAAAATTGCGGAACCATCCATTCTCGTTGGGCAGGGAAATGTAGCGCTTGTGGGGAATGGAATTCTCTTATCGAAGAAACTATAAATAGCGGCATAGGAAGTGGTCCTAAGCAGAATGCTCGTAAAGGACGCATTGTCACACTCACATCTCTTTCTGGAAATATCGAAGATGCTCCACGTATTCATTCTGGTATTGCTGAACTTGATCGTGTTACCGGTGGGGGCTTTGTCCGTGGATCAGCACTCCTTGTTGGAGGTGATCCGGGTATTGGTAAATCAACATTGCTGACACAAACAGCCGCTGCTTTATCACGTAAAGGATATAATGTCATCTATGTTTCAGGTGAAGAGGCTATTGCGCAAATTTGTCTGCGCGCACAAAGGCTTGAAGCTAACAATACAGAAGTGAAACTTGCTGCTGAAACCAATGTTGAAGATATTCTGGCAACCTTAAGCGAACATAAAAACCTTGATATGGTGATTATCGATTCGATTCAAACCCTATGGTCAGATACAGCAGATTCAGCACCTGGCACTGTCACACAAGTACGTATCGGTGCTCAGGCAATGATCCGCTTTGCCAAGAAAACAGGAGCCGCCGTTGTTCTTGTTGGGCATGTTACAAAAGATGGACAAATTGCTGGTCCTCGAGTCGTTGAACATATGGTTGATGGCGTTCTCTATTTTGAGGGTGAAGGAGGACATCATTATCGCATTCTTAGAACTGTAAAAAATCGCTTCGGACCAACAGATGAAATTGGTGTCTTTGAAATGTCTGATAAAGGATTACGCGAAGTGATAAATCCATCTGAATTATTTTTAGGGGAACGTAATGAAAAAGCACCAGGCGCTGCTGTTTTTGCAGGAATGGAAGGGACTCGCCCGATACTCGTAGAAATTCAAGCGCTTGTTGCTCCTTCTTCCCTTGGGACACCAAGACGTGCGGTTGTCGGATGGGATGGAAATCGCCTTTCTATGATTCTTGCCGTTTTAGAAGCCCATTGTGGCATTCGTTTTGGACAGCATGATGTCTATCTGAACGTAGCAGGTGGATATCGCATATCAGAACCCGCTGCTGATTTAGCTGTAGCCGCTGCTTTGGTATCTTCTCTTGCCAATATCGCATTGCCAACGGATTATGTATATTTTGGTGAAGTTAGTCTTTCAGGAGCTACCCGCGCTGTTGCACATTCAGCACAGCGCATCAATGAAGCAAAAAAACTCGGCTTTCAAGGAGCCTTTCACCCCACAACAACAACCGAAATGATGAAGTCGCTCAACTTTCAACAAAAAACTTTCTCCGACCTTCCCGAACTCGTTGCTACTCTTACCGTAAGTAAAAAATGATCTGCACCACAGATATGATAATATAGAAAAAACTCTATAAAATACAAAAGATCCTTGCTATAAGAACAAAAAATGGCATAACAAAAAATATATTTGCACACAGACTTAAAAGAACACAACTTTATGTATAAGGAACAAACAAATGATCATAACAATCCTTGATGGAATTGTCGTAGTAATCATCCTGTTGTCCGCTTTTCTTGCTATGCTTCGAGGATTTTCACGTGAAGTGTTATCGTTGATTTCTTGGGCAGTTGCAGCTGTTACGACACTGTTTTTATTCAAACCTGTCTTACCTTTCTTTGAACAATATCTCTCTAATAAAATGATTGCATTGATCACAACATTGGTCACAATTTTTATTATTGTTCTCATTATTACTTCAATTATTACAATGAAGATCTCTGATTTTATTATCGATAGTCGAATTGGTATCCTTGACCGTACTATTGGTTTTATTTTTGGAGCACTTCGTGGTTTACTTATCATGGTCATCGGTATGTTACTGCTTAATGCACTGATTAAACCCGAGCTTCAAGCGAATTGGTTAAAAAATGCAAAAACAAGGCCTATTTTAGATTCATTGGGACAAAAAGTTTGGGAAATACTCCCAAAAGATATTGGATCTGTTCTCGAAAAGACGGAAAATTTGTTTAAAGACAGCAATAAACATACGTATGAGCAACACTCTCATGAAAAGATAATTTTCAAAAAATAGAGAATAGTTTTTCATGAGGAAAGAGAACTAAATGATGTAAAATGTGATATTAATGATTCCTCCATATCACAACTGAAAGAATATGATGATAAAAAGCGATGTTTTCTGTCAAGAATTTTCATTAGATGATGATACCCTTCATGAAGAATGTGGAGTTTTTGGTATTCTTGGGCATGAAGATGCCGCAACATTAACAGCTCTTGGACTCCACGCACTTCAGCATCGTGGGCAAGAAGCAGCTGGGATTGTTTCTTACCATAATAAAATATTTCATCAAGAAAAGCATTTAGGTCTTGTTGGAGATCACTATACAAACCCTGCAACACTTGCACGCTTACCAGGAAATCGTGCTATTGGACATACCCGTTATTCAACAACTGGAGAAGTGGCATTACGCAATGTTCAACCCCTTTTTGCTGAATTGAAAGTTGGAGGTATTGCTATTGCGCATAATGGTAATCTTACCAATGGTCTCACATTACGCCGTGAACTCATCGCTTCTGGTGCTATCTGTCAATCAACGTCGGATTCAGAAGTTTTTCTCCATCTTATTGCCCGCTCACGTTATGAATCGTCCTCTGATCGTTTTGTTGATGCGATTCGGCAAGTAGAAGGTGGGTATGCTATGTTAGCGCTCACACGTACAAAACTTATTGCGGCACGCGATCCAACAGGAATTAGACCTCTCGTGATGGGGGAACTTGATGGTAAGCCTATCTTTTGTTCTGAAACTTGTGCTCTTGATATTATTGGAGCAAAATATGTCCGTGATGTTAAAAATGGAGAAATCATCATATGTGAAATACAAAAAAATGGGGAAATTACGAAAAAAATTATAAAACCAGAAAATACAAAACCAGAAAAACTTTGCTTGTTTGAATATGTTTATTTTGCCCGCCCAGACTCAATCGTTGGAGGGCGTAGTGTTTATACAATACGCAAAAATATGGGAAGCCGTTTAGCACAGGAAGCCCCTTGTGAGGGTGATGTTGTGGTTCCTGTTCCTGATGGAGGAACGCCTGCTGCAATTGGCTATGCACAAAAAATTGGAATTCCCTTCGAGCTTGGTATTATTCGTAATCACTATGTTGGCCGCACTTTTATCGAACCAACACAACAAATTCGCGCTTTTGGCGTCAAGTTAAAACATTCGGCAAACCGTCCTGTGATTGAAGGAAAACGTGTTATTCTGGTTGATGACTCTATTGTACGTGGAACAACATCCCTTAAAATTGTACGAATGCTTCGCGATGCAGGAGCAAAAGAAGTTCATATGCGCATTTCTAGCCCTATGATTTTTTATCCTGACTTTTATGGTATTGATACACCTAAAGCTGAAAACCTTTTAGCAAATCAATATCCAAATTTAAAATCTATGTGTGATTTTATTGGAGCAGATTCATTAGAATTTCTTTCAACGGATGGGTTATATCTTGCTGTAGCAGGGGAAAAACGGAATAACGCCGATCCACAATTTACTGACCATTATTTTACTGGATATTATCCTACGCATCTGGTTGATCAAGAAAATCTCTCCAAAATTCATCAATCATCTGTTCTTAAAACAAGAGATTAATGATGACAAAACGTGACTTTAGTCTCCATGGGCGTGTTGCACTTGTTACTGGCGCATCAAGAGGGATTGGCTATTATTTGGCACTCGAGCTTGCTGCACACGGCGCTCATATTATTGCTCTTGCACGAACAGTCAGTGGACTTACTGAATTAGATAATCAAATCCGAGAAAAAGGGGCTCATGCAACCCTTGTTCCCCTTGACTTGCATCATATGGAAAACATCGATACCCTTGCTATCTCAATTGCCAAACGCTGGAAAAAACTTGATATTATCGTTGCAAACGCAGGAATTCTTGGAACACTCTCACCAATAGCGCATATAGAAAACACGGTATTTGAAGATGTTTTTCAAATAAATCTTTTCAGCCAATGGCGCTTAATGAAAGCCGTTGAGCCTTTATTACGTGAATCTGATGCTGGACGAGCCATCCTGTTATCCTCAAGCGTTGCGCATGCTGCGCGCCCTTTCTGGGGAGCTTATGCAGCCTCTAAAGCGGCTTTAGAGGTGATTGCCCGCTGTTGGGCAGAAGAACTCAAACAAACCCCTATTAAGATTAATTGTGTCAACCCTGGTGCCACACGCACTGCCATGCGCGCTGAAGCTATGCCCGGTGAAGATCCACAAACTCTCCCTTCACCACAAGAGGTTGCAAAAAAGATAGTCCATTTGTTATCACCTGATTTAAAGGAAACTGGAAAACTCTTTAATGTCCATAAAAATCGGTTTGTAGATTATCATGTACCTGATTGATCATCATATGAGAAGTAAATCGTTTGACTCTCTCTTTTTCCTGTGCTTTTCGACAGAAGAATGAAGCACTTTATAATTCTTGGATAGCTTTAGCATCAGCCTTTTTCTCTTCTAAAGTAGCACGTTTATTATAAGCGATAAAACTACAAGGGAGAAAAATCATATAGCTAACAGCTGTAATCAATAAAGTTTCCCATGTGTAAGTCGCAAGAAAACCGACATAAATAACAATGACCAACATGCACGGTATAACGATATCGCGCCTTAAATTTTGATCAATTGTTTTTGCATTCCATACCGGTAAACGACTAATCAAAAGAAAAGCAATAATTACAGTATAAAGACTAAAAAATAATGCCCACCCCCAATTGGGGACCAAACCAAGAGTGCCTAAATAGGTAGGCAATAAAAGTAATAATGCTCCTGCTGGTGCTGGAACACCAACAAAATAACTTTTCTGCCACTTAGGTATATTGGGATTATCTAACATCACATTAAAACGTGCTAATCGCAAACAACAAGCAACACAATAAACAAGGGCAGCAACCCAACCAATGTGATTTGCTTGATTCAAGATAAAAGAATAAACAATGAGTGCAGGGGTAACACCAAAATTTATAACATCAGCAAGAGAATCCATCTGTGCCCCAAAAGATGAACTACCATCTATTAAACGGGCAATGCGACCATCAGCACCATCTAAAACTGCGGCCAAAAGCACCATTAAAATAGCAGCTTCATAGCGATGTTCAAAAGCCAAACGAATGCTGCTCATCCCTGCACAAATTGCTAAAATAGTAATGATATTAGGAATGACATACCGCATTGATGTAGGTGAACGCCGCCGATTTGCAACATCATCATGCTGCCCCTCAGGATTGAATGAAGAAAATGGCGAAAAATTTTTCATTGTGAGTCCTAATCGTATCTGAAGTCCGTTGTGGCACTCTTATCATCAAAAGAACCCAAAACTGTTTCTCCAGCAATTGCTGTCTGTCCAACTGCAACACGCAATTTCATTTCAGTTGGTATATAAACATCAAGGCGAGAACCAAAACGAATCAATCCAAATCGCTCACCAGTCATAACGGCATCGTTTTCTTTTGACCAGCAAACAATCCGGCGCGCAAACATTCCCGCTATTTGTACGACACCAATTTTACCATGTTTGCTATCAATTACCACCCCATTACGCTCATTAAACTGACTAGCTTTATCAAAGTCAGCATTAGTAAATCGACCTGGCTGATAAACGATAGACTCTACTGTACCACTGATAGGAATACGATTAATATGGCATGAAAAAACATCCATAAAAATGGAAATACGGATCATTTCATCTTTCCCTAATCCTAATTCTTCAGGTGGAACACATGATTCCACAAATGAAATACGCCCATCTGCAGGCGACATAACCCAATTTGAATTCAAAGGGATCACACGATCTGGATCACGGAAAAAGTATACACACCACACCGTGAGAACGAGACCAAACCAAAACAACGGACTCCATATCCAACCAAGAATGAGCGAAATAACAAAAAACGCTACAATAAAAGGATAACCTTCTTTATGAACCGGTACAAAGCTATTATGGAAAGATTGCAGAATACTCATATAATTTCCTATTCATCGTAAACTTAAACAAGCAACAAAGCTTTTTGTTCCTCTTGTGTCTTTTTATGTATTTAATCAATCACTCCATATAAAGATATAGATTACATTTTGCTCTATTTATTTTTTACGATTAACAACACTCGTCTCATCTTCTTCACGCATTTTACGTAATTTTTCTTCCGCTTGCGATGCTTCAAGCTGCTTATTCCACATTGAAGCATAAAGACCTTTCTTGCGTAAAAGCTCTGTATGCGTCCCATTTTCAATAATACGACCACTTTTAAGAACTAAAATTTCATCCGCATTGATAACAGTAGAAAGACGGTGAGCAATAATCAATGTTGTACGTCCACGGCTTACAATATCCAATGCTTGTTGAATTTCCTGTTCCGTCGCCGTATCAAGAGCCGCCGTTGCTTCATCTAGAATAAGAAGTGGAGGAGCTTTTAAAAGTGTCCGAGCAATAGCCACGCGTTGTTTTTCACCACCTGATAATTTGAGACCTCGCTCTCCTACCATAGACTGAAAACCTTCCGGTAAAATTTCAATAAATTTTGATATTTGTGCCATTTCAGCAGCTTTGCGCATCTCTTCATCTGTAGCACTTGGACGCCCATAGCAAATATTATAGGCAATTGTATCATTAAATAACACCGTATCTTGTGGGACCATGCCAATCGCTTCACGCAAACTCTTTTGTGTTACGTCACGAATATCCTGCCCATCAATTGTGATAGAGCCTGCATCAACATCATAAAACCGAAAAAGCAACCGAGAAATAGTAGATTTACCGGCACCCGATGGACCGACAATAGCGACTGTTTTTCCTCCAGGAACTTCAAAATCAATATCTCTGAGAATCTGACGTCTCGAATCATAGGAAAACTTTACCTGATGAAAACAAATGGTCCCATCGCTTATCTCTAACGGTTTAGCATCCGATTTATCAACGATCTCTTTCTGAACATCTAAAAGATCAAACATTGCTTCAATATCCGTTAAACCTTGTCGAATATCACGATACATTGAACCAATAAAATTTAGTGGAATGGAAAGTTGCATTAAAAGCGCATTAATAAAAACAAAATCTCCTAAAGTTTGTGTCTTATAAAAAACTTCATAAGCTGACATCAGCATCATGATCGTCATTCCAATACCAAAGATAAGAGTCTGACCAAAATTAAGCCAGCTTAACGATGTCCAAATCTTTGTTGCGGCTTTTTCATAACCTACCATAGAAGCATCAAATCGATCGGCTTCTAGAGTTTCATTACCAAAATATTTGACCGTTTCAAAATTCAAAAGAGAATCAACAGCGCGAGTATTCGCCTCAGTATCCGCTGTATTCATTTTTTGCCGAATGCGAATACGCCAATCACTCGCCTTAATGGTAAACACGATATATAATCCAACTGTTGCAACAACGATGAGAAGATAATGCCACCCATAACTTATGTAAAATACCAGTGCCGTTAATATAAATTCTAAAACTGTTGGTACTGTACTAAGAATTGAAAATCTTACGATCGCTTCAATTCCTTTTGTTCCACGCTCAATCACACGAGAAAGCCCACCTGTTCGGCGTTCCAAATGAAATCGCAAAGATAACTCATGCATATGTACAAAGGTTTTATAAGCTAATTGACGAACAGCGTATTGACCAACAGTGGCAAACAGAGAATCGCGTAATTGATTTAATCCAGCCTGCATAATACGCGCGACATTGTATGCCAAAACGAGCATGATGGGAATAATCCAACTGGATGGGAACCATTTAGGTGGCTGAAAGCTTGAATCAAGCACATTCGTAGAATATTTAAAGAAATACGGTACAGATATGAGAACGAGCTTAGCCAAAACAAGATAAAATATTGCCCACAACACACGCATTTTTAGATCACGCCGACCTACTGGCCACATATAGGGCCATAAATTGTAAAGTGTGTGCAGAGTTCTCCCTGTATCTGATGATACAGTTTTTGTCATTTCATTGCGTTTCATAAAGTCCTTACTTCTCTATCATCCGCACAAACAGGTAAAATACCCTCTGTGGTTGTTTATAGATTCATCTCTTCATTACGGAGCTTCCAATAAGCTATACCTACCCGTTTTTTGAAGTTAGACTGTTTTTGAAAAAGGAACAAGAAATAATCCACTATACAATTTATTATTTTGATCTATATTTTCATACCACTCTGCTGCGAATAAACTTTCAACTTTTACATGTTTTTTTTTCAATTCTGCCTGAAGCCACTTTTTTGTTTTACCAATCTCTTTAAGTCCCTCATCAATAACTTCACCATTTTCTATTAAAATCGTCGATTTCTTTCCCTCTTCCTTTTTAATGACAGTGAAATCACCATTGGTTTCCAAACGAACAAAAGCAGCTTCATGTAAGTGACACCCTTTAAGACGTAACATCGTAATGAGATCATTAATATTGATCCCTAAGCTCTTAATCTTATCCATTTGGAAAACTCCATCTAAAACTAATGTGACATTCCGCCCTGCAATAAGACGACGAAAAAAAACTGAATAGCGTGCAATAAAATTAAAAGATGTAATCAAGGTTTGCCAGATGAATAAAACAAGCAATAATTGAATGCTACTAATATTCTGATTATAAATAACTCCTCCAATAATACCTCCCATGACAAAATTACTGACCAAATCAACTGGTGTCATCTGACTAAGACTCCCCCGCCCCGTCGTTCTTAAAATAAATAAGAAGGCAACAAGACCTACAGCCAGTTTAAGCGCGATATATCCATAATGATATAAAAATTCCATCATATTCTCCTTTTTTATGAAGCTGCAGGAATAGAGAAATTAAAATCGTTTTATTTCCCACACAGTTATGCGCTCACCACTCTGCGGATCCTTACTGTCTTTTAAAAGAACCCCCTCGGCTGCAAGCTCATCACGAATTGTATCCGCTGCTTCCCACTCTTTATTATGGATAAGTCTTAGTCTTTCGGCAATGCGCTGATCAATAAATTTTGTATCAAGGAAAGTTTTTCTCATAAATAATGGGCAATCTATTTCTTTAATCCATTCTTGTCTTAACAGTCCTAATAAATTCATCCCATTCAGAAGAGCCAAAGCATTTCCTTCTTTATAAAATTTTCGCAAAAGAGTCAGTGCTTTTGGAGTATTAAGATCATCACTAAGTGCATCTATCAAAGTATCATCAATTGCTTCATTGTTTTTCATCTCACTCTTTTTGCTGCGAAGCCATTCATACCAACGATACAGTTCGCTGCTCGATTTTATTAAACGCTGTGCTGTCCAATTTAATGGTTCACGATAATGCGTTTGCAACATCGAAAAACGCGCAGACAAACCAGCCCAATTTTGCTTCATTTCATCGGTTAAAATACCATTAAACTCCCCAAAATTATTCTCTAAAACAGAACGAATAGTTATGAAATTGCCAAAGCTTTTCGACATCTTTTTGCCTTCAACTTGTAAAAAACCATTATGCATCCAAAAATTAGCCATTCGCTCCGTCCCAAAAGCTGAACAACTTTGTGCAATCTCATTTTCATGATGAGGAAAAATTAAATCAATTCCACCACCATGGATATCAAAAACATTGGCGGTCGGATCATCACAGGTTAAACCACCGCCATAGGGCGCTAATAACTTTGCCATTGACATTGCAGAACATTCAATATGCCAACCTGGACGACCTAAAACAGGAATTCCGCCCGGTGATTCCCAACCTGGTTCTCCTTCCACAGAAGGCTTCCACAAAACAAAATCCATCTCTTCCCTTTTATAAGCAGCAACATCGATACGCCCCCCCGCCCTCATTTCATCTAAAGAACGATTTGCAAATGCCCCATAATGGGGAGGATTTTTTATGCTACTTACAGAAAATAATATATGATTTTCCGCTTCATAAGCGTGCCCCTTTTCAAGCAACCTTTCAATTAAAGAGCGCATCTCCTCTAAATGCTCAGTGGCGCGTGGCTGACTGGTTGGCAACAGACAACCAAGTGCTATGGTATCTTGTTGAAACTGAGAATATGTACGTTCTGTTAAGTGACGAATAGCCTCATTCAATGATACGTTTGGATATTCGCTAGCTGCTCGTGCATTAATTTTATCATCGACATCTGTAATATTACGCGCATATAGAACATGCTCATTGCCATAAACATGACGCAATAAGCGAAATAAAATATCAAAAACAATAACAGGACGTGCATTTCCTATATGCGCATAATCATAAATTGTCGGTCCACAAACATAAAGACGTACTCTTGTCGCATCTATTGGTGTAAATTTTTCTTTTTTACGTGTTAGCGTATTATAAAATCGCAACTCTTTCATTTATTGACTCCATGGACGATATTATGCACCGATCCTTTTAGATGTATCTTATCTCAAATCATTGTATTACGCGGTTTAAGCTAAAAACTTGTATCTTATAGTAAATTCTTCTTACCATTTTCCCATTGTATTTACGGCTGTATTCATCGTTTATCATAAAAACAATCTATTTTATTTGATTGGACAAAAGCGTTCTATCATTAGAGATGCTTTCCCTCCTTAAAGAAAATGAGCTTAGAAAAAAATCTATAGGCAATACAATATAAATCTATGTGAAAAATAGATAGCTTGCAGGCAGAAAATCTTAAATTTTTAACCACACAAAGCTTCGTCAGTATTTTCAATATTCCACAATGGGTTCCTTACTACCTCTTACGCCCTATATTTTATAATCAATAATTGAGAATAATGTAGCAATTAACTTTATTTTTTACACCGTTCTCATGACAAAATTATTTTATCTTTACAGAGTTTTATTCAAAGAAAGCAATAAAAATAATGCATAATAGATTGATAAACATCATTATTTTAATATTTCTTGTCATTTCAATGCCAACCTTTGCACAACAATCTCCACCTTATGAAAAAAAATTACTCCGACTAGCAGAAATTTTGGGATCATTGCATTCTCTCCAAAATCTTTGCGAGCCTCCAACAAACCAATGGTATGACTATATGAATGCACTGATTGAAGCAGAACGCCCCATTCCACAAAGACGTGCTTATTTTTATGAAGCGTTTAATGAAGCGTATCGTGCTTTCTCAGAAAATTATCATCATTGTACACAAGCAGCCATTGAAGCCAACCAAAGATACATTGAGGAAGGAAGAATTTTATCTGAAAACCTCCTCATGCATTATAAATAATTAATCTATACAAAAAGTAGCTCTCTCAATCTTAGCGATATCAATGATACTCCTTTCACAAATGCGGGGAGCAATAAACCAGCTCTGAAAATAGAGAGACGTTTAAAGAATAATGTCTTGATACGCTTTTATTCATATGCGCCTTTTTCCCCATACAAAACTGTTCTTTGGCTTCCTCCCCACACTTTAACGGACAAAGATTTTTAACTAAATTTGCTCTGTAAATAATCTAGGTTCTTGTTGAATAAGTTTCCTCTTGGCTTCCCACTCATGTAATTTGCTTCATAGTTTCTAAAAACAAGCCTAAAAATATTTACCACGCATAAAAAAACACTTATGTGCCAAAGAGGCTGACATACCCTATATCACCACTCTAAAAGATGGTATTTTACGGCATACTTATAATTTTAATTTTTTTTACACCAAAGTTTCTATAAATTTAACAGGCTCTCCTTGTGAAGGTGTAACAATTTCACCTTCCCACATAACGCGCATACCACGGATAATAGTCCCAACAGGCCAACCTTTAACTTTTTGACCATCATAAGGTGTCCAACCGGTACGCGAACCAATTAAGCTATTCGTAATAATTTCTTCTCGCTTAAGATCAACAATGGTTAAATCAGCATCAAACCCAACAGCAATGCGCCCTTTACAACTTATACCAAAAATACGACTAGGGCCATGTGAAGTGAGATCAACAAAACGTTCAAGAGATATTTTTCCTGCATTCACATGTGTCAACATAATTGCTGCTGTTGTTTGCACGCCTGTCATACCTGAAGGTGAAGAGGGATAAGGTTGAAGTTTTTCTTCAAGAGTATGAGGCGCATGATCTGAACCTAAGACATCAATAATTCCTTGTTGAACACCGTACCAAAGAGCGTCACGGTGGCGCGGCTCACGAATAGGCGGATTCATCTGAATTAATGTACCAAACTTCTTATAATCATCAGCCGTGAGCGTCAAATGATGTTGTGTCACTTCAATTGTTGCAACATCCTTATGTTTTTTTAGAAAATCAATTTCTTCTTCTGTCGAAAGATGTAACACATGAATCCGAGCCTTCGTCTCATGAGCAATTTTTACCAAACGCTGCGTACATTTTAATGCCGCAACTTCATCACGCCAAATCGGATGTGACGATGCATCCCCTTCAATACGCAATATTTTACGCTCTTTGAGCCTCGCCTCATCTTCAGAATGAAAAGCCGCACGACGGCGTGTATTCTTCAAAATAAGGCGTACACTTTCATCATCATCAACCAAAAGATCACCGGTAGAGGACCCCATAAAAACTTTAATTCCAGCCGCACCAGGAAGTCTTTCTAATTCAGATAGTTCATGAGCATTTTCACGCGTTCCTCCAACCCAAAATGCAAAATCACAATGCATTCGATGAAATGCGCGTTGAACCTTATCGCTTAATGTTTCTTCTGATGTTGTCAATGGATTGGTATTAGGCATTTCAAAAACTGCCGTAACACCCCCTAACACAGCAGAATACGAGCCACTTTCCAAATCCTCCTTATATTCATTTCCTGGCTCACGAAAATGCACTTGGCTATCAATAACTCCTGGTAAAATATGAAGCCCCGTACAATCAATGACCTCACTAGCCGATGCACATGTAAGGTCGCCTATTTCAGCAATACGACCATTTGTAATACCAATATCACGCTTGCTTCTTCCATCATGATTCACAAGTGTTGCACCTTTAAAAATTGTATCAAATGTTTTAAACATAACCACGCTCCTTACATATTGCTCACTTATCGATTATGTAACTTTGAGCAGAAAGGCAAGAACCATGATTGAAAAACAAAATGCCATTTGCTTAAAAAACCGCGGGCTTATTCAAATTACAGGTGAAGAAGCAACAGATTTTCTACAATCCCTGATCACGACAGATGTAAAAAAAATCAGTCCACAGGAACTTTTCCCTGGAGCCCTTTTATCCCCACAAGGAAAGGTTCTTGCTGATTTTCTTATCGGAAAAAAAGAAGATGGTTACTTGATTGATATCAGAATGCCTTTAGCTGATACGCTCCATAAGCGTCTGTTGCTCTATAAGCTGCGCAAAAAAGTAGAAATTACACAACCATTCCAAGAGCTTGTTACAGTTTCTTTGAATAATGAATCAGATGCTTTAAATTTTGATTCAAGTTTTGTTGATAAACGCTTCCCACAACAAGAAAAAATAATACGAATCTATGGCAAAAAACCTTTTTTGACTTCAGAATATCATGACACATGGAATCAATTGCGTATCCGTTATGCAATTGCGGAAAGTGATCAAGACTATGAAATTGGCAAAGTCTTTCCTCATGATATTAATTACGATCAAATCAATGGACTTGCATTCAATAAAGGATGTTATATTGGACAAGAAATTGTTTCACGAATGCACCACCGCCGTGCAGCACGTCGCCGTATTTTTATTGTAAAAGGCCAGTGTAAATTAACCCCTCAATCTAGCATTGAAGCAGGAACAAAAGTGCTTGGCTACTTGGGAACATGTGTAGAAAATGAGGCTCTTGCTTTAATGCGTATTGACCACGTCAAAGATGCTATGGATCATAACATCCCCTTTACTGTAAAAAACATTCCTGTCACTATAAGCATTGCTGAAAATATGAATTTTACCTTTCCTGAAAATACTATAGAAAACACTCATGGCTAAAGCTGAATTATTAAAAAATGGAGAAGCCCGCGCTTGGCAAAGAATGCTCTCTGGAAGGCGACTTGATCTTCTCAACCCTTCTCCTTTTGATGTTGAAATTGAAGATATTGCCCATGGACTTGCTCGCGTAGCACGTTGGAACGGTCAAACACGAGGAGAGCATGCCTATTCTGTTGCACAACATTCACTTTTGGTTGAACAAATATTTCAAAAACTTTTTCCACAATCGGGAAGCAATGAATGTCTTTATACCCTTCTTCATGATGCTCCAGAATATGTCATCGGCGATATGATTTCCCCTTTTAAAGCTGTCATAGGAAAACAATATGAACGCGTTGAAAAGCGCATCCAAGATGCTATCCACATGCGCTTTTCTCTTCCCGTTGATCTTTCTCAAAAACTTTTAAAAAAAATTAAACAAGCCGACCGTATTGCTGCCTATTATGAAGCGATTACGCTTGCTGGATTTAATACAGAAGAAGCCCTTCACTATTTTGGCTCTCCCAATAATATTCTACCCGATGATCTTAATTTATCCCCTTATTCTACACAACACATTGAAAACGCATTTTTAACGCGCTTTAATGACTTAGATGCCCAAAGATTATAGACTCTTCGCATTGTTGATTCCTTGTCATTACAGACTCATCACACTGACTTATAATAATAATTCATTGTTTTTTCATTTTGAATGAGAGCTCCTAATATCGTAAGCTTCACTCATTTCAAATCTGTTTATATTGAATCAATCAAAATCATTCTCTTGCACACCACAAGCGGGGCTGGCGTGTGGGTAAAATTTTTTAAAGAAAGAGTTAAAATGCTTCTTATGAACCATCTCAAGTGCTAAGCGCTGTCGCAGCATTGAAAATTGGCAAAGTGTGTGATGATGCCGGCTTGCTTTCTTATGAAGCGTAAAGACGGGAGTGCTCTATAAATTTTATACACTTCATAAGGGACTTACCACTATATTATTCACGAACGCCGTCGCGAAATAGGATTGGGTGCCTTAAGAAAGCTCTCTTTAAAAAAGCACGTGAATTAGCGACCCAATGGCGTTCTGTTTTGCATGAGAGGCGTGACTCCATTCAAGAAATGGAAAAAATCACAGCTCAAATTGTATACAAAATATATTAAATAATGCACATTTATTATCAAAACAACAAATGTTCTCTTGTCAAACCTTTCATCTTAAACTGAAGTTTATTTTAGTTTATAAACTTCATTATCCGCTGGGAAAGCACGAGATGTGACATCCTCTGCATAATTCTTTATTGCAGTTTCCATGGCTTGTTCAAGGTCTCCATAACGGCGTACAAATTTTGGCACATGAGAACCATAGCCCAACATATCTTCCATAACCAATACTTGTCCATCACATTGATTAGACGCCCCTATACCGATCGTAGGGATAGAAAGCTTATTTGTCAGTTTCACCGCTAAAGGTTCGACAATCCCTTCTAAAACAACAGCAAAAGCACCTGCCTCTTCAATCGCTGCTCCATCTGCTTCAATTCTTTGCCAATCATTCTCCTTGCGTCCTTGTGTTTTGAAGCCACCAAAACGATTCACCGCCTGGGGTGTAAGACCAATGTGCCCCATCACTGGAATGCCACGTTTACACAAAAAATCTATTGTTTCTGCTATATAAACACCCCCTTCAAGCTTAACTGCACCACACCCCGTTTGAGCAAGAATACGCGATGCATTAAAAAAAGCTTGTTCTGGACTTTCTTCATAAGAACCAAAAGGCATATCAATAACCACAAGAGCTTTTTGAGATCCACGCACCACGGCTTTCCCGTGTAAAATCATCATATCTAAATTAACAGGAAGCGTTGTCTCAAACCCATACACAACCATCCCAACGCTATCACCAACCAAAAGGATATCGCAATATGGATCAGCAATCCGCGCAGTATAAGCTTGATAAGCTGTTAAAGAAACAATTGGCTGTTGTCCCTTTCTTGCACGTATTTCGGAAGATGTTATACGCTTTACGGTTTTATGTACACTCATTTTCCACCCTTCTCTTGCAATATATATTGATCAATCAGCCTTACCTCACCAAAGCGGACAGTAAGAAGTAAAACTGCTGGTTTATTCAATGTTCCTCTAATCACGCATAAATTTTCCATATCCCGTAAATCTATCGCTTCAATGATTGCACGCGTTTCTTGTTGTAAAATATCATGAACAGTTTTGCATAATTTATCAACCGACCGTTCACCTTCATGGTAAAGCTTTTCAGCAGCTTTTCCACTTTCAGGAAGAATTTTGGCAGCTTTACGATCTTCTAATGTTAAAAGCTGATTGCGTGAAGAACAAGCTACACCATCTGACTCCCGTAGAATAGGAACTCCAACGATTTCAATAGGAAAAGCCAAATCTTCAACCATACGCCGAATAATTAAAATTTGTTGAAAATCTTTTTCCCCAAAAAAAGCCTTATCTGGTTGGACAATGTTAAAAAGTTTAGCAACAACGCTTGTTACACCACAAAAGTGCCCTGGACGTAATTTTCCCATCAAAATACGTGATAATTTTTTCACTTGTACAATTGTGTCATTTCCTGGTGGCCACATTTCATCTACAGAAGGAGCAAAAACACATTCAACACCTGCTTCTTTTAACAAAGCACAATCGCCCTTCAAATCTCTTGGATATTGAGAAAAATCTTCATGAGGTCCAAATTGCTTTGGATTGACAAAAATAGAAACTACTACGCGATCACACATTGCTCTTGCATACTGTACTAATGCAAGATGACCATCATGCAATGCCCCCATTGTTGGAACAAAACCAATCGAAAAACCTAAACGTCGTTCCTCTGAAGTATATTGGCGAACTTCAGCAATTGTCTTTAAAATTCTCATTTTCCCATTCAATTATCATCAGATCAACAAATTAATGCCTGTACACCAAATTGGCGCTCAAACAATTGTATCAAATTCATGCGCACTGACGGCTGCTTTATATCTCGTGGCTCCCAGACATGACGCATAAGAAAAAAACCCGTCAGTATAAAACCATTTATTATATCACTAAAATCAGCAGGACGAGTCATTCTTTGTACAAGAAACTGTGGTAGAATAAGAAGTTTTTTTTTCCAAGGTTCTCCTGCTTCTTCACAGACAGCCCGACCAGATTTTGGTGATACGTAATGAAGCCTTTCCTGACGACCTGTTGCAGCACAACAAGATAAATCAAGACCAAAACCAAGTTCTTCAAGAAGCCGCATTTCAAAACGTACAAGCAATTCTGCATTTACAAATGGTTCATCAAAATTCTGCATAAAAAGGTGTAAAATATCATATAAAATGGGGTGCGGATCACGTTCGGGAAGAAGCCGCAAATGAAAAGCTATCAATTGCAAAGCATAAAGTGCTTCTGGTAGACAGATTAATCGTGCCGCATGTAAATCAAGAGCTTCAAGCCGAAAAAGTCCCAAATGTTCGTCTAAACGAGCCCACCATTCAGCCTCCACAAAATTTCCAGGTTGAAGAAGAGCTGCCATGCGACGCGAGCGCCCCCCTTTTACCACTCCCATATAACGACCATGTTCACGTGTCATAATCTCAAGAATAACACTTGTTTCACCATATTGGCGCGTACCAAGTATAACGGCTTGTTCTTTCCACTTCATTTTACTTTAATTATTTTTAAAAATCTTATTTTAAAAAATCCAATCCCATTTCACGATAACGTTCTGGATCGGTATCCCAATTATCGCGCACTTTCACAAAGAGAAAAAGATGAACCTTTTGATCCATAATTTCCATGAGTTCTTTACGTGCTGCTTGACCAATCGCTTTAATTGTATCGCCTTTTGCTCCTAAGACAATTTTTTTCTGACTCTCACGCTCGACATAAATAACTTGATTAATTTTAACGGAACCATCTGAACGCTCTTCCCAGTTTTCTGTTTCAACCGTTGAGGAATAAGGAAGTTCATCATGAAGACGAAGAAAAAGTTTTTCACGCGTAATTTCAGCAGCAAGATGACGCATAGGCATATCAGAAATTTGATCTTCCGGATAATACCATGGTCCTTCCTGCATCATGTTACTCAACGCATGAAGTAAATCCTTGCAACCAGAACCGTTTAGAGCAGAAATCATAAATGTTTGCGCAAACTTTACACGTTCATTTATTTTAGTGGTTAACGCTAGAAGAGATGATTTAACAACTGTATCAACCTTATTAAGAACAAGAACTTTTTCTTGTTTCATATTGTTTACAATATCTAACATCATATCAACTTCATCCGAAAGACCACTTTGAGCGTCAATTAAAACAAGCAGAACATCAGCGCTCTTAGCCCCTCCCCAAGCAGCAGAGACCATGGCTCGTTCTAAGCGCTTATGGGGACGAAAAACACCCGGTGTATCGACCAACACAATTTGCACATCATCATGAAAGACAATACCGCGGATTAAAGTTCGTGTTGTTTGTACCTTATGTGTTACAATTGAAACCTTTGTTCCAACCAATTGATTAACCAATGTCGATTTACCGGCATTAGGCATCCCAATAAGCACAACAAACCCAGAACGCGTTTTCATAACGTCACTCATGATTATTTTTTCCCACTGTTTTCCATACACCCTCTCGTCGCAAAATTTTTTCAGCTGCCATTCTTTCAGCATATCTTTTGGAGCTTCCCTGCCCAATCTCTGAAGCAAACCCAGAAATACTGACCTCTACCATAAAAACAGGATCGTGATCTGGACCTGAACGTTTTATAACCTGATAATGTGGTTGTGCATTGCCTTGGATATGCGCCCATTCCTGTAATTCTGTCTTGGCATCACGTCGACCAGCATCCATTTTCTTTGCCCTACTTTGCCAATATTTTTGAATAAAAGGGCGAACACTTTCCAATCCTCCATCGAGATATATTACGGCAATCAAAGCTTCCACGACATCTGCATGCATATTGATAAGTCGACGCCCCTCAAAATTTTTCATCTCAAAACCAACACGGATCATATCAGGAAGTCTCATTTCACGCGCAATATCAGCACATGTCTGTGCATTGACCAGATGATTTAAACGGACTGATAATTCACCTTCACTTGCCTGAGGAAAAAGTTGATACAGCATCTCTGCAATCAAAAGCCCTAAAACCCGATCCCCTAGAAACTCTAGTCGTTCATAATTCCCCTGTTCCGAATCTTGTACACTCGAGTGTGTTAATGCCTTCTTTAACCTCTCTTCATCTTTAAAACGATGCCCCGTCAGCTTGAAAAGCTGATCAATCATGAGACGTTTCATCGTTGTTTCCTTGCTTGATAAGCGGCAAATCATGAACCGTATTTATGAAAGAAAACAAACGTTTCCAACGCACATCAAATGGCCAACGCCAAATCTGCCAAGCACTTGAACCATTACTGATAGAAAAGAAAATCACGCTCGCGCGACCAATAAGATTTTCTTCTGGAACATAGCCTACATCTAAACGACTATCATCTGAATTGTCGCGGTTATCCCCCATCATAAAGTAATGTCCCTGAGGAACTTCAAAGACTTCTGTATCATCAACTTTCGGGATGAAAGCTAAATCAAGTGTATCATAACTGACACCGTTAGGCATTGTCTCGCGATAAACCTCAACAGGATAGTTCACTTCCGTTATATCAGAATTATCAATCTCCCCCATAAAGTGACGTGAAACAGCCTCATCATTAATATAAAGGACACTTTGACGGACTTGTATACGATCACCTGGTAGCCCAACGACGCGTTTTATATAATCAATCTTCGGATTACTTGGTAAGCGAAAAACGACCACATCTCCACGTTGAGGTTGAGATGCCCAAATCCGTCCAGAAAAAAGAGGAGGAGAAAAGGGGATGGAAAAACGAGAATACCCATATGCATACTTAGAAACAAACAGATAATCTCCCACCAACAAAGTAGGACGCATTGAACCGGAAGGAATACTAAACGGCTGGAAAAAAAGTGTCCGAATAAACGCTGCTAAAAGCAAAGCCTGTATTAAAACAGAAATAAATTCAAGAAGCCCACCTTTTTTTTCTTTTTTATGCACTTTATCTTTTGGGATCATCACCAACTGCCTTCTCATCACAGATATAATTTTTTTCATCATAATATTCAAATAACAAAAGCACAATCTCTCACGCCATCTATCCACGTGGAAGTGCTTCGATAATAATAAATGCCTGTGCCCAAGGAAAATCATCTGTTATGCTAAGATGAATAACTGCATCATGATGAGGAGGTAATAACTTTTGAAGTTGCATTTGCGCACAATTTGTTAATTGCATTATTGGTTTACCAGATGGCAAATTAACTACCCCCATGTCTTTCCAATTGATACCACAAGCGATTCCCGTTCCTAAGGCTTTAGCACATGCTTCTTTCGCAGCAAATCTTTTTGCATAGGAAGAGGAGCTTTTTTTGAGATTTTCAGATCTATTTCTTTCAATATCCGTAAAAATCCGTTGGATAAAACGCTCACCATAACGAACCAACATTTTCTCAATACGTCGTATATCAACCAGATCATTTCCAAGACCAATAATCATAAGATATTACCCGATCTTTCTTACGATGAGCGCTTCTTTAAACGCCTTTTTTTATAATCTTTTGATATCGCTTTTGTTTAAAACGAACCGTTGCTCTGTAAACACCTATATAAGATAAACCACCAAAAACAATACCTAAAAGAGTTCCCCCTAAAATCATAGGACTCATAATTGTATCCCATGCGCCTTTAAAGAGGAGAGAGAGATTTGACAATGTCAAACCATTAAATAGAGCACGAATTTGCGAAAGAGAAATCTCTTTGACATCGCTAAAAAGTGATAAACAAAAATACCCTACTTTATAATCAGCCATGACAATCAATAAAAATGTGAGTGGATTAGAAAAAATTGTCCCAATGATTGCGGCAGCAAAGTTTGCACGCAAAAGCCAAGAAAAAAATATTGCCAAAATAATATGCAACCCAAAGAAAGGTGAACAAGCTAAAAAAACGCCAACAGCAACCCCTAATGCTACTTCATGCGGTGTTGCTGATATACGCAAAATACGTTTATGTATGTAGCAAAATGAGCGAGAAAATGAACGACGTGGCCATAACCAAAGTCGAATACGCGTTACAAAATCTATTGGTTTTCGACGACGAAAAAGCATATGACTCTCAATATACATCTTTTGATGATGAAATAATCTATATCATCCAAATTAATCTTTTTAAGCTTTTGCACAAAAAAATAGAACGACAATTAAATATTTCGACTGCCTGGTTTAATCGCGGGAAGAACAGAAAGCTCTGCAGGAAGTGCATCACTAGCATAAGAGGTTATCTCGTATTCAGCAAGCGCAATCAATGGAACTCCAACATTGACCTTACCACCAGAACGATCAAGGATACATGCACTGGCCAATACCTCTGCTCCTGCTGTAACAAGCGCTTCAACAGTCTCACGAATGGAAAGACCCGTTGTTACAATATCTTCAACAATAACAACCCGTGCACCCTTCTTGATTTCAAAACGACGCAATTCAAAGATGCCATTTACACGCTCTACCCAAAGAGAAGGAACACCAAGGTGACGTGAAGTTTCATAGGAAGGAATAAGACCCCCAATTGCGGGACCAACAACATAGTCAATTTTTCCCTCGATAGATTTTTTGATTTTTTCAGCCAATCCACGACATAACTTTTCCGTCAAGTCAGCATGCATGAATACTTTCGCTTTTTGCATATAAGTCGCACTATGGCGCCCCGATGTTAAAATAAAATGCCCTTTTAGAATAGCATCTGCTTGTTTAAAAATATCAATGACATCTTGTGTATTCATTGCAAAATCTTTCTTTTTATCCATGAACCCGCCGTACTGTACTTACTGAACCTGCCTTTTTTAACTGAGAAAAAATACGATTCAAATGTTTTAAATCCCACACTTCCAAATCAATCATAATTTCTGTAAAATCTGGTGCTGTACGGATAAAAGATAAATTTTGGATATTGGCATCGTTAGCAGAAATTATTTGTGTAATTTCAGCCAAAGAACCAGGACTATTTACAACTAAAATATTCATCCGTGCAGGAAAACGTTCATTCATTTGGGCATCAATATCCCAGCGGACATCAATCCATCGTTCTGGCTGATCATCATACGCCATCAAAGCTGAAGACTGTATTGGATAAATAACAATCCCAGCTCCTGGCTGCATAATACCAACAATCCGATCTCCAGGTACTGCTCCTTCCGGTGAAAAACGTACGGGTATATCTCCACGGGTTCCTCTAATAGGCAAGGCTTTAGATTGATGATTCTCGACCATTCCATTCTTTTCATTTTCTGGAACTTTAAAAATCATACCTTGAGCATTTTCAATATTAAACCAACCTTCTTCCCCAGGCTTAAAAGATGACTTTTGTACCACACGGTGATCTTGATAATCAGGATAAACCGCTTTAATCACATCAGCGGAAAACAGCTCTCCACGCCCAACAGCAGCCAATACATCCTCTACATCTTTACGTGCTAAACGTGGCAAAACTTTCTTCAAAAGGTCTTTTGAAAATTGCTTTCCCATATATTCAAATGAACGCTCTAGAATACGATATCCTAAACCCGAATATTGTTTACGTACCGCTGCACGACTTGCTCGTCGAATAGCTGAACGTGCTTTACCCGTGACAACAAGAAATTCCCATGCTGCTGGCGGAATTTGAGCGTGTGAGCGAATAATATCAACCTCATCACCATTTTTTAATTTGGTCATTAAAGGCATAATACGACCATTGATTTTTACACCAACACAAGAATCACCGATATCTGTATGGACGGCATAAGCAAAATCAATAGGCGTAGCTCCTTTAGGAAAAGCAATTAATCGACCTTTCGGCGTAAAACAAAAAACTTGGTCTTGAAAAAGCTCAAGTTTTGTATGTTCTAAAAACTCTTCTGGATTATCTCCATCAGACAAAGATTGTATCGTTTGACGCAACCATGCATAGGCATTCGTTTCACTTGATAACTTCACAGTCGAATAATTGGAACCGTGCTCTTTATATATGGAATGAGCAGCAACCCCATATTCAGCAACTTCATCCATAGCAGCCGTTCTAATTTGCAACTCAACACGTTGTCTTGAAGGACCAACAATTGTTGTATGAATAGAACGATAATCATTTTGCTTTGGTATAGAGATATAATCTTTAAAACGACCAGGAACCATTGGCCATGTCGTATGAATGACACCAAGAGCACGATAACAATCATTCACGGACTCAACAATCACACGAAATCCAAAAATATCCGATAATTGTTCAAAAGATAATGCTTTACTTTCCATTTTGCGAAAGACTGAATAAGATTTTTTCTGACGGCTTTTAACATCTGCTTTAATGCCATGCTCGAAAAAAAGTTTTGTCAATTCATTTTCAATTGTGGAAAGCAAATCACGGTTGTGTTTCAATAATTCAGAAAGTCGATTGGTAATCGTACGATAACCTTCTGGATTTAAATAAAAGAAAGAGAGATCCTCTAATTCCTCACGCATATCCTGCATACCCATACGACCTGCAAGTGGCGCATAGATATCCATCGTCTCCTCAGCAATTCGCCGACGTTTATCATCACGCATAACACCAAGGGTACGCATATTATGAAGACGATCAGCAAGTTTGACTAAAAGAACACGAACATCATCAGAAATAGCTATAAGAAGTTTACGAAGATTTTCTGCTTGTACGGCTTTCTTTGATACAAGATCAAGCTTATTAAGCTTTGTAAGCCCCTCAACCAACTTTCCAATTTCAGAACCAAAAAGCTGATCAATTTCTGCTCGTGTAGCGCTTGTATCTTCAATTGTATCATGCAAAAGAGCAACAGCAATCGTTGCCTCGTCCAACCGCATATCTGTCAAAATAGCAGCAACTTCTAAAGGATGAGAAAAATAAAGATCACCTGACGCACGCTTTTGATGTGCATGCTTTTTCATTGCATAATCATAGGCCCTGTTTAAAAGAGCCTCATCTACGTCAGACTTGTAACGTTGAACACGTCCAACAAGCTCACACTGACGCATCATACGAGCATATCCTTTATCTTTTCACACCCCTAATCTTTATTGAACACGTCCTATTAATAAAAGACACGAAAAATAATTGCTCCTCACATGACAAAGTATCTTTACCCCTTTAACATAAATTGCTGCAATTAATAATCGTCACTTTTTTCTGGAACAACCAAACCTTCAATACCCGCTAAAAGCTCTTCTTCTGACATATGATCAAATGAAGTACCTTCTTCTTGCGACGACGTATTAAAAACACTTTCAGCTTCACCTGAATGGGTAATAAATCCACTTGCCATTTCTGGCTCATCTACTTCCACATGCTTTTGCAGCGAATGAATAAGGTCTTCCTTTAAATCAGCAGGCGACAATGTTTCTTCTGCTATTTCACGCAAAGCAACAACTGGATTTTTATCATTATCACGATCAACCGTAATCTGCGCTCCTTGTGAAATCTGACGCGCCCGATGACCTGCTAAAAGTACCAATTCAAAGCGGTTGTCAACTTTATCAATACAATCTTCTACCGTTACGCGGGCCATTTATGCCTCTTTCTCAAATAAAAAAATAATAGCGGATAAAGGAGTATATACAATAATCAAAATAAAACACAAGAAAAACAACACAAACTTTTATATTTTTTGATTAAAGAACTTATTTAAAAAAATTCTTGGAAAATTTATAAAAATGTATAACCTATCCATGCTCGTTATCAAAATTTCTTTTAAAAGCATTCCAATAGATTGACTTCAAACAAAGGGAGGTCTTTCTTGACAAAATACTTGTCTGGAGTCCTTATCCTTTTAAAAGGAATACCTGCTGTTTAAACCCTTTGCAATAACAGCAGCCTTATACATACTTTTTATGATAATATCTTCATCTAAAGAGAGAACTTTTTTCTTTGAACGTCATGTGTATCGCACTCTTATTCATCGAATAAATTACTGAAAAATGACCTCTCTTTACACAATAATGAGCAATAAGTTTATATTAAACTTTCTTCTAAAAAAGTTTATTTATATTCATTATAGATTGTTTATCAAAACATAACCCGTCATATACGCTATAAAGACTCAAAAAATAGAAAAACGATTGATGCCTAACACCATGAATAGCCAATTAACATCACTGTGCCCAGAACCACCCAAAAATTGCAATTTATGTCCGAGGCTTCATCAATTTATCGCTGGCTGGCGTGCAAAAGAACCAAGTTGGTATAACGCACCGGTGCGCCCATTCTTTCCTTATAAAGGGCCAGATACAACACGCCTTCTTATTGTTGGGCTTGCTCCTGGATTACGCGGAGCAAATCGAACTGGACGTCCATTTACTGGTGATTATGCTGGGCACTTACTTTATTCAACTTTAAAAAAGTTTGGTTTTGCCCAAGGAACCTTTGAAGAAAGAGCAGACGATACTCTTGAACTTATTGATGCAGCAATTGTTAACTCTGTTCGTTGTGTTCCACCAGAAAATAAACCCACCGGTGCAGAAATTAACACGTGCCGCTATTTCTTCTCACCTCTTTTAACAAATCTTCCCAAACTTAAAGCCGTTATTACCTTAGGCACCATTGCGCACCATTCAACGATACGTGCCCTTAATGCAAAAGTTTTAGCTCACCCTTTTGGACACGGCGAAATCAATAACATCGGCAGATTACGCATCTTTTCGAGCTATCACTGTTCTCGTTATAATACAAATACTGGACGTTTGACAGACGCCATGTTTCATCAAATCTTTCAAGCAGCAAAAACATACTTAAATCAATGCTAAAACTGTTTTAAACAGTGCTATGAATAAAGAATATCTAGATCGCATCCATTAGCCATACCTTTTTAAAAGTCTTGCTTTTTCACGTCCCCAATCGCGTTTTTTTTCCGTTTCGCGCTTATCATGAAGCTTTTTCCCTCGCGCTAGAGCGATCTCCAACTTAACGCGCCCTCGTTCATTAAAATAAAGTTTGAGAGGAACAAGTGTCATTCCTTCACGAGACGTTGCATTAAAAAAACGTGCCATCTCACGTTTTGAAAGTAATAATTTGCGCAAACGTCGTGGTTCATGATTAAAACGATTAGCCTGCGTATATTCAGGAATATAGCTGTTTACTAACCATAATTCCCCATTCTCAAAACTCGCATAGCTTTCAGCAATATTGGCATGATTAGAACGTAAGGACTTCACTTCCGCTCCCTGAAGGACAAGACCAGCCTCGAGATTATTAAGGATTTCAAAATTAAAACGTGCTTTACGATTGTCAGCAATTATTTTCCGTACGGGCGCGTTCTTTTTTTTATTCATGGCTTTGTCAATATCATTTTATGCTTTTAAAAGACCAGCATGACTGAGGGCTGCATCAATAATCTTCTTTGTTCTTTCTGTTAATGGAACAATAGGAGAACGCACAGTATCACCACAAAATCCTAATTTTGCAGCAGCATATTTAATACCTGCTGGACTAGGTTCAATAAATACAGCACGATTAAGAGGCATCAAGCGATCATTTAATTCTCGTGCTGTTTTATAATCACCACGAAAACAAGCGGCTTGAAGCTCTGCACAAAGCTTTGGAGCAACATTAGAGGAAACTGAAATACACCCCATACCTCCATGTGCATTAAAACCTAACGCCGTACAATCATCACCGGAAAGCTGCACAAAATCTTTTCCACACTTTTCACCTTGTTCACTAACGCGCTCAATTCTGCTCGTTGCATCCTTAACACCAATGATATTGTTAAAATCTTGATAAAGGTCTTTCATCGTTTCTACAGCCATATCGATAATAGAACGACCAGGAATATTATAAATTATAATTGGAATAGAAACAGCTTTGGCAATGGAAGAAAAGTGCTTGTATAAACCAGATTGATTTGGTCTATTATAATAGGGAGTGACAACCAAAACTGCATCTGCACCAGCTTTTTGCGCGTATTGTGCAAGCTCTACGGCCTCACTTGTGCTATTTGATCCCGCTCCAGCAACAACAGGAACACGCTTTGCAACCTGCTCAACACACAATTCTATAATCCGCTTATGTTCTTCATGACTTAACGTTGCTGATTCACCTGTTGTCCCAACAGGGCTTACACCGTTAATCCCTTGTGTGATCTGCCATTCAACAAAATCACAAAACGCCTTCTCATCAATCGCGCCCTTGTTATCAAACGGTGTGATAAGCGCAGTTATAGCTCCCTTGAGCATGATAAACTCCCTATAATGTTTGCTTTTATTTTTTTTATAATCGCCTTTTATAAATTTTAAATAGAGCATAATCTTGCTCTATCATTGAAGCAAGATGAATTTCAAAAAAAGCCCCCATAAGATGAAAATGTCCCTCCTTAAATGTTAAACATTTCTTTAAAATAAGCCGTCTATATTAACGCGTTTTTCATGCTTGTGTTCTATAAATCCTTAAGTTTTTACAAAAAGCAAGGTCTCAAGGTCTTTTCTCTATGCGTGTATTTTCCACCTCTCTTTTCGTATCAACCTTTACTGCACTTATACTGGCAATAAGAATTTTATTTTCAAGTGCACTTGCACAAACACCGCTTTTACATGGGAAAGTACCAATCCCTTCGACACGTCCTACCCCCATTGCCATAAAACAAGAAGCTCAAGAACCTCTTCAACAGAGACACACGACATCGCACAATACTGCGACACTCAAACAACTAAAAGCTGGATTAGATGCACTAGCAAACAACAATATTGCAAAAACAATAAATCTTCGTAATTCAATGGAAAAACATAGCCTTGATCGTTATATTTTGACATGGGCGCTAGGACTATCAAAGCAAAATAATATACCAAGCTCTGAAATATCTAATGCAATTAACATGCTAAAAGGATGGCCTGGTATAGAAACGATGCAACGCAATGCTGAACGTGCTTTTCTTAACGAAACCAATATCACACACGCCATTATCCAAAAATTTTCTCATCATCCCCCCCTTACAGCACAAGGCATGGCTCTCTTTGCTAAAGCACTCATTGCAACGGGACAAATCACCCGTGCTCAACACATTATTGCACCATGGTGGCATAAAACACGGCTTAATGCACAAGAAGAAGTATTTGTTCTTAAAAATGCAAGTGCTGCCTTAAAACCTATTGATCATTTAAAACGCATGCAGTTTATGTTGTATGCACATCGTTTTGATTCAGCGGCACGCGTTGCAAAATTAGCCCATGCTCAATCTCTTTTTGATGCTTTTGTAGCCGTTGAAAAAAATGATCCTAGAGCTACACAAAAATTAAAAGCTGTAGAGAGATCATGGAAAAAAGATCCTCTCTTCCAGTTTGCTCGAATGCGCCATCTGCGGCGAACAGAACAATATGATGCAGCCGCAACACTCATGATGAAAACATCACAAGATGCATTCCATCTTATGAACCCTCAATCATTGTGGAAAGAGCAACGCGCCCTTTCTCGTGAAATGCTTGATTTAAACAAACCCCAAATAGCTTATCAACTCGTTGCAAGGCACACTGGTATGACATCTGCATTAGCCGTCGATGCTGAATTTCACGCAGGATGGTATGCACTACGGTTTCTTCATAACCCTAAGTTGGCAATGCAGCATTTTTCACGTATTCCTCAACTCTCTTCTTTACCTTTTTATGCATCACGTGGATATTACTGGATGGGACGAACAGCAGAAGCGCTAAAAGAACATCAAAATGCCCAGCAATACTTTCATCGCGCCGCTCATTTTGGCGCAACGTATTATGGTCAATTAGCCGCTGCGCGACTCAACCAAAAAAAAATTAATATCTCTTTTCCTAAACCAACAATCGCTGAGCGACAACATTTTAGTGCACGAAAAGCGATCAAAGCAATTCAACGTCTTGAAGAAGCTGGATATGCTGAGTTTGCTAAAGTTTTTTATAGAGAACTCGGAAAAAAAATAGAAAGCCCCGGTGAATTAGCTCTTCTGGCTGTTATGGCAGAAAAAAATGGTGACTATTATACCAGCCTCAGAATCGGAAAAATGGCTGCTTTCCTAGGAAAAAATGTCGGAGCACTCTCTCATCCTCTGGGAGCTATACCAGACTCTGCTCATATTTCTGTAGAAGAAAAATCGCTTATCTATGCCATTGCACACAAAGAAAGCGAATTTAATCCAACAGCCATATCACAAGCAGGTGCACAAGGGATACTCCAATTGCTTCCTACAACTGCAGAAGCACTAGCAAAAAAATACTCAATCGCATGGTCTCCTAAAAGATTTAGCAGTGATGCGCGTTATAATGTGACATTAGGCACCCATTTTCTCAATGAACAATTGGAACGTTTTAATGGATCCTATATACTAACTCTTATTGGCTATAATGCGGGTCCCCGTCGAGTCAATGAATGGATAAAACGTTATGGCGATCCTCGAGGTCAATCTCTCGATAACGTCATTGATTGGATTGAACGTATTCCTTATACAGAAACACGTAATTACGTGATGCGTGTCATGGAAAATTATGGTGTCTACAAAGCAAGACTCACTGGGAAAATAGATATAAAAACCGACTTGCTTTCTGGTCGACGGAAATAATATGCCTTAACTTCCCAAATAGCATTTGAAAGCGTTGATAAGAAGTGTTTTTATTCCTTTTTAAATAGTACCATACCCACTTTCTTAGGACGTATAAGAAAGTAATTTTAATTGATTCAGTATTAATAAATTCGAAATGATGAATTATCATTATAAATCAACAGGTAGTACAAATAATTCATTTCTTCTCAACATAGATGACAATATCATAGAGATTACAAATATAAGAGAAGAGTGAAACAAATAGCTCATCCTTTTACTGTTGCTTATTAGTCAATATTCAAATCTTGTGAAACAGCTTATTTTAAGACTATTTTTTCTGCTTACAATATTTCTATACCCAATAGGGGCGCATTATTGTGTATATCGTTTAGATTATCTCTGATAACAGAAAGAGAGACACATTGAGTTAGAAAGCCTTAAAGACAAACAATTCTCTTCTGCCCCTTCCCTTTTCATTCGGTTTTACGACTTTTAAATATGTCAATATCTTTTAATAATAAAGATGAATCTTTGCTTTTTTCTCATTTTTACATATAAGCTCACATCCTTTACACAAAACAGAGCATCCCCAAATAGTATGTTTTTCTTATTTATATTATTGTTTTATTTTAATGTTTCTAAGTCCATTTCACAACGGTGTATCTGAAAAGTACTTACGAAAATCCTCTCACGAATGGTATAAAAATCGATTAGACACGATTAACCTTTAATTAATAAAACCTATAGCTCTATCATCCCTTAACTCCCAATGTTGCAAAAGCCCTTTCATTTAGAGCACTCATAAGAAGTATATTCACTGCTTTTTAGAAGTTTTTTATTCATGCTCCTCCTCAACTTGTATCATAAGTAAGCAGATGGTTTTGATTGATTCAACATCAAAAAAATTCGAATAAATTATATTTGAACTTTCATCAAAATTATAAACAATCATTATAAATCAATATATTATAAGAAAAGCGCCCCGCATAAAAAATCAGCTAAATATTAGGGATACTCTAATTGTTTTATTCACTTTTGATGGTGGTGGTGGTGGAAAAGAACCAACGCGTTGAAGGGCTGCCATCGCTAATCGATCAAGTTCCGGATCACCAGCAGAGACTGCTACACGACTAGAAAAAATACTCCCCTGCTCATGCACCATAAATTCTAACTTCACCGTTCCTTTTGTACGATTGGTGCGCTGTCCCACAATATAATTTTTTTGCCTTTCTAATTGTGACTGTACCTTTGCTAACCACTCCATTAACAACATATCTTCAAGCCCTGCTGTACCACCGCCCTTGTTGATGGAAGAAGAACGTACCGCCTTTGCATTGGAGCGCTTTACTACAGCCTTTGGCATCGGTATTGTTTTTTTGATAAACGCTTTATGCTCCACTTTTTGAGGTAGGGGTTCTTCCAAAGGCTTTAAGTCATCTTGTTCTACTATATGCTGAGGTTCTTCCGATTGAACTTCATCCACGGATTCCAATCCTTCTGACTCCTGCTCTAGGAGATCAGACTGTAATACTTCTTGCTCTGTATTAATATCCGACTCTCTATGAATATCTGGCAAATCTGTATCAACATCCGGATATACAGTTTCTTGCACAAAATTCAGCATAATCTCCGACGAGAGCAAACCATTACTTATACCAGTACTTTGAAAATAAAACTGTGCTGCTAATAATACATGCAAAAAGAAAGCCCCAATAAATGCACCAATCCAAAGAGTTAATAATTGTTTCGTATTTGCAAAATTCATCGTTTCTTCTGCCACTATTTTAAGCTTAATATTGGTGTTCAATCTCATTAAAACAGGCTATTTTGAAATTGCAACTTTTTTCTTGACTGATTTTGTCATGTTTAATATGGTCTTCTAATGATTTTGTGCCGTTGTCAAAATCATTCCTACTTGGCTGGCAAGTTTTAATCAGTGAGTCCAGCCTTTTTGTATTAAAAAAATTTCAAAACAGAGAGGGGATGGTTAAAAGGGTTATGATGTGTTATGCAAATAAGACGAAAAAATATCTATAAAAGCTGTGTAATTTTAAGTGCATTATCGGTCTGTATACCTTCATTTGTTTTTGCACAAAATAAAGATGGAAGTGCTGTCACTGAACTTAAACCAATCCTTATTAAAGGAAAAAAAATAGAAGATGCTTCAAATTCAATAACCATTCTGACTGATCGTAAGACCAACAAGAATATTGATGAAAGACAAATAACTGATGTTTATGATGTGAGTCGTCTTAATCCTTCCGTATCCTATAACTCAGAAAATAACAGTTTCGTTATTCGGGGTTTAGATGCAAACCGTGTTCTTACGACAATGGATGGTATTTCTCTTCCATGGTTTAATGATATATTCCGTGGTGGAGGTGGAAACACAACTTTTGATTTCAATGCTCTTTCTACGTTTGATACTATTCAAGGATCAGATTCTAGTCTTTATGGTTCTGGCGCCTTAGGGGGAATCATTGCGTTGCGTACTCTTGATCCTGAAGACCTGATCGTGGAAGAAAAGAATTGGGGAAGCCTTATAAAAGGTGGTTATAATTCTGTTGATAACAGCTGGCGCATCGATCAAACTTTTGCTGTGCGTAATTACCGGACATTTTTACTTTTTCAAGGATCTTATGTAGAAGGTCATGAGCGCAAAAATATGGGAACAGTAGAAGGGTATGAAGAACGCACGCGCAAAAACCCTTCTCACTTTGATAAAAATAACTTGCTTTTTAAAATTCATCAATATTTGAGTGATAATCACCGCCTTGGTTTTACCGCAGAGCGTTTTGGTCATAATAGTAACACACATGAATTAAATTCGTCTAAAAGATACGCTCCAGGTTCCGTTTATGAGCAGGATAATAAACTTCGTGAGCGCTTTTCTCTTTCTTATAATTATAATGGTAATGGTGATGCAGTTCTTGATGTGTTTAATGGGCAGCTTTATTGGCAAAGGCAATCAAGTCGTTACGTTATGACAGGCGTTCGTGTTTCAGCACCCAAAGGGGATTATTTGAGAGATAATTTCTTGCGTAATATCAATTATGGTTTCAATGCTGATGCCCTTAAAAAAGTGGATTTTGGCACTATAAACCATACGTTAAAGTTTGTAATGAATGTTTCGTCATCTAAATTTCATCACTATTTGTTAGGTAAAGACAACTGTCATATAAAAGAATACGCTCGGGGATGTCTTTTTGTTCCTGCTAATCGATCAGATTCACCAGACACAAATGGTTACAATTTAGGTTTTGTTTTTGAAGATGAAATTGGGTTGGTTGATGATCGTTTTCGTGTAATACCGGGAATCCGGTATGATTGGTACAAATATGTTCCTCAGAAAACACCTTCTTATGAGAAAGCATTGATTTCTGATAAATTCCCTCCAGAAAGAAGTGGTTCACGCTTTTCTCCTAAATTACGCGTGGAGTGGGATGTTCGTAATCAAGTAACGCTCTATGCTCAGTGGGCACAGGCTTTTCGTGCACCACGTATTTCAGAACTTTACGTCTCTTATATCAAACCTTCTGCTTATTATGTGAAAGGGAATCCTGATCTTCAACCAGAAACAAGCAATGGGTATGATGTTGGTCTACGGTATGGAAATGTAAATTTCGGTGGTTCCTTCAATGCCTTTTTCAATCAATATAAGAATTTCATAGATACTGAGGATAGAGGGCCATCAGAGGAATTTAGATTTGCGCGTCGGCATTACATGAATCGTTTTCACGTGCAAATTTTTGGTGTTGAAACAAAAGCCCATTTAGTTCTTAAAAATGGTTTTCATAGCAATGTTGCTCTTGCTTATTCACAAGGAAAAGATCTTGATAAAAAGGAGTATCTTAACTCAATTCCTCCTTTGAAAGCAGTTATCGGATTAGGATATGCAAAAGAGGTTTGGGGAAGCGATATTATCCTTACTTTGGCAGCTAAACGTGACAAAGTAGCCGGAGAATCTGATTACCAAAAAATTCCAGGATATCATGTCGTTGATATGACAGGGTGGTGGAAACCATTCGGTGAAACGGGACCTATTCTAAGAGCCGGTGTTTATAATCTTTTCAATACAAAATATTGGAATGTATCTGAACTTCCTTCAGGTAAAAGTTCAACACCAAAAGATTATTATAGCCAGCCTGGTCGTAACTTTAAGGTGTCGTTTGTACAAAAGTTTTAGTCACTTCTGTTAATTATTCGGTCAATAAAATCGTATTGATAAAAGGATTAATTATTGTGTTTCTATTTTCAACATCTTTTAAATTACAAAGATTTGGTAGAAAAGTTTTAATTCTTTCTGTTTTATCGTTTTTTGATTGCTCAGCTGTTGGCGATAGAGTGTTATTTTGTGATAGATTGAACTCTTAAAAGAATTTAATTTATTGCCTTGGAATTGTAAAATTTGAAAGTTAGTTTTTGAGTTAAGTAACATAAGGTAAATTCATGGCACATACAGCTGAAATGATTCTTCGTTTGCGTGAAGAAAAAAAAGAAATGCGAAACCGCGATTTTGCGGTTTCGATTGGTATATCTGAAGCAGAGCTTATTGCGGCTTATTGTACCATTGGAAAAGCAAAAAGGCTACAAACTGATGTTGCTACTCTCTTAGAAAATGCACCTCGACTTGGAACCGTCATGGTCTTAACTCGCAATGAATATGCTGTTCACGAAATAACGGGACGTTTTGAAAAAATTGTTCAAAACGAACATATTCCTATCACACTTGGTGAAATTGATTTGCGTATTTTTACAAAACAATGGAAGTTCGGTTTTGAATATGATGTCGTTATTCTTGGAAAACCTACAAAAAGTCTGCAATTCTTTGATCAACATGGCGTTGCTATTTTAAAGGTCTATTCTAAAGATATGACAAATATGGAAGAGTGGAATAAACTTGTTGAAAAGCTCCTTCTTGAAGATCAGTCTCCTGTTCTTAACATTCTTCCCGTTTTTCTCCCAGCCCAATGTGACATAACAGAATTGGATATTGAGAGTTTTCGGGATCGTTGGCGCAAAATGACAGATGTACACCAACTTCACAAAATTATTTCCGAATTTAAAATTAATCGACATCATGCTGTAAAATATGTTGGTAATGAATTTGCCGATGAATTACAGGTAAATGCTGTTGAAATAATGCTTAACCAAGTCGCACAACAAGAACTGCCAATCATGTGTTTTGTTGGGAATAAAGGGTGTATTCAAATTTTTAGTGGGACTGTAAAAAATATTAAGCAAATGGGACCTTGGCTTAATGTTCTTGATCCAAGATTTGACCTTCATTTACTCACGTCCGGAATTGCTAGAGTATGGCATGTTCGCAAACCTACCCGTGATGGTTATGTCAGTTCACTTGAAGTTTTCGATAAAGATGATGAGATGGTTATTCAATTCTTTGGCGTACGCAAGGAGGGTCAAAAAGAACGTGAAGATTGGCGTTCTTTATTGAATAGTTTGCCATCATGCCAAGAAAACAGCAGTAACTAAGATAAGGTTAGACATGTTCATATCTCTTTTACATAGGTTATCAAACCTTTTTCTTATGTGTTTACTGCTCTCTCTTACTTGTTTTTCTAAACAAGTAATTGCTGAACCTGCAACGCGTTTTCCTGAAAATGCTCGAATTGTTTCTATCGGCGGAGCACTTACAGAAATTGTCTATGCATTGGGAGCCCAAGATCAACTTGTCGCCCGTGATAGTACAAGCGTCTACCCACAAGAAGCGCTCAAGCTTCCTGTGCTTGGATATATGCGTGCTCTTTCACCTGAGGGGGTTTTATCACTTGCTCCAGAGGGTATATTGCTTGTTGAAGGAAGTGGTCCCGCTTCAACAATTGATATTCTCAAAAAAACATCGATACCTCTGGTGATCATACCAGAAGACTACTCCCGTGAAAATGTGATAGAAAAGATTCGCCTCGTTGGTCAAGCCATTCATCGGGAAGTGCAAGCCGCGGCGTTAATTGAGAAATTGAAGCGTAATTTTTTAGACAACGATGCGCTTTTGGCGAAAGTAACAACACCAAAGCGTGTTCTTTTTGTTTTCTCTGTGCAAAATGGACGCGTCATGGCATCTGGAACAGGTACTGCAGCTGATAGTATGATCAAACTTTCAGGCGCTATCAATGCTATCACCGATTATAAAGGATATAAACTTCTCAACGGCGAAGCATTATTGAAATCAGATCCTGATGTTATTTTGCTTGTAAAACATGGTGCAAGATCAACCAGCATTGATAAGATTTTAGCCATACCGGCAGTTCAAGCAACAACTGCAGCGAAAAATCATGCCATAAAACAGATGGATGCTATGTATTTTTTGGGATTTGGTCCACGTACTGCAGACGCATCAAGAGAACTTATTGAGATACTTTATGGTGCACATCAAAACGGTAAGAGCTGATAAAAATGGTAGACGGTACATCCAGGATGCATTTACCTAAAGAAAAAGAAGGTAAAAAAATAAACCGTTCAAAACAGGGGAAGATTTTATTATTAAGCTTAATAATATTCCTTATTTTCAGTATTTTTGGTGGGCTCTTGAATGGTGCAGCAAAGGTTTCTTTCGTTGATCTCCTCCATGTGATGCTTACACAAGATTTTTCGGTAAGTAGTAAAACGCGTGATTACCTCGTGCTCATCGACATAAGGCTTCCCCGTGTTATCTTGGGATTATTGATTGGAGCAGCTTTAGCTGTCTCCGGTGTTCTTATGCAAGGGCTTTTTCGTAATCCTCTTGCAGATCCCGGAATTGTAGGTGTATCAGCAGGTGCTGGACTTGGAGCAGTCTTAGCAATTGTTGTCGGCATTGCTTTTCCTGTTTCTTTTGCACCTTTTCTAGAGCCTTATAAAGTTATCATAGGTGCTTTTTTTGGTGGACTTTTATCAACGATTATTCTCTACATAATAGCAACGCATAACAGCTTTACCTCTATTGCAACCATGCTGCTTGCTGGCATTGCTCTTGGTGCATTAAGCAGTGCTGTTGTCGGAACATTGATTTTTGTCGCAAATGACCAACAACTGCGTGATATCACTTTTTGGAGTCTGGGCTCTCTTGCGGGCGCTACATGGTTGAAAGTATGGCTCGTTCTCCCTTTTATCGTTATTGGTCTTCTTTTCTCTCCCTTTTTATCACGAGCACTTAATGCCCTTGCTCTTGGAGAAGCTGTTGCTGGCCATATTGGTTTCCATATTCAACGCGTCAAAAATATTGCTATTCCTCTTGTTGCTCTTATGTGCGGCAGTGCTGTTGCTGTCAGTGGTGGTATTGGTTTTATTGGTATTATTGTTCCTCATATTTTACGTCAGCTCATTGGTCCTGATCATCGCTATCTCATTCCTTGCTCTGCTCTCTTGGGAGCAGCATTACTTATTTTTGCTGATATGTTTGCACGCTTAATTGTTGCCCCCGCAGAATTGCCGATTGGGATTGTAACAGCACTTTTTGGTGCACCTTTCTTTCTATGGATCCTTATATGCAAACGAGGAACAGACTTTTCATGATTGAAGCGACAAATATTTGTGTTCAGCGCGGAAAGAAGCAGATTCTTAAACACATTAATCTTCAAGCTAAAAGTGGTGCTTTTACCATTATTATTGGTCCTAATGGATCAGGAAAAAGTACTTTTATCAAAGCTCTGAGTGGTGAAATTCCTTACAGTGGAAAAATAACCTTAAATGGTTATAATGTATGCCAAACAAAAACTCATGTAATGGCAAAAATGCGCGCTGTACTACCACAATCAACAACGCTCGTATTTCCATTCTTAGTCCATGAAGTTGTAGGGCTTGGCCTTTCTGTAAACCAATTTAGCATTGCCAAAGCCGAATTGCAAAATCTTATCCAGAAAGCTTTAGAGTGCGTTGACCTTTCTGATTATGGCAACCTGTATTATCACCAATTATCAGGCGGAGAACAAGCTAGAGTGCAACTTGCCCGTGTACTTTGCCAAGTCTGGAAACCTGTTCATAATGGGATTCCTCGCTGGATGATATTAGATGAACCTATTGCTAGCCTCGATATTCAACATCAAATCATCGTTATGGATATTGCTAAACAATTTGCTCATTCTGGTGGCGGTGTTCTTGCTGTTCTTCATGACCTCAATCTCGCGGCACATTATGCAGATAACATGATCTTGCTCAAGGAAGGTAAGATTTATTGCGAAGGAAATGCAACTAATGTTTTGACAACACAAAATCTCCGCAATGTTTATCATTGTTCTTTAAACGTTTCTGAATTACCTAAAGAAGATATCCCTTTTATACTCCCTCAAACGACATCCTCCTATGAAATTAGATCTCTAAGCTATCGGCTTCAATCTAAAAACTAAAGTCCATAGCAAAATAAAACACGCAAATATTCAAGAATCTTTTTTATTTTTATATGAATTCCTTTTTGTCATCTATCATAAAAAAAGAAGACCAATTACCCTAAAGATATTTTTTGAAAAAAATACCAGTTTAAAATCTTTCAAGATTTTACGTAACTAAAAACATGTGAAGTTTTGTTTTGTTATCAAATTTTTAGATAATACGAATTTATACAACATAAATATGCGTTTTCTCACTCTTTCTATCACTTTTATCTTTATAAAAATGATTCAAGAAATACATACAAATGCCTTTGTTATAATAACGGGTGTATTATTTATATCTTCTAAGGACTATATAGAAATCAAGTACCTTTCTCCCCTCCATAAAAGATTTATTTGTAGCTTTAATGGTAATGTTTTCTTTATAACACATATACTTTAGCTTTTTTTATAAATAAATATTGATTTACAATGATATTTTTACTTTTCTCTCTCTATTAAAAAATTGTTTATTGGCATATCATAAAGAATTAACCTATTGAATAAAAACTTTAAAATAAACTCAATAACGCTTCTTGTAAGCCCCCTAATGCAAAAACAATACGGAATATAGGGATGAGGAGAGAGTATAGAAATAGCGTTGCTCTGCTGCTTCACAAGCATAACGATGATTCCACTCAAAGGGGTACACTATCATTTACAGATAAAGCCTCCTACCATGGCAATGCAAAGAAATGAAATCGACAACAAGGTGAAAAATATCTTTATAAGATGAATTAACTCATACAGGGTTATGCTATTTTTGCACAAAAAACGCTAAAAATATTGTACTTTTTTATGCCTCAGGTTGAATAATTTTACTACCTTCCCCTATCAAAACACCTTATGAAAAAATATATCTCCAGATCTCTTCACGGCACAGTTTAAATGATTTTTACACATTTTCCCTATGTTATCGTACAATTATAAAAAAGTTATGATTTTCTTTTTTTTATAATAAATTATATCCTTAACTCTTTCTTTCAATCATTTTAAAATTGTTTTTTCACTCTCTCAAGTATCCTATTAACAATATAGATTTCCTTTTCATATGCATAGAAAATAACGCGGAATTGCTCCGCGTTAACAAAATTATCAAGGTGTATAGATTATTATTATTACTTAAACATACTCATGATTTTATAGCATAGACAACGGTTGTATTAACAGGGCGCGTTTCTGCCTCACCCGTATGGGAAAGAGTTACCTTGTGTGTATGTGCACCAGCAGAAGCTGTTCTCCCTTTCAGGGTCGCATTATAAGTATAATGATTCGGGAGTCTCCCAATATCACCAACGGGCCATCCTACCCCTTGATACTCAAAATTATGCGCATGCTCGCCTGCGTTTTCAATACTCCCAATATGCGTATGTGATTTTATGCTATCTTGTTGTTCATCTGCAAACTTTCTACCACCATCTAAACCCCGACCATTATCAAAGCCGCGTAAAAACATACCTCTAAAATCAGGAACTTTAAAAGTTTTATTGCTGTCTTTTCCCCATTTATCACCTATTGCCTCGAATAACTGCGGATAATCTTCACGCTTATAGGCCTTACCATCACATAAAAGCCAACCATTTGGCACATTTTGCATAGCAAATGTTGCAATGAATCCAGAGGGGAAACTTTCTATCTTAGGTGGTGTAGGGTTTAATAAATACCAACCCTCATGCTCTTTTATTAAAACACCATTATTGTATACCATTTCATAAATGCCATCTGTTTGAAATTCTCCACCTTCTAATGGTATAACCCCCGTATCAGTGGCTTTATAGATAAGCTTTTCTCCTATATTATTAACAGTTATTGTTGTCACGCCAATATTTACACCACAAGCTTTAAAACGTATGACGATATCATTGTTGTATTTCTTTATAGGCGAAACTGTCTTTAAGGTAATTAATGTTGTTTTATCTTCCAAATTTACTATAAAGCTTGAATTAATAGATCCACCATTATCTGCAAGATATTCGCGCACGCGCTGCATCATCGCCCGTGCACTATCATTAACAGAACTAGGCGGCTGTCCTTCTGCCCAATTAATGATACTATCTGAATAAGCATTTTCATCAGCCTTTAGAGACCAATCGTAAATATTAGACATTTTAAATCCCCCATTATTTTCATAGTTTTTCTAACAACTTCTCGTTCTGTGCACTAAAATGTGCTGCCGCTGTTGATTGGTACATCATAACCACTGCACCATCCTTATTTACGTATTTTATCTCTCTTCACTCCTTCCAATTTTATAACCTAAATTCACCAGACGCTTTTCATAACATTAGTATTAATGCTTTCTCTTCTAATGTATAATCTAACTAACTCATCTTATGTTACTTAATATCTTGTTTTGTTGCTTTGCTGTTGTTATATAATTATTTTTTAAATCTTGCATCTTGTTGCAAAATTTATAAATACTATTCAAATTTTTCCTTATTATGGATTTCATATAACCATTACTGAATGTAATAACTTATCATCCACATAGAAAGTTTCTGACTTAAACATTATCTTTTTTTTCAATAGCTTAAATCTATCTCGTCGATATTTTATACCATATATTTTAAACAAAGAAATTCTATCTTTTAGCTATCATTTGTATTAAAATTTTAAAAATTAGCTTCAAATTTTTTATATGCTTCATTATGTTTTTATTCCCACGCACATACTTTGTTCTATTTTATTCAATTTATTTCTGAAATTGTGTCACAAGATTAGCACCAATGTTTTTTTTGAATAAGCTTTTGTTCAATCTAAATGTATCACAGAGAATATATTCAATATGGACATTTGCTCCACACTTTCATTAAACTGGAAATAAAATACTTTGAAATATTCAATATCACACACCTTCACAAAATTTGAAGGTTGTATCCGATCCGGAAAAAATTAAAAAGCATAACCTAGCCTCTCCCCCAATTTTTATGAACAATATCCTTGTTTTTTAAACGCCCCATAACCAACTTTTCCCCTCCCACAGTTAACACATCTACCTCTATATATTATTATATGTATATTTTTTTTGCAAGAACAATAAATCATTCTAAACAACATCTTGCAATTATTGGTGTTCTTCTTAATTCAAGACAATATTATTTTTAATAATAAAGATTAGGTATTGTTTCACGCTTTTGTTTATCGCATTCTTAATGGGAACATCCCCCTCATGAAGAATAGAATGCCCCAAACAAAATATAATGATATTGCATATTACGCACTTTTTAAGAAATATTGCTCAAAATATACTCCTTTCATTTTACGACAGCGCACGTCCATGATACAATAGCAAGCCATTATAGATCATCAGCTTTAAGATTTTGAAGATACAAGTGGAATCCATCATACATTTTGTTGTCCCCCACGTTTTGACAGCCTCACATCTTAGAATGTTCATTAAATGACATTTGGCTTCCTTTCTTCAAGTGCTTTGCCCCATACGCTCCCATTTATGACGTGCAAGGAAATGTTTTTATATGAAAAGATATATGATGAGAGGATCTTATGGTATTCTGAGTTATTATTTTAATATGAAAAAAATCTCAATCAGAGCCATAAACTATCTACTTTTCCCTGATAGTCCGTTTTTAACTTTATTCTGGTTTATAAAAGCTTCAATATCATAGTTTATCACTTCATAATATCTATTTTCACTCTTAAAAACAAACCAAAATTGTTTAAAATATATTTTTATGATTGACAATATAGATATTTAAGCCAACCATATTCGTATTAACAAAAATACTTCAAGTGGGAGGAGGCATGCAAATATTAGAATAGATATTGTTTTAGTTTTTCAAAATAATTTTTCTTGAGATGTATTGGGTTTTCTTTGCTATAAAGCAATACTATCCCTATTCTTCTGAATGCTCGTAATTGATAATTTGAATACATCTCCATTAACATCATAACTCCATTAACATCGCAACCTATTTTTGAACTCTGTGTCTATAAGGAAAAAGTTTGTGCAGAAAAATACTCCATCAATCAGTTGTAGCCCCTTTCCCGCTTCACGCAAAATTTATCAACAGAGCCTTCTCTTTTCTGATGTGCGCGTACCATTGCGTGAAATTTCACTGGCTGATGGCAGTGGTGAAAAACCTTTAAACGTCTACGATACTTCTGGCCCCTACACAGATAAAGATATGATCATTGATATTACAAAAGGCCTGCCAGCAATTAGCTTGCCTTGGCTCTCTAAGCGGGATGATACTGAAACTTATCCTGCACGATTAGTTAAACCTGAAGATAATGGATTGACTTCTGATAAAAACCTTACACCAGCCTTTAAGCAAAAACGTTCTATTTTACGAGCAAAAAATGGCAAAGCAATTACACAAATGGCTTACGCACGCGCAGGCATTATTACCGAAGAAATGGAATATGTGGCTATACGAGAAAATGAAGGATTAGCAGTAGAAGAACGGCAGAATGTACCATCAAATGAAACATTTGCTGGATCAATACCAGAAATTTATACTGCGGAATTTGTTCGCAATGAAATTGCTTGTGGACGCGCCATTATCCCACAAAACATTAATCATCCAGAATGCGAACCCATGATTATTGGACGTAATTTTCGTGTTAAAATTAATGCCAATATTGGCAATTCAGCAGTGACTTCATCTATGGAAGAAGAAGTTGATAAAATGGTTTGGGCCATTCGCTGGGGAGCAGATACAGTTATGGATCTCTCAACAGGTCGAAACATTCACAATATTCGTGAGTGGATTATTCGAAATGCCCCTGTTCCCATCGGGACTGTTCCTCTGTATCAAGCACTCGAAAAAGTACAGGGTATTGCCGAAAACTTAACATGGGACATTTTCCGTGATACCCTTATTGAGCAAGCAGAGCAAGGGGTTGATTATTTTACCATTCATGCGGGATTAAGACTACCTTTTATCCCTTTGACCGTTGATCGGGTAACAGGTATTGTTTCACGAGGTGGTTCTATTATGGCAAAATGGTGTTTGCATCATCATAAAGAAAGTTTTCTTTATGAACATTTTGATGAAATTTGTGATATTGCAAAAACGTATGACATCTCTCTTTCATTGGGGGATGGATTGCGTCCTGGCTCTATTGCCGATGCCAATGATGAAGCCCAATTTGCAGAGCTTAAAACCTTGGGAGAATTGACAAAAATTGCTTGGAAAAAAGATGTACAGGTTATGATTGAAGGCCCTGGGCATGTCCCAATGCACAAAATTAAAGAAAATATGGAGCAACAATTAGATCTTTGTCATGAGGCGCCTTTTTATACTTTGGGACCTCTTACAACAGACATTGCTCCTGGTTATGACCATATTACATCAGCAATTGGTGCCGCTATGATTGGATGGTTTGGAACTGCTATGTTGTGTTATGTAACACCTAAAGAACACCTAGGACTGCCCGATAGGAATGACGTAAAAACTGGTGTGATTACTTATAAAATTGCTGCTCATGCCGCAGACCTTGCCAAAGGTTTGCCTAGAGCACAATTGCGCGATAATGCTCTTTCGCGTGCACGATTTGATTTTAGATGGCATGATCAATTTAACCTTTCTCTTGATCCAGAAACAGCCTGTGCCTTTCATGATGAGACAATGCCTAAAGAAGCCCATAAATTGGTGCATTTTTGTTCCATGTGTGGACCAAAGTTCTGTTCTATGCGTATTTCCCATGATATTCGTGAGGCAGCCGCAATAAGAAAAACAAAAGGGGAAGGTATGATCGCCATGGCCGAAAAATATCAGAAAAATGGTGACCTTTATATGGAAATTGTTCCTCCTCAAAAAAAGAAAGTAAATAGTTGAAGAACATTCTTATCAAAGGTGCAGGTGTAGGCGGCTTAACAGCTGCCTTTATGTTAAAGCAAAAAGGTGCTTCTGTTACTGTATCAGCCCCCTCTCATTCACCTATAGGAAGTGCTAGTTGGTATGCAGGAGGAATGCTCGCACCTTACTGTGAAAGGGAAAGTGCAGAACAAATTGTTGAAGATCTTGGTGTACAAGCTATACAATGGTGGCGTAAAACGCTCCCCAACCTTGTCATACAAAAAGGCACTTTAGTGGTTGCACCTACACGAGATAGAGGAGAGCTTGAACGATTTTCTGTGCGTACGCATAATCACAAAACCATAGATAATACAGAAATAGCTCATCTTGAACCAGATCTTGCTGAACGTTTTAACTGTGCACTCTTTTATGAAAATGAAGCCCATATTGACCCTCGCAAAGCACTTATGGCTTTAAAAGAAAAGCTTCTCAACAATGGAGCCTGTTTTGTTGATGTAGAGAAGGCTGAAAAAAATTTTGATATTGTTATTGATGCGACAGGAATAGCACGTTTAGGAAAAGATAAAAATATACGGGGCGTACGCGGTGAAATGCTTCTCGTGCGCTGCACCGATATTAAAATTTCGCGTCCAATTCGTCTTCTTCACCCACGGTTTCCTCTTTACATTGTACCTCGACAAGATAATATTTTTATGATTGGTGCAACGATGATTGAAAGTGACTTTGATGGTGCAATCTCTGTAAGATCAATGATGGAACTGCTCAACGCGGCTTATACTTTACATCCTGCTTTTGCTGAAGCAGAAATTATTGAATCTGGCGTTGGTGTTCGTCCATGTTATCCTAATAACTTCCCTTCTGTGCATAAAGATGGTAACTTTATTTCTATTAATGGATTTTATAGACATGGTTTTCTGTTGTCTCCAGAAATGGCAAAACGAGCAATGAAATTGGCATTGGAATAAAGCATGCAAATATTTGTTAATGGTGAAACAGTCCAAACAGAAGTTATGACTCTCGGTCTCTTGCTTGAAGAATTGGGGTATGAAGGGAATTGGCTTGCAACTGCTGTTAACGCTGAAGTTGTTCCTATAGATGCACGAAGCCAATTTGTCTTGCATGAAGGAGATAAAATTGAAATTTTAAGCCCAATGCAAGGAGGCTAAAATTATGCTGAATCTTTATGGACGACAATTCTCTTCCCGTCTTCTATTAGGTACAGCGCAATATCCTTCACCAGCAATCCTTCGTGATGCTATTCATAAATCGAATACGGAAATTGTAACTGTTTCCTTGCGCCGTGAAACTGCAGGAGGAAAACAAGGCGGACAATTTTGGCAATTTCTTCAAGATCTTGGGGTAACAGTGCTTCCTAATACTGCTGGTTGTTATACTGTTAAAGAAGCCGTAACCACAGCGCAATTAGCAAGAGATCTTTTTAAAACAGCTTGGATTAAACTCGAAATTATCGGTAATTCAGACACCTTACAGCCAAATATTTTTTCCTTAATCGAAGCTGCTCAAATTTTAAACAATGAAGGTTTCAAAATTTTTGCCTATACAACGGATGATCTCATTGTTGCTGAAAAACTTTTCGACATTGGTTGCCGTGTTATTATGCCTTGGTGTGCTCCTATTGGTTCTGCCAAAGGACCTCATAATACTGATGGATTGCGTTCTATCCGTGCTTACCTTCCTGATGCTACTCTTGTTATTGATGCCGGCATTGGACGCCCATCACATGCCGCCATTGCGATGGAACTAGGTTATGATGCAGTACTGCTTAATACCGCAGTTGCTAAAGCAGCTGATCCTGTCTTAATGGCTGAAGCATTTTCTAAAGCTGTTCAAGCAGGACGTATGGGATATAAAGCTGGCATGATCGAAGCACGCAATGTAGCAGTCCCTTCAACACCAATCATTGGAAAAGCGGTATTTTCATGAAACTGGATCCATTTTACCTCATCGTTGATAACGCTGATTGGATTGAACGTTTGCTTCCTCTTGGTATCAAGCTCGTACAATTGCGTATGAAACATGAAAATCAACAAATAATCCGTCAACATATTAAGCGTGCAAAAAACATATGCAATAAATTGGGAGCACAATTAATTATTAATGATCATTGGGAAATAGCAATTGATGAAAAGTGTAATTTTATTCATCTGGGACAAGAAGACCTGAGCAATGCTGATCTTCACGCAATTCGTAAAAGTGGTATAAAAGTTGGTCTTAGTACACATGATGAATATGAATTGGATACCGCACTCTCTGCTAATCCTGAGTATATTGCACTTGGTCCTATTTATCCGACAATCTTAAAAAAAATGAAATGGATGCCGCAAGGACTAGAGAAAATCAAACAATGGAGAAAGCGGATTGGTGCTTTACCTTTGGTGGGTATTGGTGGTTTAACACCAGAACGCGCAGTTGGTGTTTTAAAAGCAGGAGCAAATAGTGCTGCTGTTGTGACTGATATTATCCTCCATAAAAAACCTGAAGAACGTGTACAGCAGTGGATAAAAGTGACACAAACATGGCGTTGATACCTTCCATTCTTATTGTTGCGGGCACTGATCCAACAGGAGGTGCTGGTATTGTTCGTGATATAGAAACCACTGCGCATTTTCAAATAAAAGCAAATTTAGCAATTACTTGTGTTAACGTACAAGATGATAATCGCGTTGTCGAAATCATTCCAATGCGTGGAGACCTCGTCGCTGCGCAAATGCGTGCTGCCCTAGAAGCAAATCCAATAAGCGCAATAAAAATCGGTATGACGGGGACAAAAGCAATTATAGCAGTAATCTGTAACGTACTCAAAGACTATCCCCATGTTCCAGTTATTTTGGACCCTGTACTTGTCGCTTCATCAGGAGGAAAACTAATAACGGAAACAATCATCGACACTATGATCGATAAACTGCTTCCTCATGTTGATCTTTTAACACCGAATAGAGAAGAACTCGCTCTTCTTAGCCAAAGTCCATTGGCATCTCATGATAAGCAAGCAATACAACAAGCAAAAAAACTTTTGTCATTGGGAGCTCGCTCTATTTTAGTAAAAGGGGGACATGCAGAAGGTCCTCTTGCAATTGATAGCTTCATTGACAAAACTGAAGTCATAAATATCTCTACTCCACGTTTAAAAGGAACAATGCGAGGAACAGGTTGCATTCTCTCAAGCGCTATTGCAGCGCATTTAGCATTAAATGAACCTCTCATTTCAGCTGTAAAAAAAGCAAAAGCATATATCCACACATTGCTTTTAACCCATTGTAAAAATAGTTTATAACGTCTTAGTATTTTCTTATATAAAAGTAATATTTATATATTTCAATTAATATATTTAATATTTTTAATAAAAGTTATTAAAAAATATAATAATATAAAATTTATACTTAATTTTATAAATAAAATACTACAAAATTCACTTTCATTAAGTATTGAATATAGAATATAATGATAAAAAATATTATCACACCACTTGCATTCAGTAAAAAATTCTTTTATTATGAGTGAGTTTAGTCTGTTTAAAAAGTTAAAATAGCGCAATTTAAACAAATTATACATTTAAAGATGCATATAATCGCGAACACTCGCATTTTACGATTTGCCTTTTTTGTGAAAAGAGAGAAGCCTATCAGCGTTCTTATACATTAATGGCTAGCGAATACATTTAATAAAACTTGAAGGATAATTTTGTTTGATCTATAATCGCTAGATCATTAGAAAAAGTAAAATGTTAAATCAAACGCCTTGCTCAATTTCCTATGAAGAACTCTTAAACTTTTATAAAGAAAGTGGTGCGGATGCCGTTCTGACAGATTTTCCTATTGATCGTTTTAAGCAGTCTGCTTGTTCAGAGAGAAAATTAACGCCTGTTGTTAACATTTCTCATAATCAACAAGCATCTCCCAAAACATCTCCAACCGTAAAATTAGATCATCATCAGCTGCATAACTCTAGGACTATACAAAATGAATCCACAGCTATAGAGAGTGCAAAAAGTGCAAAGACACTTGATGAATTAAAATCTGCTCTCCTTGCATTTAATGGCTGTTCATTAAAATTGACAGCAAAAAATACCTGTTTTTCAGATGGAACAGCAGGAAGCCCCCTGATGCTTATAGGCGAAGCACCAGGACGAGACGAGGATATACAAGGAATTCCTTTTGTGGGAAAAGCTGGGATGTTGCTTAATAAAATCCTCGCATCAATTGGCTTAACAAGAAATAATGTTTACATTGCCAACACTATTCCTTGGCGTCCACCAGGAAATCGTACACCAACACCAAGAGAAGTTGCCTTGTGCCGCCCTTTTATTGAACGGCACATTTATTTAGCGCGTCCTCGTGTTCTTATAGCACTGGGAGGCGTTGCTGCACAGTTTCTTACTGGATCTCAAAATGGGATTATCCGAACAAGAGGGAAATGGCATATCTATGAAAGCGAGGATAATATAAAAATACCTGTTATGCCAACTTTCCACCCAGCTTACCTTCTTAGAACCCCTAGTCAAAAGAAGCTTACATGGATAGACTTCTTAGAAGTAAAAAATCGCCTCGACAGCCTTTTGTAATTCTTTAATCCTATATTGCTTCTAAAATTAACACACCCTTCTTTAACTCTTAAAATACAAATGGGAAAAAACTATGAAACAGCCAATAACATCTATTTATCGTTTGGAAGACTACCAACCAACCCCTTACGTTATCCCTAAAACACAACTTTCTTTCCAATTAGCACCGACAAAAACCTATGTTACAGCCATATTGTCTATTGAATCCCGTCACGATACAAAAGAATTAGCACCTCTTGTTCTTTCTGGTGATGATCTTACTTTAATTTCTGTTTCTATTAATGATGAGATATTAGCCCCAAACACTTATAAAGTGACGCCTTCACGTTTAGAAATTACAACGCCACCAACGGCTCCTTTTACATTGAAATTGGTTACGGAACTGAATCCTGAAAGCAACCGCCAACTTATGGGGCTTTATCTTTCAAATGGTGTTTATTGCTCACAATGCGAATCGGAAGGTTTTCGTCGTATTACTTATTTTTACGACCGCCCAGATGTTCTTTCTACCTATAGAGTGAAAATTGAAGCAGATACCCAAACAATCCCAATCTTGCTTTCAAATGGTAATCTGGTGGAAACAGGAACTTTAGAGAATAATCGCCATTTTGCCATTTGGGAAGATCCTTATCCCAAACCATCTTATCTCTTTGCTTTAGTAGGTGGAGATCTTGATAAGTTAGAAGACCATTTTACAACTGTATCTGGACGACGTATCGAGCTTGGTATCTATGTAGAAAAAGGAAAAACCGAACGCGCAACCTATGCAATGGATGCTCTTAAACGTTCCATGCGTTGGGATGAACAATGTTTCGGACGCGAATATGATCTTGATGTTTTCAATATTGTTGCTGTGTCCGACTTTAACATGGGAGCAATGGAAAACAAAGGCCTTAACGTTTTTAATGATAAATATGTTCTTGTCGATCCTGAAACAGCAACCGATCAGGATTATAGAAATGTTGAACGTGTCATTGCACATGAATATTTCCATAATTGGAGCGGTAATCGTGTTACCTGTCGCGATTGGTTTCAACTCTGTTTAAAAGAAGGATTCACTGTTTATCGTGATCAGGAATTTTCATCAGATCAAAATGTACGCAGCCTACAGCGAATTGAAAATGTAAAAGCATTAAAAGCGACGCAATTTGCAGAAGACGCAGGACCTCTTGCGCATCCTGTACGTCCTCGTCAATATAGCCAAATTAATAATTTTTACACCACAACTGTTTATGAAAAAGGTGCTGAAGTTGTTCGCATGATACGAACTATTTTAGGTCCTACTCTGTTTCGTAAAGGCACTGATCTTTATTTTCAACGTCATGATGGACAAGCTTGTACAATTGAAGATTTTATTACCTGTTTTGCTGAAGTGTCTGGTCAAGACTTCTCCCAATTCATGCTATGGTATGAACAAGCAGGAACACCCAATGTAGAAATCGATAGTCATTATAGCGATGGTGTTTTAACAATTCATACAAAGCAACATATTCCCGCAACCCCACAACAAAATACAAAAAAGCCTATGCTTATCCCTATCGTATTTGGCTTGTTAGGATCTAACGGAGAAAACCTCACCTATGAAGCAGATACAGATATTCAATCAAATGTTATGCTTTTATCCAAGGAAAGCCAAACGTTTACATTAAAGGGACTGCATGAAAAACCCGTTTTATCACTGCTGCGAGACTTTTCAGCACCAATCATTCTACACACTCCATTCAATGAAAGAGAACTTATTTTTCTTGCACAACATGATGACAATCACATCAATCGCTGGCAATCTCTTAATCATTTAATGACGCAAGCTTTGATTCACAGCATTCAAGATAAAACACAAGAAAAAGCAACACTCCCTTCTGCTTTGCTAAAGCTGATTGAAACGATCATAACAGATGAAACCTTAGAGCCTGAATTTCGTGCCTTCTGTTTAAATTTACCTAGTGAAGTTGAGCTTGCTCATACAATCGGTAAAAATATTGATCCAGATCGTATTCATTATGTCCGCCATCAGTTTTTAGCTTCACTTGCACAAACTCATCAAGAGCTCTTAACAAAATTCTATGGACAAATGCAAACCCAAGAGCCCTATTCACCAAACACAGCACAAGCTGGAAAGCGAGCATTAAAGAATATCATACTGGATTACCTTTCCATTGCTGAAGCCAATCCAAATCGAGCTGCTATACAGTATGCAACAGCTGATAATATGACTGACCGTATGGCGAGTATCGCTGTTCTCGTGAAGCGTTTTAATGAAAGTGAGCAGGCACAAAATGCCTTAAATGATTTTGAAAACCGCTATCAGCATGACCCTTTGGTCATGGATAAATGGTTTTCTATTCAAGCAATGGTTGCTGGCACATCAACACTCGAGAATGTTCAAAAGCTCATGCAACATCCGCTTTTTTCACAAGATAATCCTAATCGTGTACGTTCCCTAATCGGTGTTTTTGCCTCTAACAATCTCACGGGCTTTAATAGGATGGATGGAGCGTCTTATCATTTTCTTTGCCAAGTCATTTTGGAAATTGACAAAAAAAATCCACAGCTTGCTTCACGATTATTAACAATGATGCGCTCTTGGCGACAATTAGAACCTATTCGACAACAAAAACTTGAAACTGAATTAAAAATGATTGCTGCTGCGCCAAAATTATCAAGCGATGTTGCTGATATCATCAACCGTCTGCTCACTTGAAACAAAAAAATATTTTAAATCAATATGCTATAATATTTTTTAAAATAAATTCTATAAACTATTCGATCATCATTAAATCTATAAACAGGCAATCTAAGCCTGTTTATAGATCACGTTTAAAGTACTTTTTTCTTTTCATATTCCAAAATCATAAAAGTAAAATTATTTTTTTTAAAAAAAAGACTGGACAGAAGACTCCTGTTTTGATTCATTGCACTCGATGGGGTTACTATGAATATCGAAGCAGTTTTTAAATCACATTATTCCAGAATTAAAGGAACGCGAGATGGCTAAATTGGACGCATATAATGCGCCAAGGGAGGTGTATGCTGATTCAAAATCAAGCGCTCAAAGTCGCAAGAAGCGGACAGAGCGTACCAATCTATTTTCTGGTTCTGCCTATAAAAAACTTCTTTTTATTGAACCTTGGCTGCGACGTTCACTCCCATTTGTAATTCTTGCATTTCTTGTTATACTAGCAGCAATCCGTTTCCTATCAATCTATGATTGGCGCAACACAATTGATAAAAACACGCATTCTACCATCACTCTCTTAGCTTCTCATATTACCAATACAATCGACCGTGACTTACTTGCCGCCACTCGACAAGGAAAAGCTGCTGCTCTTTCTCATAATCATTTACAAAATATCCTAACCAATTTTCGTAACAAAGGTTTTATAAAAACCAGCGCTGTTATTGCTATTGTCGATCAAAAAGGCAATGTCCTAGCTTCATCAAGTTCCGAGATTGTCTTAGGAAAACCCTTACAGGATTTTACCTCTGAAAGCATTACTTTACAAGCTCTAGGAAAACATGCTGGAATCATGAAAATTACAATAGGAAAAGATATTCCTGCTCTTGCTTCCTTTCAGCAAACAGAAAATGGACAATATGGGGTATTCATCAGTAAAAAAATGCAACATATTTACATGGAATGGCGGAAAGCTCTCTCGTTAAATATAACCATGTTCATTGGAACTAGTGGCGTTATCCTCGCTCTTCTTTATGCTTATTATAACCAAATTGTACGAGCACGCAAAACAGATCTTGTTTCAGAAAAAATTCAAAACCGTATTGATATGGCAATGATGCGTGGACGCTGTGGACTATGGGATTGGAATATGGCAAGTGGACGCGTCTACTGGTCACGAGCAATGTACGAAATGCTCGGCTATGTCCCTCAAGATGCATTGCTCTCAATTTCCCAAATTAGCGCCATTATCAATCCAAATGATGCGAATTTTTTTGACCTTGCTCAGGAATTAATGAGCGGTAAAAAAAAGCATATCGATATTAACGTTCCTATGCGTCATGCTGATGGTCATTATGTATGGATGCGCATTCGTGCCGAAGTGACTGAAGAAGAAGAACCCCATTTGGTTGGTATTTCCTTCGATATTAGTGAACAGCAACAATTGGCTGAACAAACGGCGCAAGCCGACCTTCGTATCCGTGATGCGATTGAAAACATTTCAGAATCTTTCGTCTTGTGGGATGCTGAAGGACGTTTAGTCATGTCCAACAGCAAATTTTGCGAATATGCCGCTATTCCTAAACAAATTCTACAATCAGGTATCCAACGTGCAACCGTCGAAGCCATGGCACGCCCTGCACTCAGTGAATATCCCCTTAAAGATGATGGTACTGGTAACTTAACCAGTATTCGCCAAACGGCAGATGGTTGTTGGCTCAAAATTAACGAACGACGAACCCAAGATGGAGGATTGGTTTGTATTGGTACTGATATTTCTGAGCTTAAACAACAACAGGAAAAATTTGAAGACAGTGAAAGGCGTCTTTTTTCTTTCATTCAAGAACTCAAGCGCGCGCGAGGGAGTGCTCAACAACGCGCAACAGAAGTTGAAAAACTTAATAAAAGTTTGAAAGCAGAAAAAGAACGCGCCGAAAGTGCTAATAAGGCTAAATCAGAATTTTTAGCCAATATGTCTCATGAATTGCGCACGCCTCTGAATGCTATTCTTGGTTTTTCAGACATCATGTTGCAATCAACTTTTGGTCCTCTTGGTTCACAACGCTATAAGGAATATATGCATGATATTTACAATTCAGGAACCCATCTTCTAACCCTTATCAATGACATCCTTGATATGTCAAAAATCGAAGCAGGAAGATTTACGCTTGATTGTAAAAATACCGATCTTGAGCCCATCATTAGTGAAGCAGTACGAACATTAACGCCTCAAGCTCAAGAAAAAAATATTGTTGTTACAACAAACATTACCCCAGAACTTCATGCTGAAGTTGATGGTCGTGCAATGAAACAGATTTTCCTTAATCTCATCTCTAATGCCGTTAAATTTACGCCTTCTGGTGGAAATATTGATGTCTGCGCTTTCAAGAAAAAAAATAATCTTATTTTTAAAATTACAGATACAGGTGTTGGTATTCCCCAATCAGCAATTAAAAAACTTGGGCAACCTTTTGAACAAGTTGAAAATCAGCTTACTAAATCTCATACGGGCTCAGGTCTTGGCTTAGCCATTTCACGCTCCTTGCTAGAACTCCACAAAGGAAAACTTGAAATTACTTCAAAAGAAATGAAAGGAACAACTGTAACGATTATAATGCCCATCACACAAAGTTAAATTTCTCCATTTTGTTCTCGTTGTAGTAAAATCTGTTTCCGTTTGTCCCCCCAACGATACCCTGAAATAAAACCATTTTTACGCACAACACGATGACAAGGAATGATAACAGCCAATTCGTTACGTGCACAGGCATTAGCAACGGCACGAAAAGCTTTCGGCATACCAATACGGCACGCTAAGATCTCATAGGAAATTGTTTCACCACATGGTATATCACATAATACTGCCCATACTTGTCGTTGAAAAACTGTACCATTTATATCTAAGGGAAAATTATATTTTTTTACCAGCTTAGGTGTTTCTATCATGGCTATAATATGGGCAACTTCTCTCTTAAATGTATTGTCACCTACAACTTGTTGTGCATCACCAAAGCGTATCGTAAACTCCTGTAATAATTGCTCTATAGTGTCTCCTAACGCTATATGACAAATCCCTTTTTGAGACCTAGCCACCAAAAGCTTTCCTATTGATACATCTTTCAAACAGAATACTCTTGTTTGGGAAATGTTCAGCATTTTAGCCTTCTTTATATTTTAAATAAGTCTTGAACATCATCAATAAAGTAAAAGGAGAGTATTCACTATCTTTTAAAAACAAACAAAATCATTCTGAAATTATATCCTTAGCCATTGTATTAAAATACACTCTCACCCTTTTATGAAATGGAAAGATACATAGATTGACTGTCTTCCTACCCTAAAACAGAAACTTCGACCAGAGCCGATCTATCAACAATCTTGCTTTTTATATAACAGATTCCAACTGAAACCATTTTATATGGTTTATTTCATAAGCTCTCTACAGACAAATCCTGTCCTGAATTCTATCATACACTCTAACAAAAAACACCTTAATGTGGTAAATTTTCATACCTTATATCACAGCTCTAAACGGCAGTATTTTACGGAAAAACACGATAAGCTTCCCATTTCATTTTACGAAATCCCATCGAACCATAAATAATGGCTTATGTTTTACAAGCAACAGAAAAAGCGCGTGCTCTCTTAAGCAAAAAACGTCATAAAACACAAAATATGCCGGCAATGGATTGGAAAGATGTTCTGGCTTTTTATGCTCCACGTATGCTTGAATATTCTAATTTGTTGGAGCACTGTTATTATTTTTTTATCAAAGGTCATACTTTTGATAGACTGATGAGATGACTCAACTCAAAAAAGAAATTTATCTTCAATTTTATGAAAAAAAGCATGGAAAAGGTATTTTAATGCTTACTTTCTTTGTCACTTAACTTATAAAATGATTGTAGCCTCAGAACTGAAATATTTTGCCCGCAACAATCGCACATAGATATTTGTCATAGGAAAAAGTCATGCCCAAACGCACAGATATAAAATCTATTCTTATCATCGGAGCAGGACCTATTATCATTGGTCAGGCATGTGAATTTGATTATTCAGGCACTCAAGCCTGTAAAGCATTAAAAGAAGAAGGTTACCGAATTATTTTGGTAAATTCTAATCCTGCCACGATTATGACAGATCCAGATCTAGCTGATGCAACTTATATAGAGCCCATTACTCCTGAAATAGTTGCCAAAATTATTGCCCACGAGCGTCCCGATGCCCTTTTACCCACTATGGGAGGACAAACAGCCCTCAATACTGCTTTATCATTAAAGCGTATGGGTATTTTAGACCGCTATCATGTTGAAATGATAGGAGCCAATGCTGATGCTATTGATAAAGCTGAAGATCGTGCTTTATTCCGCCAAGCGATGGCAAAAATCGGTTTGGAAACGCCACGCTCTATGTTAGCCAATGCAACAGAACTGAAAGAAGAAAATCGCCAACAACACGCAAAAACGTGTGCTGAACTTAAAGCCAAGCTTTCTGGTGCTGCGCTTGACAAAGCACTCGAAGAACTTGAGCGCAACTGGCGACATACCGAAGCTGATCGCAAACAACATTATATCGCCCATGCAACAGCAAAAGCAGTTCAAGCTCTTGATGTTGTCGGGCTTCCAGCTATTATTCGTCCTTCATTTACCCTTGGTGGAACTGGTGGTGGAATTGCTTATAACCGCTCTGAATTCTATGAAATTATTGAACGTGGGCTTGAAGCTTCACCAACAACAGAAGTATTAATTGAAGAAAGTGTTTTAGGGTGGAAAGAATATGAGATGGAAGTTGTTCGTGATAAGAACGACAATTGTATCATCGTTTGTTCTATTGAAAACATTGATCCGATGGGGATTCATACCGGTGATTCGATCACTGTAGCACCTGCTCTCACCTTAACCGATAAAGAATATCAATGTATGCGTAATGCTTCGATTGCTGTTTTGCGTGAAATTGGTGTTGAAACGGGGGGATCCAATGTACAGTTTGCTGTCAATCCTGAAAATGGGCGCCTCATTGTTATTGAAATGAATCCGCGTGTTTCTCGCTCTTCAGCGCTTGCCTCAAAAGCAACGGGGTTTCCCATTGCTAAAGTAGCGGCTAAACTGGCTGTTGGTTATACACTTGATGAATTAAAAAATGATATCACGGGTGGTGCAACACCAGCATCATTTGAGCCTTCTATTGACTATATTGTGACAAAAATTCCTCGTTTTGCGTTCGAAAAATTTCCCGGTTCATCACCTGTCCTCACAACTGCGATGAAATCTGTAGGAGAAGTCATGGCAATTGGACGCACTTTTCAAGAATCGTTACAAAAAGCACTCCGTGGACTTGAAACAGAGCTTACGGGGCTTGATGAAATTGTGATTCCAGAGCATGCTGAAGGGGATGAAAAAAGTTCTATACGCTCCGCCATTGCCATACCAAGCCCTGATCGTCTACGCTATATTGCTCAAGCCATGCGCACAGGCTTACCCTTAAATGAGATTCACCAAATTAGCAAAATTGATCCGTGGTTTTTAGAACAAATAGCCTCCATCATTGAAATGGAACAGCGTATCCGCATTCATGGATTACCCCAAGACGCAGATAACTTACGTATGTTAAAAGCTATGGGCTTTTCAGATGCGCGATTAGCCTCCCTTACAGGGAAAGAACCCGATTATATCGCAGCTTTACGCAAATCACTGAATGTTAAACACGTCTTCAAACGGATTGATACTTGTGCCGCTGAATTTTCTTCTCCTACAGCCTATATGTATTCAACATATGAAGTTCCCTTTGCAGGTGTAGAGCACTCGGAAGCACACGTTTCTGAACGCAAAAAAATTGCTATTTTAGGCGGTGGACCAAACCGCATTGGGCAAGGTATTGAATTTGATTACTGTTGCTGCCACGCTGCTTTTGCACTGCGTGATGCAGGATTTGAAGCGATTATGATTAACTGTAATCCTGAAACAGTTTCAACCGACTATGATACCTCTGATCGCCTTTACTTTGAATCTTTAACAACAGAAGACGTTATCGCTATTTTAGAAGCAGAACAGGAAAAAGGAGATTTGGTTGGAGTCATCGTCCAATTTGGCGGACAAACACCCTTGAAATTGGCAAGCGCTCTAGAAAAACACAACATCCCCATCCTAGGTACTTCACCTGACGCTATCGACTTAGCAGAAGATAGAGATCGCTTTCAAAAACTGTTATTTAAACTTAATTTAACACAACCTCAAAATGGTATTGCCCACTCCATTGAACAAGCACGCCTCATTGCCCACGAACTAGGCTTTCCCTTGGTTGTACGTCCCTCTTATGTTTTAGGAGGACGTGCTATGCAAATTATCCGTGATGAACGTAGCTTACAAAATTATTTACTTGAGAGTGTCCCCGAATTAATTTCAGAAGATATCAAAGTCCGTTATCCTAACGACACAACAGGACAAATCAATATATTGCTTGGTAAAAATCCGCTTCTCTTTGATACCTATTTAACAGAAGCAATTGAAGTAGATGTTGATTGTCTATGTGATGGCAAAGAAACACTAATCGTTGGTATTATGGAACATATTGAAGAAGCTGGTATCCACTCTGGTGATTCAGCATGTTCTCTACCAGTCCATACGCTCTCAAATAAAATAGTTACTGAATTAGAGCGCCAAACCAAAGCATTAGCACAAGCACTTCATGTTCGCGGCTTAATGAATGTACAATATGCTATAAAAGATGACACCATTTATGTCTTAGAAGTCAATCCCCGTGCTTCACGTACTGTCCCATTTGTTGCAAAAACGATTGGTCGCCCTATTGCTAAAATGGCTGCACGTATTATGGCAGGAGAAACGCTTCATGATGCTCTTCAAGCTTATGGTGGATTACCTTCTTTGCAGAAAAAACAACATATTGCTGTCAAGGAAGCAGTATTTCCTTTTGCTCGTTTTTCAGGTGTTGATACACTTCTTGGTCCAGAAATGCGCTCAACCGGTGAAGTTATGGGTCTTGACTATGAATTTTCGCTTGCTTTTGCTAAAGCCCAACTTGGAGCTGGTGTAAAACTCCCTAAAGAGGGAACTTTGTTCGTTTCTGTAAGGGATGAAGATAAAAAACGCATCTTAAATCCTGTAAAACGTTTAACTGAGCTTGGCTTTTCTGTTGTCGCCACAAGTGGAACACAAAAATTTCTCACCGAACACCACGTTGAAGCAAAAAAAATCAACAAAGTTCTAGAGGGACACCCCCATATTGAAGATGCTATTCGTAATCGCCAAATTCAATTGATTTTTAATACAACTAGCACTGCCAGTGCCATCTCAGACTCAAAATCATTACGTTATGCAGCACTCATGCAAAATGTTCCCTATTATACAACAATATCTGGAGCCGAAGCCGTCGTAGAAGCGATCAAAGCACTCAAAAAAAGGCACCTTGAGGTACGTTCACTACAAAGTTATTTTAGTTGAATTTTTTTCTACTTAGCAAAATGTACACTGTTTTCTTATTTTTTCTTTATATAAAAATTGATTAAGACTTGCTTTTTGTTCTAAAAACTTTTATAGAGGTTTCATCGAATTTTCGGTTACGTGACTTTCTTTCCTGTGCAATCTGCACTTTCGACGAAACTTCTCCCACCTAATTTCGATCTACAACCGTATTGAAGGAATAAAAGCTTCAATGCTCAATATAATTATATATTCTAAGGAGTTTCCTATGTCTACAGGAACAGTTAAGTGGTTTAATACAACAAAAGGTTTCGGATTCATTCAGCCTAGTGATGGTAGTGCAGATGTATTTGTACACATTTCTGCCGTCGAGCGTTCAGGTCTAAACAGTCTTAATGAAGGGCAAAAAATCTCTTATGATGTTCTTCAAGATCGTCGTTCAGGAAAATTTGCCGCTGGTAACCTTGCAGCACTTTAAAGTTTAAATTCTGCAATATTTTATTTAGAAATCTTCGTCTGTAGAGACGAAGATTTCTTATTTTGTATAAAGCATTATTTTACCTTGTTAAAATAAAAGACTGTTTATCTCCTTTGCACAATTCATCAAACCTCTTTTATACTTCCTCAAAAACTTTCATAAAATCTACGAAGAGATTATCTTGTAAAATATCTCAAAAAAGAAGAATATAAAGCCCGTGTAAGAGTATTTTGGAAGTTTTTTATTGCATACAATATAATCTCTTATAGAATATCCTTAAAGCAATAACCATTTGTTGATATAATATAAGGATTTAAAATTATGGCTTTTATTGCCGACAAACTGTCTCGTATCAAACCTTCTGCAACAATTGCTGCTTCTCAAAAGGCCCGTCATTTAAAAGCATTAGGGCGCAATGTTATTGCTTTAAGTGCTGGAGAGCCAGACTTTGATACCCCAGACAACATCAAAAACGCGGCTATTGAAGCTATTCGAAGGGGAAAAACAAAATACCCTCCCATATCTGGAATTCCAGAATTGCGCCAAGCAATTTCTGCAAAGTTTAAAAGAGAAAATAACCTTCTTTATCAACCAGAACAAATTATTGTTGGTACTGGTGGAAAACAAATTCTCTTTAATGCATTCATGGCAACTTTGAATAAAGGAGATGAGGTCATCATTCCATCCCCTTATTGGGTTAGTTATCCAGAAATGGTCGCACTCAACGATGGTACGCCTGTCTTTTTAGAAACAAAAGCCGAATTTTCTTATAAACTCCAACCACAAGAGCTAGAAGCTGCCATTACCCCCAAAACCAAATGGTTCATCTTTAACTCTCCTTCAAATCCATCAGGTGCCGCTTATACACATAATGAATTGAAAAAACTCACAGATGTTTTAGTAAAATATCCTCATGTTTATATCCTTTCCGATGATATATATGAACATCTCACATATGAGGGTTTTACCTTTGTGACTCCAGCTCAAGTAGAACCAGCGCTTTATGAGCGTACACTCACAATGAATGGTGTTTCTAAAGCCTATGCGATGACGGGATGGAGAATCGGTTATGCAGGCGGACCACAAGAATTAATTAAAGCCATGGATACCATTCAAGGACAGCAAACATCTGGAACAAGTGTCATTTCACAATGGGCTGCGGTTGAAGCACTCAACGGGCCACAAGACTTTATTGCTAAAAATAAAAATATTTTTCAAGCACGCCGTGATCTCGTTGTCTCCATGCTAAATCAAGCTCCTGGCATTCACTGTCCAACGCCTGAGGGTGCTTTTTATGTTTATCCTTCTTGCACCGGACTTATTGGAAAGAAAACACCCAATGGTCAACGTATTACGAATGATGAAGACTTTGCCATAGCGCTTCTAGAAACAGAAGCTGTTGCTGTCGTCCAAGGATCTGCTTTTGGACTTGGATCAGCTTTTCGTATTTCTTATGCAACATCAGAAGAATTACTTGAAAAAGCTTGTATACGTATACAGCGTTTTTGCAACAGTTTAATTTAAAATTTTTAATATCATCTCTTGTGATTGTTTTTTGCCGAATGTTAGTATATCCGAGAAAATATCTGAAACTGTGTCATGGTCTAAATCTATCGATTCAGCAAAAATATCTATGAATAAACACAAAAATAGATGCTGTAGATAAAGATCAAAAAAATTTAGCTATCAAATAAATGAATCGGTCTATTATCATAAGAGATGACAAGCCTATTCTACTTTCTCCATTCAATTTATAACTCTAAAAAAGACCGAGCACTTTTAAACACAATTGCCCTTATAATCAAAGGCCCTTACAATAAAATCTCTTCTATTTCTCAGCTTCTTCTTCGTCCTAAAACGAAGAAGAAGCCACCTCCCATCGTTGTGTAAACAATCCAGTTTCCTTTAAGTTCTATTTAATAACTACTTGATTTACTTCATAGGCTTTATGAACAAGACCTGCCTTAAATATTCACCTCACATTCTAATAAAAAGCACTTCATGTATAAGGTTTTAAATATTTTATATCACGCCCCTAAAAGACAGACTTTTACAGTACAATAGAATACCCCCTCTCAAACTCCTCATTGAATTTTAGTATTCTTAAAAAATTGTTGGATATCCACCAGTTTCGAAATTTTTTCTTTATCATCTTCCCATATATTGCAATTTCTAGGGACTCTTTCAAAAATTAAAAAAAAGCCGGACATATGTCCGGCAAATTTGGAAAATCCTCAGAGATAAAATCAATCTGATAGATCTTCGTAAGGGAACACTCAAGAAAACGAAACTGGGAGGCAACATAATCAAGAGATAATATTCTATGTCATTTTATAAGGAAAAGCACAACAAAGACTTAAGCGTATCTGCTATGCAATAAACACATAGCTTTAAATTTGTCTCCATCATGTACCACTCTCTTTAATTAAATAGTAAAAATGTTAACTACACCATCACACGATTGTCCATTTTTCAATATATAATAACCCTCATGGTTGCTAGTATTCATAAAAAACATTTATCCCTCTTTTCAAAAATATTTACCCGCACAGCTAATTATTCCTTATAAATTAAGATATTAATATTAAAAAGACCACTGGCGAGCTTTTAAAAAAATATAATCTCGAAAAGCATTTAACCTTGCCAAATTCTTTAAATTATAAGGATAACAAAAAAAAGTATCAAAAGAAGGAATATCAACCATATCAGGAAAAAGACGCACTAAATGCTCATCATTATTGACGATATAATCAGGAAGCACAGCAATCCCAAGATCACGCATAAGCGCATTCTTTATTGAGATGATATTGTTGATTTGTAAAACTGAAACGCGCAATGATCCATCACTTCTACCAGCCTTTTCCAACCAATTTAAACCAGACAAATAAGGTGGAACAGGTTCACCGAACGAAATAATACGATGCTCATCGAGATCAGACAATTTTTCCGGCTTTCCATAATTTGCAATATACTTTTCCGAAGCATAAACATGCATATGAATTGTAAAGAGTTTTCTTTGTATAAGATCAGGTTGTTTGGGTTGATGCAAGCGAACAGCACAGTCCGCATGACACATTGTCAAATCAAGCTCTTCATCGGAAAGCAAAAGCTGAACCTGCATATCAGGATAAAGACTAAGAAATTCTGGCATACGCTCTGCAATCCACCCTGCCCCCATTCCAAAGGTCGAGGTCACACGCAAGTGCCCCGTTGGTTTTGCATAGCTTTCACTTAATTGCAAACGCACACTTTCAAGCTTCATCAAAACATCATGAGCTGTACGATAAAGAGTTTCTCCCTGTTCTGTAAGAATCAAACCACGCGCATGACGTTGAAATAAGGATACCCCAACCTCTTGTTCTAAAGCCGAAACCTGTCGTGAAACGGCTGATTGAGATAAATGAAGTTTTTGAGCAGCATGCGTAAAAGATCCCGCTTCTGCTGCAGCGTGAAAAACCCTTAACTTATCCCAATCCAACGGTGGCGCCACAATTAATTCTACCTCTATATTCTCTATGTTCTCAATGAGTGACTAACGCTTGGGTATATCCAAAAACCGTTCTGCTTCCAACGCTGCCATACATCCTCTTCCCGCAGCTGTTACAGCTTGGCGGAATGTTTCATCTGTCACATCCCCAGCAGCAAAAACACCAGCAATGCTTGTTGCTGTTGAGTCCGGTGCTGTCCATAAATAGCCGCCTCGTTTTTGTTTCAGCTGTCCTTCAAACAGAGAAACAGTAGGATCATGCCCAATGGCAATAAATATGCCCTCTGCATTCACTTTCATCTCGTGACCTGTCTTAACATTTTTCAGACGTGCCCCTGTTACAACAGCGCCCATTGAATCTTGAGCTGGCAGCCCCACAATTTCTTCAACCACATGATCCCAAAGAACACGTACATTATTACAAGCCAGCAACCTATCTTGCAAAATTTTTTCTGCCCGAAACTGCCCCCGCCTGTGAACCACGCTTACACTTTTAGCCAAATGCGATAAATAAAGTGCTTCTTCAACAGCCGTATTTCCTCCTCCCACGACAATAACGTCCTTATCACGATAAAAAAAGCCATCACATGTAGCACAAGCAGAAACACCTCCGCCCATAAAGGTCTGTTCACTTTCTAAACCAAGCCAGCGCGCTTGAGCTCCTGTTGCAATAATCAGTGCATCACAAGAATATTGTGTTCCTGAATCCCCATATAAGACAAAAGGATACTTCAACAAATCAGCCTTTATAATTGTATCATAGACAATTTTTGTCCCCATATTCTCAGCTTGTTTCGCCATTTGTTCCATCAACCATGGTCCTTGAATGGGATCTGCAAAACCTGGATAATTCTCAACATCAGTTGTAATTGTCAATTGCCCCCCCTGCTGCAAGCCCGTCACCAAAACAGGCTTAAGCATTGCTCTTGCTGCATAGATCGCCGCTGTATAACCAGCCGGACCTGAGCCAATAATCAGCAGACGAATATGCGATTGTACCATTAAATCCCCTTCACTTTATTATAACTTAATTATTCTATAAATGATAACGGAATGCAGCCTTTTAAAAAAATATTTTTCAAGAGCCCTAATTATGTTATGTATACTTCTTTTCAAGTTTTATGAAAAGGTCTGATTACTAATTCATCAAGGCACGCTAATGTTAAGAATTAATCCTTATCCTATAAAGAGAAAAATGTAACTTCTTATGAGCACAAAACCATAATAAAAAGAGATACAAAGATAGGGAACGATCATTTTTCAATTTATTATCAATGTCTGTGCACGTTTTGCCTTAATCATGGGAGGAGCAATGCTTTTGCCAATTTTTGTGGATTTGCACGACAACAATCGTAATTGGATAAGCTTTCTCTATTCTTGTGCCATAACCACCATGTTAGCAACGCTGATTCTTCTAGCAACTAAGGGAGCTACTTGTCGTTTTTCAGCACGGCTTGGCTTTATGCTCACTGTTTGTCTTTGGCTTACAGGAAGCATCGTAGGTGCCTTACCTCTTTATCTTTCTCCTCTTCCCATTTCTCTAGCAGGAGCCATTTTTGAATCTGTTTCTGGAATTACAACAACAGGCTCCACAGTCCTTTCTGATCTTGATAATTTATCGCGAAGTATTTTATTATGGCGTTCTCTTATATGCTGGATTGGGGGCATTGGTTTTATCGGTTTAGCCCTCTTAATTTTGCCTTCACTGCGTGTGGGTGGCGTGCGGCTTTTTCATATGGAATCATCTGATAAATCTGAAAAAATATTGCCTCGCATCAACCAAATTGCTAACGGAATTATCATCGCTTATGTTGGGTTAACATTGGCTTGTATGCTTTCTTATTTTGCTGCAGGCATGAATTTATTTGATGCCATTAACCATGCAATGAGTACAGTAGCAACAGCTGGTTTTTCAACGCATGATGCTTCTTTTGGCTATTTTTCTGATACACCAGCCATCTTAATTATTTCAACAATCTTCATGTTGCTTTCTGCTCTACCCTTCGTACTTTATGTTAAATTAGTCCTTCCTGGACACTCCAAACGCTTCCTTGACCCACAAGTGATTGTTTTTCTCCATATCGTTCTCCTTTTCAGCTTTGCTTTAGCGGCATGGCTACGGTTTTATGATCATCGCGCGTTCTACTTGATTTTTCTTGATGTCATTTTTCACCTTTCATCCATTATTAGCACCACCGGTTACAGCGCTGAAGATTATCAACTTTGGGGAGCGTTTGCGCTTGGAATTTTCTTTATTGTTTCTTTTACAGGCGGATGTGCTGGTTCTACTTCTGGTGGCATGAAAATCAATCGCCTCATTATTCTTTGGCGTATTACACAAACAAATATAGAAAAACTTCTTTCTCCTAATGTCGTTGTAAAAGCGCGCTACGATCACTCAAATATATCAAATGATGTTGCTCAAGCCGTTTTGTTTTTTGTCTGTCTTTATATGTTTTGCCTTGTTATCGGCACTGCACTTTTGCTTACAACCGGTCTTGACTTTACCTCTGCCTTTACGGGGGTCTTAACCGCACTTTCAAATGTTGGTCCAGGCTTTGGAGATATTATTGGCCCTACTGGTAATTTCTCTACAATCAACGATCATGCTTTATGGATTTTAAGTTTTCTAATGTTAGCTGGACGCCTTGAAATCATAACAATATTCGTCCTTTTTATTCCCGCTTTCTGGCGTGAACAATTCTAATGTATAGAGTATTTTATGCTACCATGATAAAAAATTGACAAGATAAAAAGGCGAGAACAGTATGCGTCATAATATTCACTCCTCACCCAATCTACTGAAGATTTCCTAAAATTTCATACAAAACATCATATCAATGATATAAAAATAATTCAACAAAAACAATCAAATACCGATATTCTCAAAGCCATAACATATAAAACTTCACTTTATTGATCTTCTTTATCAAATAAAGTGGACGCATAGAACATTCTTTTTTACGAATAATCTCTCATGCAAAAATATGAACATTTGCTGATAAAAGTGTTTTTCTTTTTAATAGAGTTACACCCTTATAGAAAATAAAATGCTATTATATTACGAACTCACAAGCTTGTAAAAAACATCTCACAATACTCATCACCCCCATTTCACGACAGCCCTTATGAAAGATATAAAATGGGCACCATCATTTTTACTTAAATAATAATAAGGTGCAAGTCGCTACTACAAAATAAGATATAAATTAGTACCACCATATTATTTTCTTTCTGCTAATATCGTAACAGCCTGCATTTCAGACAATTTATAAGAAATCTCTTTACACCCTGTCTTCAATAGTTTTTATCCACCACATGCCTTCTTCCAATTGTGATGTGCAAGAAGATAGCTCTCATTAATTTAATATCAACAGATTTTACATGAGAAAATCTTACGGTACTCAAAGCTCTTATTCAAATTGAAAAGGTAATTTATCTATAAAAATCATATATATTGATCTTAAATCCATCTTATTATGAATTTATTGAAAATATGTACGACTATTTTATTCATGGAGATACCATCATTATCTTTTTAAGACAAGAAAACGTTTTTTTGCTATCTATTTAAGTCTTACAAAACGAACAATATCAGTACGACACCGTATAAGATAGTGCATAAATCCCCAGACTTGAGTTAAAGCATTATTTTCTTATTATAAAATATCAATGAATAAAAGTAGCTTCCCTCTCTCCTAGTATGCTTTATCATAAACTACATCGCTCTCAAGCGTATACATTTTTAATCTTTTATCCAAAATTTTGAGAACTTCTTATAGCATTCTACTAAAGACATATAAATTTTGTAAAATAACATTTATATCATTGAGCTGTTTTCTTGATGACTATGAAAAACCTTTAAGAAAAATACTTTTATCATCCCTCAAGAAGATTTTTGATATCATATCAAAGTGTTTTTTCTGCAAACAGTTCTTTGTAGACACGCCCAATCTCCGCTGTCTCCTTTTCCAAAGGAAAGTGCGTACGAACATGGGTTAAAGCTTTCTTTCCGGCTGCCAATGTTTTTTCTACATCAGCAAAATAAGGTTCAATTGCTGCCGTTAAAGCCGCTCCATCTCCTGCTTTTACAACTGTTCCTGTCGCTTCTACAACCAATTCTTTATAAGCTCCTGCATCACTCGTTACAACCGCAACCTGTGATGCCATTGCTTCTAATGGTGTTAAACCGAAACCTTCTGTACGAGAGGGTGCAACATAAAGTGTTAAACGACGGTACCATAAAGGGATGTCCAGAATCTCACCAAGAAAAATAATGCGATCATCCAGACCAGCCTTAGCAATCTTTTGGCGTAATTCTTTTTCAAAATGATAATATTGCTCTGTCGTACGACCAGCGATAAGTGCTGTCCATTCAGGATAGTCAGGCAATAATGCTATCATGGCATCAACAAATAAATCTGTTCCCTTTGAGTAGCGCAGACGCCCAAAACATCCTACCGCATATTTTCCTGGAAATCCTGTCGAAGAAAAGCAATCATCAAGAGTGTGTGGTGGAGTAAAACGCCTCACATCCACCCCATGCATAATAACCTTATGAGGCACTTCTAAATAGACGCCCGTACGTGTACTGGTAGCGATAACCCTATCCATACAGCGAATCAACCATTTGGTAAAAGGCTTATGATGACGTTGTGAAGCCGATGTGAAGATAAGTTTCAGCTTCATTCGCAAAACATCGCGCAAAAAGATCCCGCAAAGCATCTCAATATTGCGTCGTGCATGCCAAATACGAAATGGCTTCCCTTTCGGACTTTTCCAAAGTCCGAAAAGGTCCCTAAAGGCAAGAGTTGGCAAAGTTCGTGGTAAACCAAACCCCAAAGTGGATATACGCACACCTTGTTCGCGTTGCAGTGGAATAAGCTGAATAATCGTAGATGTTACTCCCGATAAACGCCTTTTCAAGTGAGGCGCAATAATCTCAGTTTCGTCCAAAGATACACGCATAATAATCCATATGTTATTTAGATGTACTGAACCTTAATGATCTCGTAATTATGCGCACCACCTGGTGCATTCACCTCAATCACATCACCTTCTTGCTTGCCAATAAGTGCACGTGCGATAGGCGAAGAAATAGAGATTTTACCAACCTTTACATCAGCTTCTTGATCTCCTACGATCTGATACACTTTTTTTTCTTCAGTGTCCTCATCCAAGAGTTTAATGGTTGCGCCAAATTTTATTTTGTCACCTGAAAGACGCGAGACATCTATAACTTCTGCTCGTGCGATATAATCTTCAAGCTCATTTATACGCCCCTCATTATGACTTTGCGCTTCTTTAGCTGCATGATACTCAGCATTTTCAGATAAATCACCATGCGCACGCGCCTCAGAAATTGCTTCAATAATTCGCGGACGCTCCTGTTGTTGACGCCAACGCAACTCTTCTTTAAGACTCTCAAAACCAGCTGTAGTCATCGGAACTTTTTCCATAATCCGTCCCTTTCTATTACACGGAAGGTTTAATAAAAATACAAAAAACGGCTTCCAAAATTACTTTTGGAATCCGAAAACTACGATCTTTTTTATTATATAGTACAGTATCGCTGTTTTCCATACAAAAATAAATAAAGGAAACAAAACATGCACAAATAGTGATTAAAACATCTCATTTTGGTGTTTAAAACGTTAAACTTCACTCTTCTCTTTAAAGTATCCTAAAGAAGAAAGAATTGTATTTTTTTCTGTTTTATCATAATCTAGTAAAAGAAATTATATGGAATATGAAGAGAGAAGGATAGAAAATCTCTAAAGAAATTCTTTACAGAAAAATGAAAAAAATCGTCATTTTTTTTATGTTTGGCTCTTTCTTTTTAGCCACAACAATATCAGAGGCAGCAGATGCTTTTGTTACGAGAAATCTTAATTTTAGAACAGGTCCCAGCACTCAGTATGCACTTTGCGGCTTAATCTCTGCTGGAGAATTAGTTTTTGTTAAAAACTGTGAAGGAAATTGGTGCCATATCCGATATAACACTCAAATAGGTTGGGTGTCATCTCGTTATCTTTCATTTAAAGATGGAAATGATCTTTATCACACATATACAATGTCTTTAATGCCCAAACGTACCGATTATTCTCCATAACAGCCATAATAACTTATGCCCTCTTGAATATCATTATGGTAAAAATGCAATAGTGTTCACGAACAACCACAAATATGCTCCCTCCAAAGAAATACTTCGAAGAAGTTGTCTCATAGAAAAAACTTGATCAATATCCTAATGAAGGCTCCAATAAACCAAAACAAATCTGTTCAATAACGTTTTGCTGTTGTCGTAATGAAATTGTAAAAATTAGTATTTTCTTTAAAATCACCAGCACTTTTCTATCAAAGGATACAACAATGAAAAATGGTGTTACTGCAACAGTAGAAGCTCTTTCTGCTCTTATTGCTTCAGGCAATCCTCTTTTTAAGAATGGTGCATTATGGACACCTCACCGCCCTATTCGTCCTGAAAAATCTGAAGGTGGCATTCCATTTCAACTCGAAACATCTTTTAAACCAGCGGGGGATCAACCTCAAGCCATTAAAACTCTGGTTGAGGGAATTCAAAAAAATGAACGTACACAAGTGCTTTTGGGTGTTACCGGCTCAGGAAAAACCTATACAATGGCCAATATCATTGAAAAAACACAGCGTCCAGCTTTAATATTAGCTCCCAATAAAACTCTAGCAGCGCAGCTTTATGGGGAATTTAAAAGTTTTTTTCCCCATAATGCCGTCGAATATTTTGTTTCCTATTATGACTATTATCAGCCAGAAGCCTACGTTGCACGCTCTGATACCTATATTGAAAAAGAATCCTCAATTAATGAACAAATCGACCGTATGCGCCATGCTGCAACACGTGCTGTCTTAGAGCGTGATGACGTCATTATTGTCGCATCTGTATCCTGTATCTACGGGATTGGTTCAGTAGAAACTTATACTGCTATGACCTTCCAAATAGCAAAAGGGGACAAACTCAATCAACGAAAACTCTTGGCTGATTTAGTCTCTCAACAGTATTATCGACAAGATATCAATTTCATTCGTGGTTCCTTTCGTGTTCGAGGGGATACAATCGAAATTTTCCCTGCCCACCTCGAAGATCGTGCTTGGCGTATTTCGCTCTTTGGTGATGAAGTGGAAACAATTACAGAATTTGATCCTCTAACGGGTCAAAAAACAGGCGATCTTCAATCGATTAAAATTTATGCCAACTCACACTACGTAATACCACGCCCAACACTTAACCAAGCGATGAAATCGATCAAAATGGAACTCGTTCAACGCCTCGATGAATTAAATGCGGCTGGACGTCTTTTAGAAGCACAACGTTTAGAACAACGTACAATTTTTGATTTAGAAATGTTGGAAACTACCGGCTCATGCTCTGGAATCGAGAATTATTCACGCTTTTTAACGGGACGAAAACCCGGAGAACCACCACCAACCTTGTTCGAATACATTCCAAATAATGCTCTTGTTTTTATCGATGAAAGCCACGTAACCATTCCCCAAATTGGTGGCATGTACCGAGGTGACTTTCGTAGAAAAGCAACCTTAGCAGAATATGGTTTTCGCCTCCCTTCTTGTATGGATAACCGTCCTTTGCGCTTTGAAGAATGGGATGCTATGCGCCCACAAACGATTGCTGTCTCCGCAACACCTGGACGGTGGGAAATAGAACAATCTCACGGTACTTTTGCAGAACAAGTTATTCGCCCCACAGGGCTTGTTGACCCACCAACAGAGGTTCGTCCAGCCAAAAATCAAGTCGATGATGTTGTGAATGAAATTCGTAAAACAATTCAAAAAGGCTACCGTACATTGGTGACAGTTCTCACAAAGCGTATGGCCGAAGATTTAACGGAATATCTCCACGAACAAGGTATTCGTGTACGCTATATGCATTCTGACATTGATACATTAGAACGCATTGAGATTCTACGCGATCTTCGGCTTGGCACCTTTGATGTCCTCATCGGTATCAACTTGCTCCGAGAAGGCTTAGATATTCCAGAATGTGGTTTTGTTGCCATTCTAGATGCCGATAAAGAGGGCTTTTTGCGCTCTGAAACTTCCCTCATACAAACAATCGGACGTGCTGCACGTAACGTAGATGGCCGTGTTATCCTCTATGCAGATACGATCACTGGTTCCATAAAACGAGCCTTACAGGAGACACAAAGACGTCGACAAAAACAAATAGCCTATAATGAAGAACACCATGTCACACCGAAAAGTATCAAAAAAAATATCGGAGATATTCTCAATTCAGGCTATGAAAACAACCATATTCGTACAAATATCCCTGATGTCATCGAGAAAAAAAATATGGTTGGCAACAATTTAGCATCTCATATTAAACACCTCGAAAAATTAATGCATGAAGCAGCTGCTGATCTTAATTTTGAAGAAGCAGCACGCCTTCGCGATGAAATCAAACAATTACAAAAGATAGAACTAGAACTCGCGGAAAATCCCTTAACACATCATAGCGAACAATCCACCCATGAGCGCGTATTACAACCAAGTCTTTTCTCCAAACCAGACCTTGCACACATGGGACCAACCATGGACACTGGTATTTTGGAAAATCAAAAAGGAAAATCTCGTAAAAACACCCCTAATCAAGCAACAATAAAACGAAAAAAACGCAATCAATGAAGGAGCAAAAAATTTCAAACCGCATAAAATAATCTTCAGCTCTTCTAAAAAAAGACGAAAGCTCAAAAGCAAACAGCGTTATCCGAAAAATAGACAACCTCCAACATCAAGGGTGCTTCAATTTGTCTAAAACAACATGAGTGGAAACATTTTATAAAAAATTTCTAAAATATATTATCTTTATACAGTTATACTCTGATATCTAACTCAATATTATTTATCCTTACAAGAAAATATTCAAATAGGACACTGTCCTATAACACAAATAAAGTAAAATAAGACTTTATCATAGCACCATAAGCCTATGATAAAAAATGATAACTTTTATTCATATCCCTATTGTTCAATTCATATTGTACCAAACAATAAAAAATTATCCCTAAATAAAGAGTTTATATTCCATAGTAAAAAATCGTGGACTCTCAATACAAACTTATTAATTAACCTCAAGCAGAGTACATTAATTGAAATCAAAATTCTGTTATGATTTCATTTTACTGTCTCCGCGATAGATTTAACTAAATAAATTTTTATTTTTTTGTCACAATAAAGCCCAAAATTGTTCAGGCTCTATTCAGTTTGAAACGTGTAGGATGTGAAAAATACGAATTTACACAAGGAGCATCATTATGAAAAAAGTGATCAGGTTAGCGGTATTATCAGCAATGTCAACTGTGACCGTTTTGATGCCGCTAAATGCAACGCTTGCGGATATGGCATGGAATCGTAGTGACTCTATCTCGAGAGAAATAGATGATATGATGAGGAAGATGCGTAAAGAAACAGATGATGCGATAAGGGAAATGAGGAAGAAAGCTGATATTCTGCCTTGCGGTTTTTCTCGCTCCCATTGTTCTGATAAAAAACGTAGCTTTTTATCTGATGATTTCCAAAAGTTTGTTGATGATTTCCACAAGAGTTCTGATGACGACAAGAGAAGATTTAAAGCCAAACATGAAAGGTCTGTAGCCAAACAGAGTAAGACGGAACAACAACAACAACAACATCATCATCACCACCACCATTATCATCATGTTGAAAACAAAACATATCATTACGTCGAGCGCAAAAAGACAAAACACAGTAATATTCATATAGATAACTCAGGAGATGCTTTAGCGGTGGGTATTCTTGGTCTTGCAACAGGTACGATTCTTGGTACAATTTTAAAAAAACCAGAACAGCCACAAGTGGTTTATCAAATAGTACCACAAAATCAGGTAATTTATCAAAAAGTTCCGCAAAATCAAAGAGTTTATCAAGTGCAGCAAACAGTGGCATATGAGCCACTCCAGCAATCATTAGAATCTGATTGGCTTAACTATTGCAAGAAAAAATACCGTTCCTTTAACCCTAAAACAGGGACCTTTCGAGACCGTAATGGTTTGGAACACATTTGTTATGCCCCAATAAATTAACTTCTGTTCCGTCCTACTAAAAAAGTTTTAAATGGCAAAAAAAAACGCTTCAAAGCGTTTTTTATTTGCTCATATATTAAAATCTTGAAGAAAAGGGTTATTTTGGCGCTCATAGCCTATGCTACTTTTGGGATCATGCCCACAGATAAAACAAACATCATCGCCTAAGGGTAAAACTTTTTCTCGAAGGGATTGCATCAATTTTTCATAAGAACAGAAGGGGAAGTCCGTACGTCCAATAGAACCACGAAAGAGAACATCACCCAAAAGGGCTAAGTGCTCTTTTTCATTGAAATAAATAACATGACCAAGGGAATGCCCCAGTGTATGTAAAACCCTAAACTCATGTCCAGCAAAATACACACACTCACCATCTTCTAACTATATCGAACAACGCACCACGATGCTTTCGGGTGTAAGCCATGATTTAAGAACCATTCTCACCCGTTTTAAACTTCAGCAAACATTAGCAAATACTGACTTTGATATTAAGCAGCTTGAACAAGATGTGAGCGACATGTAAAATATGTTAGAAGATTACCTTGCTTTTGCCCGTAGTGAAGAAAGTGAGTGTGTTAAAACTTTTGATTTAAATGCTCTTATGCAAAAATTCTCTACCGATGCACATCTTCACAAACGCCAATTTTCCTACACCATTGAAAGCCCTACACAAATACAAGCACGTCCACGTGCCTTCACGCGTCTCATCAGCAATATTGTGTCAAATGCATTTTGTCATGCCAATACTGTCAAACTAACAGCCATATCCCAACAAGAATGTTTCCCATATATCAAAAAAGTTCCCGCAATATATTATATTTATACAGTTATAATATGATATCGAACTCAATATTTAGCCTCACAAGAGAGTAGTCAAACAGGACTGTATTCAATCACACAAATAAGGTTCTATCTTAGCACCATAAGCCTATAATAAAAAACGATAACTTTTGTTCATACACCTATTGTTCAATTCATATTGTATCAAGCAATAAAAAAGTACTCATCAATAAATAATTTATAACCAATAGTAAAAAATCTGGTGCTCTAAATACAAGCTGCTTAATTAACCTTAAGAAGAGTACATTAATTGAAATCAAAATTCTGTCATGATTTTATTTTACTGTACCGGCAATGTTTTAACTAAATGAATTTTTATTTTTTTGTCACAATAAAGTCCAAAATTGTTCAGGCTCTATTCAGTTTGAAACGTGTAGGATGTGAAAAATACGAATTTACACAAGGAGCATCATTATGAAAAAAGTGATCAGATTAGCGGTATTATCAGCAATGTCTACTGCAACCGTTTTGATGCCATTAAATCCAACGCTTGCAGATATGGCATGGTATCATAACTATGACATGAGAAGGGAGGCTGGTTTACCGTCTCACAATTTTAGCTCCCATTTTTCTCATAGTGAACATCACTCTTTTGATAATCCCCACACGCGTCATTATGTTAGCCATAAATGGGGAGCACAACAACACCATCATGTTGAACACAAGACATATCATTATGTCGAGCGCAAAAAGACAAAACACAGTAGTATTAATATAAATAACTCAGGAGAAGCTTTAGCAATGGGCATTCTTGCTCTTGCAGCAGGTGCACTTCTCGGCAAAATTTTTAAAAAATCAGAACAGCCACAAGTGGTTTATCAAACCGCACCACAGCATCAAATTGTATATCAACAGGTTCCACAGGAACAGATAATTTATGAAGCTCCGCAAACGGTGGAATATGAGCCAGTACAACAATCATTAGAATCTGATTGGCTTAACTATTGCAAGAAAAAATACCGTTCTTTCAACCCTAAAACAGGAACTTTCCGAGACCGTAATGGTTTGGAACACGTTTGTTATGCCCCAATAAATTAACTTCTGTTCTGCCCTACTAAAAAGTCTTAAATGGCAAAAAAAACGCTTCAAAGCGTTTTTTTTATTTGCTCATATATTAAAATCTTGAAGAAAAGGATTATTTTGGCGCTCATAGCCTATGCTACTTTTGGGACCATGCCCACAGATAAAACAAACATCATCGCCTAAGGGTAAAACTTTTTCTCGAAGAGATTGCATCAATTTTTCATAAGAACAGAAGGGGAAGTCCGTACGTCCAATAGAACCACGAAAGAGAACATCACCCAAGAGGGCTAAGCGCTCTTTTTCATTGAAATAAATAACATGACCAGGGGAATGTCCTGGGGTGTGAAAAACCTTAAACACATGTCCAGCAAAATGAACGCACTCACCATCTTCTAACCATTGGTCAGGAATACAGATGCAAGCATCAGTGATGCCATAATTTTTTGCGCTTTCGCTCACGGCATCCATCACAGGCTTATCATCGCGATGTGAACCGATAATTTTTACATTAAGCGCTTCTTTCACTTGCATTGCTGCTCCTACATGATCAAAATGACCATGTGTTATCCAAATAGCCTCAACGATAACACCATTCTTTTCGATTACGTCTTGAATTCGTGGCCAATCACCACCAGGATCAACGAGGACCCCCGTTTTACTTTCACTATCAAAAAGCAAAGTGCAATTTTGTTGGAATGTCGTAACTGGAATAATATGTATATTAAGACTACCCATAATATCCTTTTCAAAAATAACTTTTTTAAATTTATAAATAAAACTTTCTTTCCTTTAAGGTAAAGGTGCTGCTCGACAGCTTTATACAACTTATGTAAACTTGCATTTTGTGTAAACTAAATTTTTATCAAGGTTTTTTAAGAATGAGCAATCACGTTCAAGTTTTGTGTGACGATGCCCCTCACCTTCTTGTGATTGATGACGATACACGTATTCGCAATCTTTTATTTCAGTTTCTCATTAAAAATGGATTTCGTGTTTCAGTTTCAGCTAATGCGAATGAAGCAAGACGACTGTTAGCAAGTTTAGATTTTGATCTTCTTATTGTTGATGTCATGATGCCTGGCGAAAACGGTATTGATCTCACTCATTCACTCCGCCAAACAAAAGATGTCCCTATCTTTATGTTAACAGCTTTATCAGAAATAGACAATCGTATCCGTGGATTAGAAGCAGGGGCAGATGATTATCTGGCTAAGCCGTTTGACCCTCGTGAACTTCTCCTTCGCATCAACGCCATTTTACGACGTGGTTTTCCCCCTCACCAACCTAAAATTGAGCAAATAGTTTTTGGTCCTTATATATTTTCAATTTCACGACGCGAACTCAAAAAAGGAGGAGAAATTATTAAATTAACAGATAAAGAACAAGAAATGATGGTCATGTTTGCCGAAAATGCAGGCGATACAATTCCGCGCCATAAATTCGCAACCGATGACAGCAATATAAGTGAACGTGCCATTGATGTGCAGATCAACCGCCTTCGTCGTAAAATCGAAAAAAACCCAGCACTGCCTATATGGCTCCAAACCGTGCGAGGAATAGGGTATAAACTCTCTATTGAATAGGCACAAGAATGATCAAACCTTTAAGATTTTTTCTTCGATGGTTAACGAAAAAAATGCCTAAACGGCTTTATGCTCGCTCTTTGATCATTATCATCGCTCCCATGGTGCTTCTGCAAACGGTCATTGCTTATGTCTTTATGGAACGACATTGGCAAATGGTAACCGAGCGTCTTTCAACGGCTGTCGTGCATGATATTTCAGCCATTATTGATATTCTTGAAACATATCCCCAACAAGATAACTATGAAGATATCAAGCGTATTGCACAACAACGTATGGGATTAAATATTTCTATTCTATCTCCTACCTCCTTACCCCCTCCAGGACCTAAGCCATTTTTTGCAATTCTTGACTATTTTTTAAGTGAAGAAATCACCCGCCAAATTAACCGTCCCTTCTGGATCGATACCGTAGGAGATTCTGATCTTGTTGAAATCCGTATCCACCTTGGTCACAACATTTTACGCGTCTTTGCTCCACGCAGCCAAGCCTATGCTTCCAATACTGCTATTTTTTTAAGCTGGATGGTAGGAACAGCTCTTGTTTTATTGCTGATAGCAATTTACTTTTTACGCAATCAAATCAAACCGATTCAACAATTGGCTGAAGCAGCAGAAAGCTTTGGACGCGGTCGTCCTTTACCAAAAGGATTTCAACCACAAGGAGCTGATGAAGTCCGTCGTGCAGGCATCGCTTTTTTACGCATGCGTGAACGTATTGAACGCCAAATTGAACAACGTACCATGATGCTCTCAGGAGTAAGTCATGATTTAAGAACCATTCTTACACGCTTTAAACTTCAGCTGGCATTAGTAAATACTGACTTTGATATTAAACCGCTTGAGCAAGATGTAAGTGACATGCAAAATATGTTAGAAGATTATCTTGCTTTTGCTCGTGGTGAAGGAAGTGAAAGTGTCAAGACTTTTGATTTAAATGCTCTTATGCAAAAATTCTCCACCGATGCTCGTCTTCACAAACGTCAATTTTCTTACACTATTGAAGGTCCTACAGAAATACAAGTACGTCCCCGTGCTTTTACACGCTTGGTCAGCAATCTTGTATCAAATGCATTTTGTTACGGCACGACTGTTAAACTAACCGCTAACTCTCAACAAGAATCTTTTATATTGATAATCGATGATAATGGACCTGGAATTCATGAAGATATGCGCACAGAAGTTTTTAAGCCATTCTTTCGACTTGATAAAGCGCGAAATCAAGATGCAAGTGGAACAGGACTTGGTCTTTCTATTGCTCAAGACATAGCACGTAGCCATGGTGGTAATATACAATTAGATGAGAGCCCACTCGGGGGAGTGCGCGCTATTCTTGATGTCCCCCTATGAGCAATATTTCAGCAAACCGTCTGTAAAAATAACAGACTGTATATTTTAGGCATTCCCTACAGTTTCAAACAAAGTGTACTGTAGTGCCTTGTAAGCACTTTCTCCCGACAAAGCAACCATCTGAAATGCAACATAATGGCTTTCACAGGCTTTAAGTGCATGTATCAACAATGTTTCAACCTGTATATGAGATGGATGCATCCCACCAGCCAAAAGAAGACCTTGTCGATAAATAACTGAATTATTTCTTTGCCAGTAATCAAAATGTCCCAACAACAACTTTTCATTAATTGCTAGCAATAAGCGCTGTATTTCAGCTGTTCGAGCATTTTTAATAGAAAGATCAAACGAACAAGCTAAATGAAGTGCTTCATGCTCTTCCATCCATGAAAAAGCAAGACGATAGTTTGCGCGTTTTCCTTCCACACAAACGCTAATTTCATCTTCTGCATACCGCTCAAACGACCAATCATATTCACAGGCAATCTGTTCGATAAAGTCGACAGGGTGCTCTTTTCTTTCTGTGGCGCAAAATGCAAGCCTCATCACAATCCTCAATCATCTTAAAACATTGTCAACAGAATATAAACCGTCTAAACTGTAACAACATTTTGCTACAATCAGAACCTTTACACCAAACAAATACACATAAAAACATCGACAGTACACAAACACCCAGAACACAATCGCGCTGTTTAGGGCAACCTGATAGTCATAAAACGAATCATCAAGTCTTTTCAGTGTATTGATACAATTTCATAGCGCCAGCCCCCCTGATTCAAAAAAATGTATTTTACCCCCAAAAAAAATCAAAAATAAACAAATGCTCCGCTCTAACAGACTCAAGATTAAGCATTTTTTAGTTTCACGCATCATATTGAAAAATTGGGGATATTTTTTTGAAGATTCTTTTTTTTAAACTATTTTACTTTTTTGTGTCTGCGTTTTTTTAATCATCTTTTTTTAAATCATCAAGGCGTCTTTTCAAATCAGCGTTATCAGCATGGATTTTCAGCACCATCTCCTTAAAAGTCTCAAACTCTTCGCGAGAAACAAGATCAAGTTTGTTTGCTATCTTTTCAGCCTGCACACGAAAAGCTGTTCCAGCTTCACGTCGTATGCCTTGCGCAACGTCAGCAGCATCCGTTGCTAATTTTGCTAATTCATCAAGAATACGATTTGATCCATTACGCATAACCTTTTTCCTTAAATTTTAATTATTGACGCACGCATTATAGCGTATTCTCATAATAGCGTATTCTCATAACATTTAGATACTGTAATTTGTTCCTTTTACTCTATATTTTACATACTGTGCAGATTTTTCATAATGATTTTGTTTAAGATTTTTTAATATTCCTTTTATCACCATATTTTTTACCGCGATAAATCAGTGGAAATCTACCCCCCTTTCTGACTAGCCTCCCTACTGACTTGACCATTGTGTATTCATCTGTCATTTCTGATCATCAGAGTCACTTCATATTCATCTCGTATAATGTAAGATGCTTAACTCATGAACAATTTGTCTTGTCCAGCCATTGCTTTTCCGTCTTTTCTTGATCCTGTTATTATCCAGCTAGGTCCCATAACACTTCATTGGTATGGACTTGGTTACGTGCTGGGTATTCTTTTTGCTTGGTGGTATGCGCAAAAATTATTAAAAGAAACATCTCTATGGTATAGAAACTATCCTCCTATGGATAAAGAAAAGATCGGAGATTTTGTTGTCTGGTCTGCCATAAGTGTTGTTGTCGGAGGGCGTTTAGGACAAGTTCTTGTATGGGATCCCATTTACTATTTTAATCATCCAAGTGCTATTATTGCCGTATGGGATGGGGGAATGTCCTTTCATGGCGGTCTTATTGGTATTATCATTGCTATGATCTGGTTTGCCCGTAAAAATCGTATTAACATACGAGCCATGTTTGATATCATTGCTGCAGGTGCTCCTATTGGTATCGGCATTGTACGAATCTGCAACTTCATTAACCAAGAATTATGGGGTAATATTACTACACGTCCTTGGGCTGTTTGTTTTCCTCTCGATCCTTACTATTTACCGCGCCATCCAAGCCAGCTTTACGAAGCATTTATGGAAGGATTTCTTCTCTTCATCATCCTGTGTCTTCTTATTTTTGGGTTCAAAGCATTAAAACGTCCCGGTACTGTATCAGGAACATTTATTATAGGCTACGCAGTAACACGCAGCATTTCTGAAATTTACCGTGCGCCTCAAGAAGATCCAGAATGGTTTTCGACTCTTTTCCATTCTACTGGTTTTACCTATGGCATGGCTTTATCTCTTCCCATGCTTCTTGTAGGGTTTTATCTTCTTCTCCACGCCTTTAAATATAAACCGACAGAAAATGGCCAATCTCAAAGAAAAAATTAAAGAAATTATTGTCCTTAATGGACCAATCACTGTTAGCCAATATATGACGTTGGCACTTACAGATCCTCAATTTGGTTATTATCAAACACAAACACCTTTCGGACGTGCTGGTGATTTCATTACAGCACCTGAAATAAGCCAATTATTTGGAGAAATGATTGGCATTTGGACTCTTGCAAGCTGGAAAGCTCAAGGTTATCCTCATCCTTTTATCCTCGCTGAGATAGGTCCAGGACGTGGAACTTTGATGGATGACATTTTGCGAACTATCCAAAAGCTTTCTACAAGAGCATTTAATGCTGCTGAAATTTTTCTGATCGAAATAAGCAAAAAACTTGCAAAAGAACAAAAAAAGCGCCTTTGCTCTTATCAAAAACAAATCCATAGCATTGAAAATTTTAATCAAATTCCTTCAAAACCTCTCTTCCTCATTGCTAATGAATTTCTCGATACACTCCCTATCAACCAATATATTAAAATCAATGGAGAATGGAAAGAGCGCCGCATTACAGTCAATCAAAATGGAGATTTCATCTTTATTGCTGCCCCGCATAAACTTCCCTCTTCTTGTCTACAAACCTATTGTTCTAAAGTGCCTGACGGAACAATTTTTGAACATGCCCCCTTACGGCATCAATTCATGCAACAAATCAGCCACCATTTAGTGCAAGTGACGGGTTCTGCTTTACTTATCGACTATGGTGCTTGTAAACTTGCCTTTGGCGATACCTTGCAAGCACTCTCAAAACATAGATTTCGTGATGTTTTTGATGCCCCTGGTGAACATGATTTAACATCCCATGTTGATTTTTCTTTTTTAAAAAACATAGCTCTTGAACAGGGCTGTTTTGCTGAAATCTTAGAGCAAGGAGAATTTCTTTTTAAAATGGGGCTACTGGAGCGCGCAAACCAGCTTGGAGTTGGCAAAAGTGCTCCTTTGCAAGACAAAATCCGCCAAGACATCGAACGGCTCGCTGGTCCAGATCAGATGGGAAAATTATTTAAAGTTTTACATTTCAGTGATAAAAATATCTCCATACCTCCCCAATTTTAGTGATCGGCGCTTTTGTCAATAAACACATCATTATCTGAAATATTCATTGACAAATATGAACATCTCCATCCTCACTTTAAATAATCTCCATAAGGAACTTTTATGAAATCTATCCCTCATCCCATTCTTGCAAAAAATCTTTCTACTTTACACACCCATGGAATAAAACATGGATTTTTTACACGTCAAGGTGGTGTTTCAAAAAATCTTTATCATAGTCTTAATGTTGGGAAAGGTTCAAATGATCAACTTGAATATATTGTACAGAATCGTCTTTTGATTGCCAATTATTTTTCTATTGAAGCACAAAATTTAGTCACAGTTAATCAAATACATTCCTGTAACGTTGTCGTAGCTCATCAAGCAACTATCGGTGCACCTCCTCAAGCTGATGCTCTGGTTACAACCACCCCAGAACTCGTTATTGGGGTTCTTACAGCAGATTGCGGACCCATTCTGTTTGCTGATCCACAAGCTAGAGTCATCGCTGCAACTCATGCTGGCTGGCGTGGAAGCTTAAATGGAATTATCGAGAAAACAATTGCTGTTATGGAAAAACAAGGAGCCAAAAGACAATCAATAACAGCAGTCCTGGGACCTTGTATTGGCCCTTATCACTATGAAGTAACAAATGAATTTTACGACCAATTTATTGATTACCACAGCAAATACCAAAAATATTTTTTAAAAACAAACAAAATAAATCGCTTTTATTTTAATCTATGGGCATTTATTATAAATCAACTCAAAGAAGCAGGTGTTAATGCTTCTTGTGTAGAGCTTTGTACCTATCAAGATGAACAGCGTTTTTTCTCCTATCGCCGTGCAATACACCGCAACGAACCCGATTACGGACGGCAAATTTCTGCTATTATGCTGAAAAACAAAAGATGAGCCCCTTTTATGCTTGAGAACAATACCAAAACTGCAAAACTAAACTTTTTACCCAAATGGAAATTACCAAAATGGAAAAATAAACCCCATTGTACTTTGCTTTTTTCACGAAATTATCTACCAGCCCATAAAATATGATAGCCTTCGCTATGATCATTTTCAATGTTTGGTTATAATGATTGAAGGCAAGATGATACTTCTTTTTATTATTCCCCTTCATTCATCTTAAATATGAAACATTCCCCATATTGAAAGTATTTTTATAAAGTAATAACTAAAAAGCTTAATCAATATGTATTTCTTTGCCGCATGGAGAAAAAACTTTGCTCTAAAAGTAACAAACTTTTGGAAAAAGAGAAAACATACTGCATAGCTCTTTAATAATAATCAATAAAATTGTAAGGCTTTTGTAATTGTTCTCTTGCAATTTAATAAAAAGAAATTAAAAACCGTGTCGCATTCCCACCATGATGATTCAGAGGTTCTACTATGAAACTTTTCTGCGGAAATTCTAATCCACGCCTAGCTGAAGATGTTGCAAATTATTTGAACATCCCCTTAGGCAAAGCAACTGTAAAGCGCTTTGCTGATCAAGAAATTTTCGTAGAACTGCATGAAAATGTACGTGGACAAGATGTTTTTGTTTTGCAATCTACATCCTATCCCGCAAATGATCATTTGATGGAATTACTCATCATGATTGATGCCCTTCGTCGTTCTTCTGCGCGTCGTATTACAGCTGTTATCCCCTATTTTGGCTATGCCCGCCAAGATAGAAAACCAGGACCACGGACTCCTATTTCTGCAAAACTTGTTGCCAACCTAATTACGGAAGCAGGGGCCCATCGTGTTTTAACATTGGACCTTCATGCAGGACAAATTCAAGGTTTTTTTGATATCCCTACGGATAATCTCTATGCTGTTCCTGTCATTTCTCGCGATGTCAAAGTGCATTATTCTCTTGAAAATGTTATCGTTGTTTCACCTGATGTGGGTGGTGTGGTGCGTGCGCGCGCACTCGCCAAGCGCTTGAACAGTTTGCTCGCTATTGTGGATAAACGTCGCGAAAGCCCCGGTGAATCAGAAGTTATGAATATCATTGGAGATGTATCGGGAAAAGATTGCCTTTTGCTTGATGATATTGTTGATTCAGGTGGAACTTTATGCAATGCAGCAAGTGCTCTGCTTAAACATGGTGCCAATAGTGTCACGGCTTATATCACGCACGGTGTTCTTTCTGGTAATGCAATCGAGCGAATTGCCAATTCAGAGATGAAAGAATTGGTTATTACAGATTCAATTATGCCAACACAAGCTATTGAGAAAACCCATAATATTCGTGTTTTGCCCATTGCCGACCTTATGGGAGAAGCAATAGCAAGGACAGCAGCAGAACAATCGGTTTCCAGCTTATTTGGTTAAAGTGGTTCCTTGGGGTCTCCTGGTGCTGTTTCAACACCAAGATCAGGAAATGCAACAATACGTCGACCACTAAAATGCGTGTGAATAACAATAAGTCCACGCTCTTCAAAGTAGGTTAAAAGTCGGCGTACACGGCTTAAAGAATGAGTCCCATAAAGACGTGCTAAAAATGCATCAGATGGACATGATTTTCCCCCTAATGCGGCCTGTGCCACGTTCAAGAAGACTCCTTGAACATCTTCTTCCAAACTTTCTGATATCTGCAAAATATGTTTCCAATGTTCACTGACAGCCGTTTGTTCATCAACAAAAGCCTGAGCAATAGCCAATTTACGCCGAAATTGTGAAAGATTAAAAGGAACCTTTGACATACCATGGATACGGCAACGAACTGAAAAATCTTGATAAAGCACCGCTGTTGAACGATAAAAAGCCTCAGAATCCTCAAGAATCTCCCGAATAATATGTTCTGCTTGGCCGTCACGCTCAACATCAGAAAGTTCAGGAAATAAACTCGGGTTTTCTTCCAACAACTCTTGTTTTTTATGCACTACCTCCTCTAACATCTCGTGCATTGACTTTTCCCTCATCGGCTCTCGTGTTTGTTTAAATGGCGTTAAAATTTCCTCTGGTGAAGCAGTAAAAACGAGCTCTTGCACATCATCCCGCTCTGTTGGAAGTGGCATTAATTTAGGACTAGAAGAGCGTGCCAAAGTTTCAACAGAACCGATAATGATTGGTAAGGGACGTCGTGATAAAGCAGGTCCTAAAGCTATAAAATTTCCCCGTTCAAGATCTCTAAACATTTCCGCTTGGCGACGCTCCATTCCCAAGAGATCAGCAGCGCGCACCATATCAATATCTAAAAAAGTCCGCCCTATTAAAAAGTTTGAAGCTTCCGCAGCAACATTTTTGGCAAGCTTAGCCAAACGTTGTGTCGCAATAACACCAGCAAGACCACGTTTACGTCCTCGACACATAAGATTGGTCATAGCGCTCAAAGAAATTTTACGCGCTTCATCAGAAACTTCTCCTGCTGCAGTTGGAGCAAACAATTGTGCTTCATCGACAACGACAAGCATAGGATACCAATAATCACGTTCTACATCAAACAGTGCCCCAAGGAAAGCCCCTACAGCACGCATCTGTTGTTCAGTATCCAAGCCTTCAAGATTAAATACCACTGAAACTCGATGTTGTCGAATGCGATGGGCAATACGAGTCAATTCTAATTCACTACGTTGAGCCTCTACAATAACATGACCAAATTTATCTGCCAAAGTTACAAAATCGCCTTCTGGATCAATTACACAATGCTGCACCCACTTAGCACTTTGCTCCAAAAGACGGCGTAAAAGATGTGATTTTCCTGAACCGGAATTACCTTGTACAAGAAGACGTGTCGCCAATAATTCTTCCAAGTCAAGAAGTGCTGGCATCGATTTATGCAAAGCACGACTCTCTGACATCTCACCCAAGGCAATCTCAACCTTCATAACATCTCCAGTGTTTGATTTTGAACATATCAGCGCCAGCACATATTGGTTGATTCTCCATCCACACCGTAATTTGTAACATTTCCTCCTTTTTAACGGTAGAAATCATCGATTTTTCCCACAACTCTTGCATCTATGAATAGTTTGAACTATAGAACAAACTTCTGCGTAGACACCCTTGGAGGCAACGCAGAATGGAGTGATCGCTGTTGGTTAGCGCATATCTTCATATCCATGCAAAAACTATTACTGTTTTTGAAGGATCTCCAATCATGTAAAAAGGACTTAAATTATGAGCAAAAGCTACACTCTTAAGGCCGAAAAACGCGAGCGGGTTGGTAAGGGGTCCTCCCGTGAACTTCGCCGCAACGGTCTTATTCCTGCTGTCATTTATGGTGAAAAACAACCACCCTTGGCAATAACAGTTCCCTATAAAGAAATTTTCTACAAAATTCATGCCGGTGGCTTTCGTACCACCATTGCAACGATTATTCTTGACAAGCAAAAAATTATGGTTTTGCCAAAAGATTATCAATTAGATCCCGTGCGTGACTTTCCCCTCCATGTAGACTTTTTGCGCATCTCAGAAAAATCCGTTGTAGAAGTGAATATTCCTGTCCACTTTCTCAATGAAGATACGGCACCTGGACTTAAAAAGGGTGGTGTCCTCAATATTGTTCGGCACGAAATTGAATGTACAGCTCCAGCAAGTGCTATTCCTGAAGCTATTGAAATTGATCTCTCCAGCTACTCTATTGGTGATTCTATTCACATTTCAGCAGTGCAACTGCCAAAAGATGTGACTCCCATCATCCAAGATCGAGACTTTACCATTGCAACCATTGCAGCTCCTGCTGGCATGGATGTCAGCGATGAAACTTCTGAACAAGAAAATGATGAAGAAGACACGGAAACTTCATAAAACTCAAAAGGCGGGAATTTTTTCCGCCTTAATTTATGAGACATTACCCTTACTCATACTTTGACTGAAGATACACATGTGGCTTATTGCTGGTCTTGGCAATCCTGGTTTACAATATCAAAATAACCGCCATAATATCGGTTTTATGGCTGTTGATGCCATTTATCAGTCCTTCTCTTTTTCTCCATGGTCAAAGAAGTTTCAAGCAGAAATCTCCAATGGTTTCATAAATAATGAGAAAATTTTTCTTATAAAACCACAAACTTTCATGAATCTTTCTGGTCAAGCTATCGGTGAAGCTTTGCGATTTTATAAATTAGATTTAAAGAATTTGATCATCATTTATGATGAGCTAGACCTGTCACCGGGGAAAGTTCGTATAAAAATTGGTGGAGGAAATAATGGGCATAATGGCATTAAGTCTATTGATGCCCATTGTGGTACTGACTATTGTCGTATACGCATAGGAATTGGTCATCCTGGAAGCAAAGAACTTGTTCATCAGCATGTCCTGGGAAATTTTACCAAATCTGATCAAGAATGGTTATCCCCTCTCTTAGAGACAATCGCAAAAAATATCGCTCTCCTTATAAAAGATGATAAATCCCTCTTTATGAATGAAGTTTCACAAACGATAAAAAACAATCAGAACCATTGGCTTGCGTGTCCCAGTCGCGTGAAGAATATGAATAAGAACTCTTAAAAAAATCCTCTTATAAACTTAAGGCAAAATCTGTTGGCAACGTGAGAAGCTAGAAAATAGAACAGAATACAAGCTTGTATACACCTTTGAAAAAGAAAGGCTTATATTCTCTTTTATTCTCTTTTGAGAGAAAGAGAAGATTGAACAGCAAACCAAAATACTCAAACGGCTCTCTCCAATCTTCTCCCCTAAATTAAAAAAAATCATTTGGCTGAATGGTCGACTGTAGCGGATCGTAACCATTTGATTGTTGATTATAAACTGTAGGAATACTCCTATTGTTTTGCAATACCACAACACGCGAACCAACGGGAACACGATCATAAAGATCGATAATATCTTGATTAAGCAAACGGATACACCCACTTGAAATAGCACGCCCAATTGACCACGATTCATGTGAGCCATGAATACGGAAAAGTGTATCTTTCCCATTTTTGAACAAATAAAGTGCCCGCGCACCTAATGGATTATCGGGCCCTGGTGGCATTCCTTTCCCAAGATGACCATAACGTTCTGGTTCTCGAGCCATCATAGCTGCAGTAGGAGCCCAATTTGGCCACCGACGCTTGCGCTGTATAACCCCCTCACCTTCAAATGCTAGTCCTTCTTTACCGACACCAATCCCATAACGCAAAGCTTTTCCATTTTCACCAATAAGGTAAAGAAAACACTCTTGCGTATCGATAACCAATGTTCCAGGCGCATAAGATGTATAATAAATCACCTCTTGTCGCCAATATTTTGGATCAATTGTCGCAAGATCAACAGCAGGTAACGAATAGGTCTCATTCGTTACAGGACCATACAAAGCCTGTATTTCTGGTGGAATGTATCGAACTTGTTGAAAAGGTACCGATGACATATCTGACTGACGTGTAGCACATCCAGCCAAAGCCAAAAGTGCTGCAATTAAAAAGGCACAACGAGATAACACTCTTCTATTTTCTCCGATTAATTATTTATGCAGATTTGCATACCATGAAAAACTTAGCACAATATTAACATTAATTCGAAGTTTTCTTATCCTTGTAACTAAGGAGAACAATAAGGTAAGAAGAACTAAGGTAAAAAAGTAGATACCTACTACTTTAGACTTTTTTCTCACTTATCGCAAGACAAGGACTATAACTCTTCTGAAAATATGCTATAAAAAGGAAGCTTTATCTTGACCATAAAATCAATAGAAAAGAAAGACTCTCATGGGCTTTAAATGCGGTATTGTCGGATTACCTAATGTCGGGAAATCAACTCTTTTTAATGCATTAACAAAAACAGCCACTGCACAGGCTGCCAATTATCCTTTTTGTACCATTGAACCCAATACCGGTGAAGTTGCTGTTCCAGATTTACGAATGGAAAAAATTGCATCAATCGCTGGTTCAAAAGAAATGATTCCTACACGCATTAACTTCGTCGATATTGCGGGGCTTGTGCGAGGAGCTTCAAAAGGTGAAGGTTTAGGAAACAAGTTTTTAGCCAATATTCGCGAAGTCGATGCCATTGTCCACGTTTTACGCTGTTTTCAAAATGAAGATATTACCCATGTAGAGGGACGTATTGATCCTGTTTGTGATGCGACAACGGTTGAAACCGAACTCATGCTTGCGGATCTTGAAAGTCTTGAGAGACGAATCATACAAATCCGTAAACGAGCAACCGGAAAAGACAAAGAAGCTCTCACAATTTTACCTATTATGGAAAAAGCATTAAACATACTGCAACAGGGAAACCCTGTCCGGTTATTACTCAAAGATATTTCTTCCGATGAACACCACATTCTTAAGAGTTTGAATCTTTTAACCTCCAAGCCTGTACTTTATGTTTGTAATGTAAGCGAAAATGACACCGCTCATGGAAATAGCTTTACCCAAACAGTTGAAAAAATGGCAACAGAGCAAAATGCGCAAAGCATTATCATCTCTGCTTCTATCGAAGCGGAAATTACACAACTGAGTGATGCTGAAGCATCAGAATATCTCAATGCTCTAGGACTCTTTGAACCGAGTCTCAATCGCCTCATTCGCGCTGGTTACCATTTACTTGATCTCATTACTTACTTCACCTGTGGGCCTAAGGAAACACGAGCATGGACAATTACGCGTGGTACAAAAGCTCCCCAAGCAGCTGGTGTTATTCATTCAGATTTTGAGCGCGGTTTCATTCGTGCCCAAACCATCAGCTATAATGACTATATTGCTTTGGGTGGAGAAAGCGGTGCAAAGGAAGCAGGAAAAGCCCGCGATGAAGGAAAGGAATACATTGTGCAAGATGGCGATATCATGTTATTTAAACATAATACTTAAATCTTCACTCTGTCTTAATAGTTTATCTTGAAAACTTTGGTAATAGCTCCTTGGAATCTTGTCGCAAAAATTCTCAAGAGTTTTTAGAACAAAAAAACTGTTGCTAGCATATGATTGTGATAGCAACAGCTTGATCCATTAAAGAATAGAAATATAAAATTAGCGTGTCCAACGCCCTTCGTATTTAAATGTTGGAGCGTTCTTTAAAGAATCTTTTGTCACATTTGTAATGAGTTTCCATTTACCATAATCATTTGTCATCTGGATTGTTTCTGGAGAAACGACCACATAACTCTCGCCTATGCCAAGAAAACCACCAACAGCAATAACAAATCCTGCAATATTATTTTCACGTAAAATAATATCTTTTACTTCACCAATATTTTCATCTTCTATATTATATACATTGGCGCCTATAAGACTGGAAGCAACAAAATCCGTTGCTAAAGGTGTCACATAACGCACAGACTTATCTATCCCTACCTGTACAATACCCGTCGAAGAGATCATTTCAGGTTTTGAAGGCACTTCAAAAGACTGAGCATAAGTACTAGAAACCATCAAAATTGACATAAGAGTAGTACATGCAATTTTTTTCATTTTAACATCTCCATTTTTACTTTGCTTTTACTTTATAAAACCTCAATGCATCATAAAAAGATTTGTTCCTTATGCTCTTTATACTCTATACTCTTTTGAGCCTTGTCGCTTTACCTTTTTCTCTTTATTTCGTCTTTTATTTCTTTCTCTAATTCTTCTTCTAAACCACACCAAATACGATTTTTTAAAATATAAACAAACCCTGCAAAAATGATTAAAAATAAAATAACACGAAAACCGGTTTTTTTACGAATTTCCATATGAGGATCGGCAGCCCACATCAAAAAAGCAGAAACATCGCGCGCATAATGTTCAATGATTTCTGGGGTCCCATCTTCATAAGAAACCATACCATCACTCAAAGGAGGAGCCATAGTTAAAGAATTACCGGCAATAAAATAAGGATTATACCAATAACCATTCGCAATTTTTATCTCCTTCGGTGCCTTCTGATATCCTGTTAAAAGAGCCGTAATATAATCTGGACCAGCTGTATCATAATGAGTCAATACATCAGTAATTAAAGCAGGAAACGGCAAAGATACCCCACGTGCACGTGCCATCAATGTCAAATCTGGAGGATAAGCACTATTCAAAATAAATCTTGCTTCTTCTTCATGTGAAAAGGGAGAAGGAAAATAATCCGTTGCAATCCCAGCACGTTTAAAAAATTTTCCTTCTCGATTAGGACCATCGCGCACTTCATATTGCTCCGCCAAAGCTTTGATCTGTTCTTGATCATACCCAAGATCTTTTAAATTGTGAAAAGCCACATATTTTAGCCCATGGCAGCTGGAACAAACTTGTCTATAAACCTTTAATCCGCGCCTCAATTGCGCCTTATTATAAAGCCCAAATGGACCTGAAAAACTCCATTCTTGTTTTTTAGGAACCTGTAAAGGAAAAGAAATAAATCCCTCTTCCTGATCAGAGGCATCACTCGCTAAACTCTGAGCAGAAAAACTCATAGCAACAATAACAACCAGCCCGACAAAAACATTTACCATAGTCTCTTTTTTTTCTGTTTTAAATCTTGCATAATTGAAGAAGGAAGAGAACAATTTTTTTCAAACGCTGGCAAAATCGGCAAAATAACCAAAAAAAATATAAAATAATAAACCGTAGCCAATTGTGTCCATAAAAGAATTTTGTCACTTATTTCTCTTGACCCCAACCAACCAAGAAAAACGATATCAATAACCAACGCCCAAAAGAAAATTTTATAAACAGGTCGATATCTTGCTGAACATATTTTAGAGCGGTCTAACCATGGCACAAAAATTAAAATGCAAATCGAACTGACGAATAAAACAAAACCAACAAAGTTTGAAGAGAAAATACCAATATCAAAAGTTATAGCACGAAGCATCGCATAAAAAGGCAAAAAATACCATTCTGGAACCACACGAAGAGGTGCCTTTAAAGGATCTGCCACACTATAATTTTCAGCCTGCCCCATATAATCGGGCATATAAAACAAAAACCAGGCAAAGAAGATGAGAAAAACAGTAATAGCAAAAATATCTTTGATAAGCGCATAAGGCGAAAATGGAACTGTTTCCTTATCTGATTGTATAGCAAGACCTGTTGGATTGCCTTGCCCAACACAATGAATTGCCCAAATATGCAGCCCCACAAAAAGAAGCAAAATAAATGATAAAACATAATGGAAAACATAAAAACGATTCAACGTTGGTTGTCCTACGACATAACCACCCAGAAGTGTCTCATGCAACCATATCCCCACCAAAGGTATCGTTTTTAAAAGCCCTGCAATCACTGAAGCCGCTGAAATAGACATCATCCCCCAAACAAGCACAGAACCAAAAAATGCTATTGCCATCATGATGATATAAATAAAAATACCTGTAACCCATACCATTTCTCGCATATTTTTATAAGAACCATAATAAAGTCCACGTGCCAAATGGATATAAACAGCAATAAAAAAAAACGAAGAGCCTACACAATGCCATGGACGAAAAAGCCAACCAAACTGCCCTTCACGCCGAAATCGTTCACTAGTTTCAAAAGCCAAATGAATATCCGGAACATAATGCATAGCCAAGACAATACCAGTCAAGAGCTGTGATAAAAGCATAATGGTTAAAATACCGCCAAATGTGTAAAAGTAATTAAGATTACGTGGAACAGGAAAAATCACAAATGCATTATAAAAAAAACGAGGAAGAGGAAAACGCTTATCAAACCAACGGACAAGAGCACTTTTAGGACAATAAGGAGGAAACCTTATCATGACTTTATCCTATTTTGAGCAAAGTATCAGAAAGAAATTGGTAAGGTGGAATAGTCAAATTATAGTTAGCTGGACCTGACCGCACTCTTCCAGCAGTATCATAAACAGACCCATGACAGGGGCACAACCATCCTCCAAATTTACCCGATTGCCCAAGTGTTACACAGCCTAGATGCGTACAAAGATTAATAACAATAAGCCAATTTTCACGTCCTTTACCTGCTGAACGCGCAAAATCTGTTGCTTCCTTTTCACCTTCAAGATTAGGATTGCGCGCTTGACGATCTTTTAGAAGTCTCAATTCAGTAGCGCGCGCATCAGCAATTTCTTTTGCCGTACGATTTCGAATAACAACAGGCTGTCCTCGCCACTTTACCGTTACCGACATCCCCTCTTCAATACTAGACAGATCAACCTCAACAGAGGAAGATGCCAAAACAGCTTCATCTGGACGCAACTGACGGATAAAAGGCCACACAACCGCTCCCATTCCAACTGCTCCTGCAACAGCTGTTACCAAAAACAGAAAATCCCGCCTCGTTTGCTCACCCATGGACTTAACTTAAAGAGACACTTTGCTAAAACATCCTTTTACCATACCCTCTCCCATTGTACAATGCTTGATCACTCCGTTACCTCAACCATAAAAACATCCCTGTAAAAAACTCCTGCCATTTGTATGGTTTATACAAAAAACTGTTTTATAATGATAATTCATCGTTTTACAGAGTGAATGAAATCCCTAAACACCGTAAGGTTTTTTCATTTCAAACCTATTCATATTAATCAATCAAAATTACTCCCCCGCCCGTGAAAATCAGAGATAGCATGTAAATAAACACTTCTAAAGAAAGAAACATAGTCTTGTTATGACCATATCTCAGTAAACAAGTTGAGCTTATCGGTTATTTCTTTAACACATTTACAGCATCTCTCCCTCCCTCAATTCCAACTGGTTGCATGAGTATTTTTTTCGCTTCTGTTTTTGCATAAAAAGCATATTTTGTTGATTTTAATTAAAATTGATGATCTAACCTCATTAAATATCCCACTTTTCAACATAATGAGCCAATTCATTTCATGGATTGCTCAATAAAATGAAGCCCCTAATAGGGAGCTTCTCTCTGATCCCAAACAGACCTGTATACATAACTTTTTCCCTGAAATTTAAAGGGAATAAAAATGAACCGTAAAAAACATGTATTTCTCAAAGCATATTTTTCGAATAAATTGTGGTGCTTCTTTACAAAGTCGGTGGTGCTTCTTTACAAAGTCGGTGGTGCTTCTTTACAAAGTCGAAAGAAAAATCATATTACAGAGAACATGACACTTCATATAGCTCTTTTCCAACCTGATATTGCTGGTAATACTGGAACGATTTTACGTCTTAGCGCTTGCTTTGGTTTACATGTGCACATTATTGAACCTGCAGGCTTTAATCTGTCGGATCGTAATCTCAAACGCGCAGGATTGGATTATCTCGAATATGCTTCCTTAGAACGACACATTGATTGGCAACATTTTATAAGCTCCATGAAACACTTTAAACGCCGCCTGTTGCTTTTAAGTACAAAAGCAAAAACATGCTATACGCAGATATGCTATCAAAGAAATGATGTTTTACTTTTTGGTCGTGAAACAGCTGGCGTTCCCGATTATGTTCATGAAGCGGCCGATTACACATTGAAAATTCCCATGCAACCACAGGCACGCTCTCTAAATCTCGCCATGAGCGTAGCCATAACAACAGGAGAAGCATTACGCCAAATTGGTTATCATGAAAGAAACTGTAACCTATAAAAACATAAATTATCACGAAAAACAATAATACAACATATAAAGAATAGTTAGAGCGTATAATGCCTATTATTTTCCAACAATTAAGTGCTGATAAAATAAACATTTTTTAGTGCCTAGCACATCCATTTCATATCACCTCATATCACCACCTATGAATGATTAAATACTCCTCATAGTAAAAATCCAGTGAACATCCCCCTCTTTATGGTCATACAAGGTGCAAACCGCTATCACTATTCTCTTTATTCGTTCTCATTTTCGAGAATCCTTATCTTTGAGATGATTCATAAGAGACATTTTTCCTCTCTGTAATCATTTTTCCTCACTTGTGGCGTGTAAGGCAATAACTTTGATTGGTGTAATATGAACAGGTTTGAAATAACCTTACAATATTGTGAACTCTTATTTCACATGAATAATGATTATTATAAATTAATATGTTGACTTAAAAAATATAAACAACAGTGAGTTTATAAACAGAAATATTATAAATCAATTTTTTCTAATAGTGCATGACGATCCATTAAAAATCCGCTTTCAATCCATATCATTTCTAGCTCTTTAAGCTTTTTTCCTAAAAGTACACCTTTCGTAAAACCTTTCTTTATTAAATCGTTACCATTAATAGGAAAAGTTGGAATTTGCCATTTTTTGGCAAATTGATAAAGCTTGACATAACCCTCTGCTTTTTGCAAAGCATCACTTTTTTCCAGATGATCAAGATGTGATGCAGCGACAGACAACGATAATTGATCTAAAACTGGCTGTCGTCCATGAAAATAAATCAGTTTTTGCACAAAATGATCAGAACAGTTTTGGTTTATTATTTCTAACTCTGCCCATTCTTTTAATCGCGTTGTTTCCTTAAGAGAAAAACGCAAGCGCTGTGCCATTTCATGAAGACGCATGGGATCAGGAGGAAGAAGGCTTTCTAGCCGTAACAATGGATCAACTTTCCAACCAAGAGCCTGTTCTGTCTTCACCAATGCGTGAATTGCATCAATACCCCATCGTTCTGTTTCAGGAAAAATGAGTGGCAAAATTCTGCTTTGTCGCATCCATAAAAGAGCACGCGTTGGATCAAACGCAGCAAGAAGCTTTTTCATTTCTGCCCAAATACGTTCAGAAGAAAGCTTTTTTAAACCGTGTTTTAAACGAACACATGCCTTCAATCCTTGCACATCAGGTCGCCCTGCTCCATACCACGCAAAAAAGCGAAAAAACCGTAAAATACGCAAATAATCTTCGCCAATACGATCTTCTGCAACCCCAATAAAACGAACTGTTCGGCTAGCAATATCACTCAAACCTCCCACATCATCATAAAGGTTGCCAGCAGCATCACAATAAAGCGCATTTATCGTAAAATCTCGCCGTTCAGCATCTTTTTTCCAATCACGACCAAATGCCACTTTTGCATGACGACCATCTGTTTCAATATCGCAGCGAAGCGTTGTAACCTCATAAGAACATGAATGAGCAACTACTGTTATTGTACCAAAAGCAATCCCTGTAGGAATAGCTTTAAATCCTGCTTCTTCTACACGTGCAATAACCTGTTGCGGCAAACAGGTTGTTGCAATATCAATATCACTAATAGGCTGCCCTAGCAGTTGATTGCGCACTGCTCCCCCTACAATACGCGCCTCTTCCCCCTCCACAGACAAAACACGAAGAAGTGTTTGGATATCACTTTGTTGTAACCACGCAACCTGTTTGAAGTTCTGTCTTATACTCACCCTTTAACCTTTCAAAAATTGTCTTCATTGCTTTAAAAAACTCTCTTCATAAAACAATTTTTTTAAGACATCCCTTATAAAGCACGTCTATTTCTTCCAAAGAAACTTTTCTCTTCTTATATACGAATATAAAAAAACGGCATATGATACTTCATTTCTTCTCATTTTCTGTTACAAACAATAAGATATCCATTATCATGCAGAGAAAATTACCATTTTTGCGACAAACGCCTTAAGGAAGAAATATGAGTCAACATGATCCATCATCCAATTCTATAAAAAAGGTCAATATCAATCATGAAGCTCAAGTCATTATTGATGATATTGATACGGCACACAAAGAATTGGATATTTTACAAAAAGAAATTGACAAAGTTATTTTTGGGCAAAATCAGGTAATCGAATATGCTTTAATCGCTATTTTCGCTGGTGGTCACGCCCTTCTTGTCGGTGCTCCAGGACTTGCAAAAACACGTCTTGTTGAAACATTGGGAACAGTCTTAGGGCTTGATGAAAAACGCATCCAATTCACTCCTGACTTAATGCCATCGGATATTATTGGTTCTGAAATTATGGATTCCGATAAAGACGGTAAACGTTCTTTTCGATACATTCAAGGTCCTATTTTCACGCAACTTCTCATGGCCGATGAAATCAATCGTGCTTCCCCACGGACACAGTCAGCCCTTTTACAAGCTATGCAAGAATATCATGTTACTGTTGCAGGTAACCGTTATGATTTGCCACAACCTTTTCATGTTCTTGCAACGCAAAATCCTCTCGAACAAGAAGGGACATATCCACTTCCTGAAGCACAACTGGATCGCTTTTTGATGCAAATCGATATTGACTATCCTGACCTTACAACAGAACGACGGATTATTTTAGAAACAACAAAAGAAAAAAAATCAAATGCAAAACCAATTTTATCCGGCAAAAAATTGCAAAAAATTCAAAATATCGTTCGCAAAATGCCTCTTTCAGAAAATGTGATTGAAGCTATTTTAAAAATTGTCCGCTCATCTCGCCCTCATAAAGACAATAGCCTTGCTAATACTTATGTTTCTTGGGGACCTGGTCCACGGGCATCACAAGCCCTTTCACTTTGTGTTCGCGCTCGTGCTCTTTATTATGGACGCTTAGCTCCTTCACTTGATGATGTTGAAGCATTGGCCTATCCCGTATTACAACACCGCATGGCTCTTAATTTTTCTGCCCGTGCTGAAGATATAACCGTAAAAGATATTATCAATAACCTTGTGAAAGATGCTCTTTGAATGGCTCTTGGCAAAAAAGTTTTACAAAAGCCTCCATTGTCGCTGGCAAATGAACTGCATAAGGATACTGGCAAAATGCCATATTTCCTTTTACAAGCGCGTCATATCGCTAATACATTGATCACCGGGTGGCATAGACAACGTAAAAGCGGTAATGGGGAAAACTTTTGGCAATTTCGTCCCTATATGGAAGGAGAATCCATTACCCGCATTGATTGGCGTCGCTCAGCGCGTGATGAAAATACGTATCTCCGTGAACACGAATGGCAAACGACACAAACCGTTTGGCTTTGTCCTGATCAGAGCGCATCAATGCATTACTGTTCGCGCTTTTCTAAAATCTCTAAAGGTAATCATGCCACTATTCTTACCCTTACCTTGGCATCCCTTCTTGCACGCAGTGGCGAACATATTGCTATTCCCAACTTAATGTCCCCCACAATGACATCCAATGTCGTAGAACGAATAGCCTTTGCTTTAGAAAATCATTCAGATGAAAATTTATTTCCGGATTTTTCAACGATTACACGCTTTTCACATGTCATTATAATGAGTGATTTTCTCGACTATCCTGAAAAAATCATCCAACATTTAACCGTTTTAACTACAAAACAGGTGACAGCTCATTTAATTGAAATTTCTGATCCCGCAGAAGAAAGCTTTCCCTACACAGGTCACACAGAATTTTTGGATCCTGAAACGAAAGAGAAACATGTTTCCACTAAAGCAGAAGATCTTCGTAAGAACTATTGTAAACTATATCACGCAAGGCGACAAGAATTGGTAAATTTTTGCGCACGCCAAGGATGGTCTTATCACGTTAGTACAACAGATCAACCTTTAACAGAGACCATTTTTCATCTTGCAAATACAATGAGCGACTCTCCATTGCAAAAAAGGAGGGCACTTTGAGTTTTGCTGCTCCCTTTCTGTTACTAGGGCTTTTGTTCCTACCGGTCATTTGGTGGCTGTTGCGGATAACTCCTCCATCTCCGCGTAAAGAGCTTTTTCCTCCTTTTCGCTTCTTACCCAAACCAACTCATCAACAAGAAACAGCAAAACATACACCTTGGTGGTTGCTCTTGTTGCGTTTAACCATAGCGGCACTTGTTATCATAGCTCTAGCACGCCCCACTTGGAATCAAAAACCAATAAGCTTTTCCGGGTCTCAACCCCTTGCACTCATTATTGATAATGGTTGGGTTTCTGTAAAAGAATGGAAACAGCGCATCTCTATCGCTGAAATGCTCCTTGCACAGGCAGAAAAACAGCAAAAAAATATTTATCTTGTTGCAACGGCTGAAAATAATATCTCCAATATAGAGCCCCAACCAGCCAAGATTATAAAACAGCATTTAATGCATTTGCAACCGCGTCCTTGGCCTGTCAACCGCGTGCATGCCTTCAAAAAACTCAGCAAAATAACCAAAGGAAAACCTCTTGATATTGCTTATTTAAGTGATGGATTACAAACAAATGAAGATGAGCAAGCTTTTGCTCTTCTTGAAGAATTAAAACCTAGAAACTTCTTGTGGTATTTGACTGATATTTCCGATTTAACCGGCATAACATCCATAGAAAATAACAATGGAAACATGGGCGCGCGTATTATCCGCTCAACAACACACAGTAACACTCCCGCTATACTCAGCCTCTACGATTCAAATAATCAACTTCTCGGACAATTTACGAACAATTTCTCTGAAGGAGAAACAACAGCACTTGTTCCTTTTAATGTACCACTTGAACTACGCAATGATATCGCTTGGATAAAAATAAACAATCAAAACCATGCTGCTGCAACCTTCTTGGTAGACAGCCATAACAGGATAAGCCGTGTTGCTCTTCTCTCACCCGATACCAATGAAATGGCACAGCCTTTACTTGCTCCATTTTATTACATTATCAAAGCCTTACAAGGTCATACACAGCTTATAACAGCCGGTGGAAGAGAACTTTCAACGGATATTGATCATTTGCTTAAACAAAATCCATCTGTTTTGATTATGGGTGACATTGTTAACATACCCCCAAAAGCAGAAAAAAAACTTTCTGATTTTGTGAATAAAGGGGGAACACTCATCCGCTTTGCAGGAGAAAAACTCAGTAGCGCAGAACATTACGATAACCTTCTTCCGATACCACTACGCCCAGGTCAACGTTCCCTTGGAAGTATTATGTCTTGGACAAAACCACAAAAGCTTGCCCCTTTTGCAAAAAATAGCTTTTTCTTTGGTCTTCCCTTTCCAGGAGATGTTACTGTCTCGCGCCAAATCCTCGCAGAACCAACCCCAGATCTTTTTGAAAAAACGTGGCTTAGCCTTTCGGATGGAACTCCTCTTATTACCGCAGCAAAACGTGGTAAAGGAACCCTCATTCTCATTCATGTTGCTCCTGACCCAACATGGTCTAACCTTCCTCTTTCTGGCTTTTTTGCACAAATGCTGCAAAAATTAATCACATTAGGTTCTAACGAAAACACAAACCTAACACACAGAGAAAAAAGAACAGTGGTACAAAACCCTTGGCGAACTATAGCCGTTGACGGACAATTACAAGTACCACCCTCTGATGTTGTTCCTTTGATCTTTGACTCTCAAAATCCACCCCATCCTTCCTACCATACTCCCCCAGGACTTTATGGTGTCAAAAACGATTTTTATGCACTCAATCTCTTAACTCATTCGTCGCACTTGATGAAACAATCATCATTGCCAACTTCTCTTAATAAAAAACCTTTATCTTACGATACAAAAGAAAAAAATCTTATCGGCCCACTTTTAGGATTAGCCATCTTATTATTCGCCTTTGACAATTTTCTCATTTTATGGATAGGAGATATTTTTTCTTTCATGAAACGGCGTAATATGTTTCTCCTCCCCTTTATAAGTCTTATTGCCTTGTTTTCATATGATCCAACTCTTCATGCACAAACGAAAGAAAATCAATATGATAGTGTACAAGCTGCTGGTGCAACACATCTTGCCTATGTTATAACCAATAATCATGAAATTGATACAACGAGTAAAAGTGGTCTAGAAGCATTAAGTCAATTTATCGCAGAGCGCACAATGCTTACCCTCGGCTCTGTTACAGCACTTGATCTCGATAAAGATGAACTCTCTTTTTATCCTCTTATTTACTGGCCAATTGATGTTAAGAGTCCTATACCAACCCCCAAAAGCCTTGAAAAAATAAATAACTTTATGAAACATGGGGGAACAATTTTATTTGACACGCGCGATCAGATAAAGAGCAATCTTAATCTTGAAGGAGATGCTACTCCAGAAACGCAAAGATTACGAGATATCTTAAAAGAGTTAAATATTCCATCCATTGAGCCAGCATCAACGGATCATGTTGTTGCACGTTCTTTTTATATTATGCCAGATTTTCCTGGTCTCTACCGTGGTTCACCTTTATGGATTGAATCCTCATCAACAAACAAAAAAAATAAAAATTCCCTTGCCAGCGGCGATAATGTAAGTTCTCTTCTCATTACTGCCAATAACTTTGCTGGTGCTTGGGCACTCGATAAAAAAGGGTCATGGAAATATCCCCTTGTTCCCAATGATCCAATGCAACGTCTATGGGCATTTCGTGCAGGTTTAAATATTGTCCTTTATGTTCTTACAGGAAACTATAAAGCGGATCAAGTTCATGTTCCAGCACTCTTGGAACGCTTTAAAAGAGAAAGAAGGCAATGATATCATTTTTCACTTTTCAGCCTTTTTTACCACTCATTTGGATTCTGTTCTTAAGTGGAATATCGATTCTTTTTGTCGTTGTTGGTCTTGTTACGCAACGGCAAGGTTCTTTATTTCGTCTGATGGCATTAAGCGCCCTCATCCTTGCTTTGCTCAATCCAATGATCATAAAAGAACAGCGTGAACCACTGAAAAGCACAGTAGGAATTGTTATTGACCGCAGCAAAAGCCAAACATTTGGAACACGTACAAACGACAGTGATGAAGCGCGCGCGCAATTAACTCAAGCATTGGCGCATTATCCACAATTTGAACCACGCTTTATTGAAGCTGGAAAACTTGCTGATAATCAGTATGCGCCCTCAACGAATTTGTTTGAGGCTTTAACACAAGCAGTATCTGATGTACCGCTCTCTCGTTATGCAGGAACCATTTTTATCACCGATGGACAAGTGCATGACATTCCTGACCTATCAGACCTTCATCATGAAGCACCTCTCAATGCCCTGATTACAGGGCACTCAGATGAATTTGATCGCCAAATCAAGTTTATTTCTCCTCCACGCTTTGCCCTTGTCAACAAACCACAAACGCTCTCCATTTTGGTAGAAGATAAAGGCCCCGCCAAAAAAACAATACCACAGAAAGCAAATATTACACTAAGCGTCAATGGACAAGACATTGGCCATTATTCTGTGACTCCTGGCGTGATTTTTCAAACTGAAATTAGCCTTCCTCATGCTGAAAAAAATATTATCCAAGTTATAACTGATCCACACAAAGGTGAACTAAGCTTTAAAAACAACCGCGCCATAACAATTATTGAAGGAATCAGAGAAAATTTACGCGTTCTTCTTATTTCAGGTGCTCCTTATAATGGAGAACGGACATGGCGAGACCTTTTGAAAGGTGACTCTAATATTGATCTTGTTCACTTTACTATTTTGCGTCCCCCCACCAAAGCAGATAATACGCCCTCAAGCCAATTATCCTTAGTGGTCTTTCCCACAAGAAAACTCTTTGTTGAAGAAATTAATAACTTTGATCTCATCATCCTTGATGGCTACCAGCACTCTACTGTTCTCCCCTTAATCTACTATGATTATATCGCCCAATATGTACAAAAGGGTGGTGCATTGCTGATGGTAACAGGACCTGAATTTACCCAAAAAAACTCACTTGCGAAAACACCTTTAATAAGCATTTTACCGGCATTGCCCAATGGAACTATTATTGAAAAACCTTTTCGCCCCACATTAACCAAAGAAGGTGAGCGCCATCCTGTCACAAGGGGTCTTGCAACACTTAACCTTCCCGCTTCTCAATGGGGGCAGTGGTTGCGACAAATTGCTATTCAAAACATAAATAACGGAATCGCCCTCATGAAAGGAGCCGATGAACAACCACTTTTACTTCTCTCGCATGTTGATAAAGGACGTGTAGGCATGTTGCTCTCTGATGAAAGTTGGCTTTGGGCACGAGGTTTCGAAGGCGGTGGTCCTTATGCTGCTCTTTATCGTCGTATTGCCCATTGGCTCATGAAAGAACCAGAACTTGAGGAAGAAAAATTAAGTGCGACCAGCAGCCATCATCATTTAACAATTCGCCGCCAAACTCTAAAAGACCATCCAGAACCCGCTGAAATAATCTTTCCCTCTGGAAAAAAAGAAAATATTACTCTGACCAAAGAGCAAGAAGGCCTTTTTACTGCAACTGTGACCACTGATGAGACAGGAATTTTTACCATTAAAAATGGCGGTTTAACAATACTTTCTTCTGTAGGGATGCTCGATAATCTTGAGTTGTTTGACTTGATTTCAACACAAGAAAAACTAGCCCCCATTATTAAGCACACTGGTGGCTACATCGGACGTTTACACCCTGAAGGAAAAGAAAACATTCATCTTCCTCCATTTAAGCTGATTCAATCAAAAACAAGTCCGTCCTCTTCCCCAGCACATTCAATTGTTCTGAAAGAAGCAACAGAAACCCGTTTAATCAATACCTTTTATTTTTCGATATTTTCTGGTTTTTTTGCACTGCTTGCTTACCTTTTACTGTTGAGCAGCATGTGGTATTATGAAGGCCGTTAAAAAGTCTGAGATTTCGTATAATAGTTTTAAAATTCAGCTTATCTTTTTACGTATCTACTTGTCTTTTGTAATTAGATAACGTATTGATTTATAACTCAAAATACAGTGGAATTCTCCTTATTTCTAATATCCTCATATTAAAACAATAAAAAACATTCTCTTGCGTATTATTAGAAGAGATGCTGTATGGATAGAAACCATTGAAGAAAAGAGTGAAATACCTCTTATGAATCCTCTTAAAGCAAAGCAAGGATTTTCATAAAATTGGGGGAAAATAGTATGATGTTTTTTATTTGCACCTTGTATAAGTGTAGAGATGGTAGTGTACAGTAAGCCCTATATAGTTCACAGAAGCTTTCCATTATAATATCGAGTACCGTCGTGAAGTTAGCTCAAACGCATTGAGAAATGTTTTTTTACAAATATGTGAATCTACAACACAATGATATTTTATTAGGGATATTCTATTTGGAACATTCCGCTTGAGACGTTCTTTTTTGCAAGCTAATTTTCATTTTACAATCTTTCTTGCCTTTAAGCACTAACTTATCTTATGTTTATTCTTTAAATCGTTTTTAATCCTCTACGAGCTTTTATGTTTTATCTTGCCCATATATCGGATGTACATCTTTCCCCTCTCCCGCAACCTTCCCTTTTTGAACTTTCTGGGAAGCGTCTTACCGGTTATCTGAACTGGCAAAAAAAACGTAAGAGTCAGATGGCAACAGATGTCCTAGAAACTGTAATAGATGCCTTGAACAAAAAAAAACCTGATCACCTTGTGATCTCTGGTGATCTTGTAAATCTTGCTCTCGATAAAGAATTTGTACAAGCTCATCGTTGGCTACTTAACCTAGGAAAACCTCAAGATATTTCTTTAACATTTGGAAATCACGATGCCTATGTCCGCGGCGCTTTACAAAAAGCATGCACTCTTTTTAAACCTTGGATTACAGGTGACATCCCTCAAAAAAGCGTCTTTCCTTATATGCGCATTCGCAAAGATGTTGCCATCATAGCAGCTTCTTCAGCCATTGCGACATTGCCTTTTCAAGCTTCTGGCTATTTTGGTAAAATGCAAGCGCAAACTTTACCGCTCTTTTTAAAGGAAGCAGCACAGCGCAACCTTTTTCGTGTCGTCATGATTCACCACCCCCCCTTTCCAAAGGCAACGTCTTGGCATAAAAAACTACGGGATATAAAACGTTTTCTAGACGTTATCAAATATCACGGTTGTGAGCTTATTCTTCACGGACATACTCATTTACCCACATTGAATTACATTGAAGGACCAATTAAAAAAATTCCTATTGTTGGTGTTCCTTCCGCATCACAAGCTTTTGGTGATAAAAAACCACCCGCAGGCTTTAATTTATTTTCCATTGAACGCTTACAAAATCAATGGCATTGCCAATTACAACGTTATAGCATTATCAATCTTCAAAACGAGATTGCATGTACTGAAACAATTAATCTTTAAACACCTTCATAGTTGCCAAAACAACAAAAAACGAAAATATTTTTATTTCATATTCCTTTGAAAATCATAATTCTTATTTCCCTTTTTCTCCTTAAAAGACAAAGTTTCACCTTCTCTGTCAATAGATCAATTTTTCTCAGACAGTTCCATCTGCTGCCCCACTTATGTGACTAGCTTTTTACAAACTTATCGGTTTTCTTCCTTCCCGCCCTAAAGAACGAAAATTCTACCACATCTGATTTATAAATAATCCGGATTCTTGTCTCACGGGTTCCAGCTGCTAATTGCGCATGTGATTTACTTCACAAAGCTCTACACATAAACCCTGCTTTGAATTTCATCATACACTCCTCCAAAAGCATCTAATGCGTAAAATCCTTATATTATTACAATGATGATATTTTATAGAATAATAGAGAAGCTCATTCAGCGTCTATACCTGAAAATCAATGCCTAAAAAAGCCAAATAATAACTAAAGTATATAATTTCAATAACCCAACCTACTTGTGATTCATAAACAAATGATGTTGATTGATTTATCGTAAATAGATTTGAAATGATCCATTACTATTTCACTCGACATTTATTATCGTACATTAAAAAAGTTATAAAAAATAGTAGATTATATTTCGATAACAGACATAGGTAATAATGTTTTTTATGTCTCAATAAATTCCTAATTTTCTCTCTATTTTTTCCTATAAATCACTTTATAATACTCTTTATAATTATTTTATTATTGAGTTACATTGCGGATGTAATTTTACGTGCTTTAGAATTTTTTTGCGATCTTTTTGTTATTAAATAAAATATTTTACGATACCGCAAAACAGAAAAGTTGATTGTATGAGAGATCTTTCAAATAAAATAAAATGCCATTAGCTTGCCAATTCACATGTTGGTTTTAAAAAGCATCTTTTAAAGCACCAAAACCCATTTCCCGACGGCACCTATGAATGATGTAATGATAAGTCCATTTAGCAACACCATCTTCACGTTTATGGAAAAGCAAGCTAGTATCAAATCTCATACTTTGCCACCCCCTAATGTAGCAACAGCCTTTAGCACTTAAGATAGTTCATAAGAAGCATTTTTATTCTTTCTTTAATGTTTTTTATCTCACGACTCCCCCTCTTTTTGACGTGCAAAAGACATGGTTTTGATTGGTTCAATATAGTATAGGTTTAAAATGAGAAAATCTTATGACACTCGGGTCTCTCACTCAACATGACAAAAAGTAATTTATATTTATAAATCAAAGTATTGTTCGAATAAAATAGTAGCCCTTTTGAGTAAAGGATATTTACTAGAACATACCTGAAAAATAAAAGCCTCATTCGAAAATGAGACTTTTGAAGTGTTTTATTCTGCAAAAAATTAAAATTTATAAGCTACACCCACGCGGAAATCATTTGTTTTGTAGCCCATTTCAAATTTATCCTGTATGAACTTCTTTTTGCCAAAATCTGAATAACGATATTCTGCACGCACAATGACATTATCAGTCATTGCAAAATCAATACCACCTCCAAGGGTATAACCAATCATGGTCTTTTTTTCATCATGCAACCAATCAGAAAAATCAACTTCTCCATTTTTGCTATCAGCTACTGCCGCAAAAATATTCTGAAGCTGCGTATAAGCAATCCCTCCGGAAATATAAGGCATCATACGCTCAATCGCAAAACCAACTCTCACCCGTGTAGCACCAGCCCATTTTTGTTTTAAAGTATGACGTACAGCTTTAATACGCCTTGTTGAATCATTCTCCTGCAAATCTCTTGTTAGACTTGTTTCTTCTATAGGTTTTGGTGTTTCTTCAGTTGGACTTTTTTTCGGTAGATTGACATCTTTAGAATCCTTTTTACCAGACCACATAATATCTGTATCAACACCTATAATAAAACTATTATCGATATCAATATTGGAACCCGCATAAACTCCCCCGATAAAACCAGAAAGTTTAGGTAAATTCTCCTTTCCAATTGGATTCCATATCCCTGTCTCATGTTTTAAATAACTTGCAGTTGTTTTACCTGAAAAGTTACCAATCTGTCCTCCAAGATAAAATCCTGTCCAAGACAAAGCAGGCGCTGGAATAACAGGAACAGGTTGTTCAGGAATAACGATATCCGACGCCTGTACTACAGAAATTGAAATTAAAGAAAATAGAGATGTTGAGGCTAAATACTTTGTAATCATAATTGCTCCCCTAAAAGCTAATGTGATACATAAATAACGGTAAATCGTTTCACAATTTTTTGAAAAAATCTATAGCAAAAATGACACAGTTAAAAAATTAAAATTAGTTTTAAATAAAGCTTAAATATTATTTATAATTTCCAGAAACTATTAATCTATAGCAGCTTTTATAGCTTCATATTGATCATCATTATATTCAATAATATAAATAATTATAATGTCAATTTTTTGAAAAAATGAGATAACGCTCATAAAAAATATGATTCACTAAATTAATCACTCATCGTTTTTTGTATAAAGAATGATACCTAGAATGGAGAATTTTTTCATCACACTTGAAAAACCAGTAGAGAACTTCACTCTAACCATCTCAAGCGTCTATGAAATGAAAGACAAAAAATTAATATATAAAAATGGAATTAATAATTTTTATTTATTCTTATAGAATTATTTTAATGTTTCATGATTTTTGAAAAAACTGAACAGACCAATTGCCCAGTTTCTGCAATTAATTTTTCAACACGAAGCAAATCAGGTTCCCCAACACTATTCAACAAAAGGTCACTTAATCCAGGTGGCATATCATTGGGATCAAGAGAATCATTTAAGCAAAGCCGTATAATTTGACTCAAATTTGTATAAAGACGATAGGCATAATGTAAATCAGCAATACATGACTGATTAAGAAAACTGTTTGGTAAGTGATCTAAAATATCCGCTGTCGTCGCTCCAATTTGAAACTCAATGACATGCGTAATAAGAGAAAATTGAGCAATAAACTCCAAATCCATAATGCCACCAGACATCGTTTTTAAATCCCATTGATTTTTTGGCGGCTTTTCTTTTGCAATCAAGGCACGCATTTCACATACTTCTTTTGCAACTTCCTTCTTATCACGAGAAATAGCAATAATTGCACACACTTCATTTTCTAGCTTTTGTAAAAAATCAGGGTCTCCTGCAATGCCTCGAGCCCTTGTTAAAGCAAGATATTCCCATATCCATGCTTCTTGGCGGTAATACTTTTTAAAAAATGGAAAAGAAACAGCAATAGGTCCTTTATTGCCTAATGGCCGTAACCTTAAATCAACGACATAAAGAATACCTTGGCTTGTAAGAGTGGATAAAGCAGAAACGAGGCGCTGTGCTAAACGCGTATAATATTGAGAGATATAAAGAGGCTTTTCTCCATCAGATATTTCTGCATCATTATCGTGTTCATAAAGCAAAACAAGGTCAACATCGGAATCTGCTGTTAATTCGCGACTTCCAAGCTTCCCCATACCCAATATGCCAACACGCCCCCCTTTAATACGACCATGAAGACGAGAAAATTCCTCTTGAACGGTAGCAAATGTTTTTGTAATCATAAGATCAGCAAGCGCAGTAAAAGCAAAACCCGCTCTTTCTCCTGTAATTGTACCGTTTAAAATTCGAATACCAATCAAAAAACGTTGTTCATCTGCAAAAATCCTTAAATGGTCAAGAATTTTCTCATAAGAAAGAACATTTTCAAGAAAATATTCAAGCCGTTTTTCTAAGTACGTTTTGGTCGGTAATTCTGAAAGAATATTCGGATCTAACATTCCATCAAAAACATGGGACCTGCGTGCAATAATTTCTGCAAGACGTGGAGCAGCCCCCATAATAAGGACAAGCATATCCAAAAGAGAAGGATTAGACTGCAAAAGACTAAAAAGCTGAATTCCTGAAGGTAAGCCCTGTAAAAAACCATCAAAACGCAACATCGCCTCATCAGCTCGTTTTGTCCCACCAAAAGCTTTCAAAAGAGCTGGTGTTAATTCCGTTAATCTCTCGCGTGCTTCGGCTGATTGCGTTGCTTTATAACGACCAAAATGGAGCGTGCGCATAATACGACAAATATCACTTGCTCTTTCGAAACCTAAACGGCTTAACGTTATTAATGTCTCTGGATCATCTTCTTCACCTGTAAAAACTAAATTACCAATTTCTAAACCAAGTTCTTGCTCATTCTCAAAAAGTGCAGCATAATGTTTTTCAACAACCTGAAGTGTTTTTAATAAATCACGGATAAAACTGTTACTGTCTTGATAACCCATTAAATAGGCAACACTCGTGAATTGAGCAGTATCATTTGGAAGAAGATGTGTTTGTTCATCGAAAAGCATTTGAATACGATGTTCTACATTTCGAAGAATAGCATAACTTTTTATAAGGCTATTTCTCGTTTTCTCACTGATCCAACCAAGCGTGTGAAGTTCTGCTAACATTGCAACTGTCTGACGTCCACGTAATTGAGGAAAACGTCCACCAGCAATGAGCTGCTGTGTCTGAACAAAAAACTCAATCTCACGAATACCACCACGACCTAACTTTATATTATGCCCATAAGCTGCAATTTGACCATAATTTTTATGCGCATGAATTTGACGTTTGATCGAATGAATATCAGCAATAGCAGCGTAATCTAAATATTTCCGCCACACATAGGGAAAAAGCTCTTTGAGAAAGTTAAAACCTGCCCTCTTATCACCAGCAACTGGACGTGCTTTAATCATGGCTGCTCGTTCCCAATTTTGCCCACGCCCTTCGTAATAACGCAATGCAGTCCTTACTGGTAAGGCCAAAGGGGTTGATCCTGGATCTGGACGAAGACGAAAATCAAGACGAAAAACATATCCTTCCGCAGTGCGTTCTTGAATGATACGGATTAATCGGCGTACCATTTTAGAAAATATGTCAACACTTTCAGAAAGATTACCAATATGAGGTGATGTTTCATCAATGAAAACAATAAGATCAATATCAGAAGAATAATTAAGTTCCCCTGCTCCTAACTTTCCCATCCCTAAAATAATTAAACCACAGTCTTTTTCTGGATTCTCACGGCTTAATAAATTGATCTTACCATGATCATGCGCTTCTCTTAATAGAAAACGTAGTGCTACACTTAATGCTGCTTCGCCCAAACGTGTCAACCAAGCACATGAAACTTCGTAAGTAAAAACACCACCCAAATCAGCTAAAGCAATAAGAACATGCGCTTCTCGTTTTTTGCGCCTTAAAGCAGCCATCAATGAAGTTTCATTTATAGCTTCATCCTTATCAATAGCTGTAATATCATCTATAATTTCGCTCAGCCTTGTTTCTATATCAACATTTAATAAAGCACTAAGATATGATGGGTTGGCAATTAAAACCTCACGCAAAAAAGGAGATAAGGTCATAACCGAACTGATAAAATCAATCTGCGTTCCACTCTCTGAAATGATGGAAACAAGCGATTCTAAACCTTCTTTCCTTGCTTGTTCTTCCATGTCTTTTAACCATTGGGAACCACTTTTATCGAGAGGACATAAAGGGAGAAGCTGTGTTTTAAAAAAAGCTTGTTTCGTCTGCGCTCCCTTGAAAAGCATTTTTCTTTCCTTTCTATTGCTTTATACTTTTAAAATAGTTGTTACGTATGAAAAGAGAAAAGTGAAGAAAAATATCTTTAAGGAAATAACAAAATAGCCCTAAGCCCTGGATTTGCATTTTCAAGTAACAATTCACCCCCATGAAGCTTCATAACCGCTTTTGCTATACTTAAACCAATCCCAAACCCAGGTTGTGTGCGGCTTTCTTCAAGACGAACAAATCGTTCTGTCACTTTTTCACGTTTATCCTCTGCTATTCCTGGTCCATTATCGCTCACAACAACTAATAAATGTTCATCACGATATTCCATTGATAAGCAAACCTTCGCTTGCCTTCCACCTTTAGGCGCATATTTAATTGCATTATCTATAAGATTAAAAATTGATTGTGCAACAAGCTCACGATTCAATTTTAGCTCTTTATCAAATATATCTCCCAACTGAAGTAAAACACCTGACTCCTCAGCAAAAGGTTCGTAAAGCTCAACAGCATCCTCAATGATCAATTTCATATTCATCATTTCAAGATGTTCAATTGCACTGCTGGCCTCAATACGTGAAATCATTAAAATCGCATTGAACGTACAAATAAGTTGATCTGACTCTGCAATAACCCTATCAAGGACCTGACGATATTCAAGCTTTGTCTTATTTCCTGAAAGTGCCTCTTCAGCGCGATTTCTAAGACGCGTTAACGGCGTTTTCAGATCATGAGCAATATTATCTGATACTTGACGTAAACCAATATTTAACTCTTCAATGCGGTCTAACATAACATTAAGATTGGTTGACAATCGATCAAACTCATCCCCTACTCCAGAAACAGGTAAACGCCCACTGAAATCACCATCCATCAAGCGCTGTGATGCAGCCGTTACATGATCAATCCTTTGTAAAGCTCTCCTGCCAACAAAAAACCATATGAGTAAAGCGCCTCCAACCATTGCAGCAAGTGCAATGATCACAGCTTTGCGAATAACAACAGCAAAACGTTCTGGCTCATCCAAATCACGTCCTATAAGAATCTTCATAGCATTAGGCAAATCAACAATAACCGCCAAAGCGCGATGTTCACTTGTTTTGCCATGTTCTCCAAAACGGGAATACAAAAAAGAGGTAGAAATAAAACCACTCTGATTCAAAAGACCTAATTCAATACGTGCTACATTTCCTGCTAAAATACGCCCCATAGAATCTGTAACAAGATAAAGAAATGCTCCTGGTTGTCTTGAACGATAATCAATAGTGCGCATTAATAAGGATAATCCCCCATAATTATAAGCATTTTCAATATACTTTAATTCTTCATGTAAAGCCTGTTCAGTTTGCTCTGTTAACAATGAAGCAGAAAATGCCGTCATATAAATAGAAAGTCCTGTTGCCACCAATCCAAACAATAAAATGTAAAGTGCTGAAAGCCTTAGCGCCGTCGTGCGCATTATATTAATCAAACGATTCATGCTTTGTTATCTGGTACTTTCAGCATATATCCAGCTCCACGCACTGTATGGAGAAGGGGAACATCAAAATCTTTTTCAATTTTGGCTCTCAAACGAGAGATATGGACATCAATGACATTCGTTTGTGGATCAAAATGGTAATTCCAAACGTTTTCCAAAAGCATAGTGCGTGTAACAACCTGCCCCGCATAACGCATCAAATATTCAAGTAAACGAAACTCTCGTGGTTGCAATAGAATGTTTCTATCACCTCGTTTTACCGTATGTGCTAACCGATCAAGCTCAAGATTACCTACACAGTAAACAGTTTCTGCTTCTTTAGGATTTTTCCGCCGTTGTAAAACTTCAACACGCGCAAGAAGTTCAGAAAAAGCATAAGGCTTTGTCAAATAATCATCTCCCCCTGCACGCAGCCCCGTTACACGATCATTAACTTGCCCTAAAGCAGACAGAATAAGAACCGGTGTTTCATTGCCTTTAGCGCGCAATTCAGCAATAATAGAAAGACCATCACGATGCAAAAGCATTCGGTCAACAACCATAACGTCATAATTTTCCGTGGTTGCTAAAGCATATCCCGTATCCCCATCATAAGCAACATCAACAGAATGCCCTACTTCCAAAAATGCTTTTTCGAGATAATGCCCCGTCTCATGATCATCTTCAATAACGAGTATCTTCATAAAACGTATCTCCATTATTTTATTATGTTGTAGGACAAATATTTAATAAACATTTGTCCTACAACTAAAGCCTTATTTTTTGAAAATTGGAAGAGCAACAAAACGATTTTGATCATTTGTTCGCACTTGTAAGAGTATAGCCTTTCGTCCTAACTGCTGAGCATTTTTGATTGTGTTAATAATATCAGAGACTCGTTTAACCGGTTTATTATTTACTGTCACAATGATATCACCAGGGCGTATCCCTTTATCTGCAGCATCTGAATCGGTATCGACATCCGTTACGACAACCCCTACACCATCATCAGAAGGCATAACAATCAAACCATAATCTTCCAATGTTTCATCTAAATCACTCTGTCCATTTGAATATTTTGAAGTCTCTTTCTTACTTTCATCTTCAGACATTGAAGCGAGTTTAACCTTTATACTCTCCTCCTTACCTGATCTCCAAATCCCTATGGTTACCATTTCTCCTGGTTTAATATTTGCAATACGTTTCGCCAACTCACGCGCATCAGCAACTTTTTCATTATTCACTGAAATAATTACATCACCCGCTTTAATACCAGCCTTTTCTGCCGGTCCTTTTAACGGATCAGTAACCAAAGCACCTTTGGCTTCTTTCAATCCTATTGAATCGGAAATCTCCTTTGTTACCGGCTGAATCTGAACACCTAACCAACCACGTTGAACTGAACCTTTTTCAATAAGTTGTTGTACAACCTGTTTTACAGTCGCTGCTGGAATAGCAAAAGCAATCCCAACATTTCCTCCAGAAGGAGAAAAAATTGCTGTATTAACCCCAACAACCTTTCCATTAAGATCAAACGTTGGACCACCAGAGTTTCCTCTATTAACAGCAGCATCAATCTGAATAAAATCATCGTATACACCAGTGCCAATATCACGTCCACGTGCAGAAACAATACCTGCTGTCACAGTTCCACCAAGACCAAATGGATTCCCAATAGCAACAACCCAATCCCCAACACGAAGCTTTGAATCATCACCAAAATCAACATAAGAAAATTTTCTTTTATCATTCACTTTTAATACGGCAAGGTCGGTTTTTGGGTCTTTCCCAATGAGCTTTGCGTTCAATTCTGTACCATCATCAAGAACAACAGTATAACTTGTTCCGTCAGAAATCACATGATCATTGGTCACAATGTAACCATCAGACGAAATAAAAAAACCCGATCCAAAAGCAACAGGACGGAGTCTCTGCGATTGGTGCGGAAATTTATTTTTAGGTTTATCAAAATCATAAAACTCTTTAAAAAATCTTTTTAAAGGATGCTGATCTGGTAATTGATCAAGTCCTGGACCACTAAAAAAGTTGCTAAAGAACCTATCTTCTTTCTTTTTATTGCTCTTTACTTGTACTGCCACAACGGCTGGTTTCACTTGAGCAACAATATCGGCAAATCCCTGTTGTTGCATTAACGAAGTAAATACAGAACTTGCATGAGCCTTTGTCATCCACAAGCTTGATGTACATCCACTAAAAAACAGTGCACTTTCCAATATCGCAGAAAAACTCACTGCGACAAATGTTTTAAAGAAAGCCTTTTTAACCATTTATTCTATGCTCCTATTCAATCATACCTATATTTCAATTCCGATCACTTATAAAATACCAGACCTTACCGTTTTCTGTCTAAATTATTAAAGTTTTGTAAGGTTTCAGTATTCCCTAATATAATTACAATAAGATTGTCTGCTTATTGCAGATGATCTGATTTTTTTCTTTTATGTAACATTTTTTTTAATGCAATGACATTTTTGACTGTTCTTTTTCATTCACATAACGCATGATTATTCCGTTTGAAGTGGAAAAATATAATACTTACGCCAATGATAATAATGATCAAAGGCGAGAACCATAAAAACCAAGTTATTTTATTCAATGGTGGTTTCAAGAGAATAAATTCACCATATCGCTCAACAAGAAAGTCAGTGACTTGCTGATTACTATAGCCCATTTTTAGCCTTTCCCGAATTAAAAGCCGTAAATCACCTGCTAAAGCAGCATCTGAATCATCAATTGATTGATTTTGACAAACCGGACAACGTAAATGCGATGAAATATGGCGTGCTCGCGCTTCAAGAATCTTATCCTTTAAAATCTCATCCGGCTCTACTGCTATTGCTAATCGAAAAGGAAACGTTGCAATTAAAAAAAATACAATCCAAAGAATTTTTTTCATCTCAATGTCTTTTCCAAAAATTTAAAGCAAGCACTATCCTATTGTACATGCCAATGCGAAACCAATACCCCAAAAGAGAAAAACATCCCCCCATAGCCATCATGAATGCCCCTAACCAAATACATATTACATAAGGCTTCCACCATACGTGCACAACGAGACCCCGATTATCGATATGTCCCGGTACAATATATAGCTGCGATAAGCCATAATTTTTAAGACCAACTTCTGTTGTTGATGTATTTTGGCTTGAATAAAATCGCTTTGAGGCTGTTACATGACCCACAATGTTTTTATTTTCATATATTTTAAAATAAAATTCCATTGTCGAATAATTCGAACCAACACCATCATGCACTGCATCAAAATGAAGCGTTTTATCCGCTATCGTCACCCTATCCCCTACGTTCATGATTAAAATACGTTCTTGCCCAAAACTTACCACGCAAACAATACCAAATAATGTAATGCCTAATCCCATATGTGCTATTGCTGCACCAAAAGTAGACCATGGCAATCCAAGAAATCTCTTAACGCGTACTGAAAAAGCTCTCTTGCCATATCCACTCTTTCCCCATAGATCCGCTAAACTGCCTAAAAAAACAAACGCTGAAAGCCCAATCCCTAAAACTGCAAAAATATCACGCACAGATGCCGCATAGAATATTATAAAACAGACGATACCAACCAATACAAAAACAAACCACAACCGTTCAAAAACTGCAAGAAAATCACCGCGTTTCCATGCCATCATTGTCCCAAATGGAACAAACAACAACAGCAAAACCATTAGCGGTCCACAGGTAAGGTTAAAAAAAGCAGCCCCTACAGAAATTTTTTGCCCTGTTAATATCTCAATAAAATAAGGATAAAGCGTACCAATCAATACTGTTGCTGTTATTGTTGTCAGTAACAAGTTATTTAAAACAATAAACCCTTCACGTGAAATTGGTTGAAAAAATCTTTCTGTTTTTAAAATAGGGATACGCAAAGCAAAAAGAAGAAAAGCAGCTCCCGTAAAAAAAAATAAAAGAGCAAGAATTGCTTGCCCGCGTGCTGGATCAACAGCAAAACTATGAACAGAAACTAAAAGCCCAGAACGCACAAGAAAAGTTCCCATCAGAGAAAGGGAAAAAGTAAGCAGCGCTAAAAACAGAGTCCAACTTTTCAATATTTCTCGTTTTTCGAGAACAAGAGCAGAATGTAAAAGAGCCGTTCCTGAAAGCCAAGGCATAAACGAAACATTTTCAACAGGATCCCAAAACCAATAGCCTCCCCATCCTAGCTCATAATAAGCCCAATAAGAGCCAACCATAATACCCAATGTCAAAAAACACCAAGCAAGTAAAAGCCACGGACGAATCCCACGCGCCCAAATTCTATCAACATGTCCCATAATCAATGCCGCAACGGCAAAAGAAAAACAAAGTGAAAAACCGACATAACCTAAATAAAGTAGCGGTGGATGAATTGCTAATGCGATATCTTGTAAAAGAGGATTGAGACCATTTCCCTGCAATGCTGGTGGATTTACGCGTAAAAATGGATTGGATACAAAAAGAATAAATAAAAGAAAAGCAGTTGTAATCCAACTTTGGCAAATTAAAACAAGCGTCTTAAAATCTTCTGGCAAATGTTGGCTAAAAAAAGCCATCAATGCACTAAAAAAAGCAAGACTTAAAACCCACAACAACATAGAGCCTTCGTGGTTGCCCCAAACACCTGTAATTTTATAGAGCATCGGTTTTTCTGAATGAGAATTCTCAACAACGTTCAAAACAGAAAAATCAGATACAACATAAGCATAAATTATCACTAAAAAAGATAAAAGCAGTAATGTAAAAGTAATATATGTTAGAGGAACAACTGTTTGCATTAACAAACGCTCTCTCCACCAAAAACCTAAAGCAGGTAAAAATGCCCCTAATAAGCTTACTGAAAATGCTGCAGCTAAAAAAATATGACCCAGTTCGACAAGCACAATCGAATTATTTCTCCATAATGTAATGTTTTTTCAAACGATCAGCTGTTTCTTTAGGCATATAAGTTTCATCATGTTTTGCTAAAATACGCATCCCTATAAAAAATCCCTGTTTATCGAAATGCCCTTCTACGATCACCCCCTGACCTTCACGAAAAAGATCCGGTAAGGCACCATTGAAAACTACTTTTTCATGTTTTTTGTTATCCGTTACAAAAAAAACAACGCCTCTCTCTCCAACATATTGAACAGTTCCCTTTTCAACAAAGCCACCCAAACGCAAAGGGCGCTCCGTTAAAATATCTTCTCTTGTAATTTCAGAGGGCATTCTAAAAAAACTGACCGCATGACGCATTGCATACACTATGAGACTTGCTGCAATTGTTATAACCAAACAACATAATAATATGATCAGTAAGCGCTTTTTTTTTCGCTGCTCTAAAATAACCTTCCATGAGGTAGAATTCTTTAAAGATTGACTGTTCATAGACACTCTGCGAAAAAATTTTAAATACGTTATAACTAAGTATCAATATTTTATTTTTTAAGAGCTTTGCACATCTTCTACATAGGTGCAAGATTTCTTTTCTTTGTATGATCACTCGATAAATCACGTAACTGAATCATCATTTTTTTAACACGTGATTGTCCTGAAAAATTTTCAGGCATTGTATCAAGAAAGCTTTGTAAAAATTGCACTGCCTGCGCAGTTTTTCCTGCTTGATGCAATGCATCTGCCAACAATAAACGTGGATAAAAATCTGTTGGCGCTAAATCTGCTGCTTTTTGAAAAGCATTTTGCGCTTCTTGCGTTATCACTCCCCCTTCATAACCAACCAATGCTAAACCGTATCCTACAAGCCTTGGAGCTGTTTCTCCATTCAAACGAAGTGCATCTAAATAAGTATTCACTGCTTCTTGAAAAAGGCTTTCTTCGAGATACCCTACCGCTAACGCATCTGCTAGCTTGCCATCATGAGGTGCACGGAAAAAAAGCACTTGTAAACGAATAAGCTTTTCTTGCTTACTAAGAGTTTGAGGATTTTTATCCATTAATTCGCTAAAAAAATAACTTTTCACTTCTGGATTGCCTGTCAGCCCATAAATATTCCATGTCATAAGGAGAACAAACAAGATACTTAAAGCCTTAAGAATATTTCTTTTTTTATAATGCATATAAAGCTTGTTAAACTCAATCATACGCTTATGGCTTCTGTAACCATCCACGGTTTGAACTTTCCATTCTTTTTTTATCTCATCGTCAAAACGTAGTGAAAGAAAAAGAACACTTGCCAGAAAAATCAGAAAAAATGCTGCAGAAATTAATAAGAGCATATCGTTTTTTTCCAATACGAACAGAGAATAACTCGCTTACATTTTATCCTCTTCATGAGAAAAATGATGTGAATTAATAAAAATTCATTTTTTCATGGAGAATATTAATCTATTATATACATCAATTAAACAAAGAAACTAAAAACAATGTTTCCCTACTCTTTGATGTATTGTCTGAAAATACTGCTTTAAAAACTTTATAGACATTTCTTGCTTAAGGAGAAAATATGTTATTCTCCCATCTTAGGTAATAAAACTTTTGCATACAATCCACCCAAATCAGAACGTGATAAAAAGAGATTGCCACCATATTCACTGACCATATCTGAAACAATTGCTAACCCTAAGCCTGACCCTAGTTTATTTTCATTAAACCGCCGCCCTCTTTTTAATGCTTCATCAATTTTGTCTTCTGTTAAACCAGGACCATCATCTTCTACAAAGATACTAAAATATTCTGTTTCTTCAGCATTTTCTTCTAAACAACAAGAGATCAAAACCTTTGCGCGAGACCACTGAGTAGCATTTTCAATCAGATTCCCTATAATTTCTTCTAAATCTTCCTTCTCTCCAGAAAAAACAATATCATCAACATCCATAATAAATTGAATTTGTTTTTCAGGATTAAGCTTTTTCATAACCCGCACCAAGCGTTCAAGCACACTGCGAACAGACGTATGATAGACAACACTATCGCATTGTGCTGCAATCCGCGCACGCTGAAGATAATGATTGATTTGAGCTTGCATTATTTGCGTTTGCTCTCTCAACAAACTAGCCTTTTCTCCGCGCATCTTATCTGTCTCATTCATAATCACGGATAGAGGCGTCTTCAATGAATGCGCGAGATTACCAACCTGTGTGCGAAATCGCTCAATAATACGCTGATTATTATTAATGAGAGCATTCATCTCTTGTACAAGCGGCATCACTTCGCTTACTAAATCCGTATTCACATAATGAACTCTTCCTTCGCGAATATCATTCAATGCACGTCGAATAAGCTTCAACGGTTGAAAACTAAAGAAAATAATAGCAATATTAATAAGAACACTCCCGATACCGAAACTCCAAAGAAAAATTTGCAAAGTTCGCTTAAATTCCTTTACCTGGGCATGAGCTTCATCGATATTCCCAACAAGCCGAAAACGTGCAATATGATTTTTATTATCAAGAACAACATCACTCTCAATCACTTGTAGCTTTTGACCATTGTTCCCCGTTATCCGATAAGAGCGAAAGAATTTATTGTTAAAAGGTATATCAACATCACTTGGTGTAAATATCTCGCCTGTTCCCAATGAGGGGGATGTCAATCTTCCTTTTAAATTATGGGATATCGCAACAACTTCCCAATACCATCCTGTTGTTGGATCAGAATAACGAATATCATCAATCCCAGCCCCTCCTCTTAAAGTACCTTCTGATGACACCGTCACTGTTGCAATAAGACTGTAGAGTTGAGCAGAAAGGATACGCTCTAGGCTTTGTTCAGTCGAACGCTTATAAAATAAAATACTTACTGCAGAAATCGATAAAAGAGAAATAACAACCCATAATGTTGATAAGATCATAACACGTAAACTGAGAGATCGAGTAATTACAAAAAAGAACCTCCTATACCAATTATTCTCTTCAAAAACATTCATTAATCACCTCGCGTTCTCACGCGATATCCCATTCCTCGAATAGTTTCAATCAAATCCACTCCAAGCTTTTTCCGTAACCGACCTACAAAGACTTCCACTGTATTCGAGTCCTTATCAAAATCCTGATCATAAAGATGTTCAGTAAGCTCTGTTCTTGAAATGACTCTGTCACAATGATGCATGAGATACGAAAGCAGTCTGAATTCATAAGATGTTAGTTTAATCAATTGACCATCCACAAAAACACGAGATGTCTTTGTATCCAACAAAACATTTCCGCAACATAATGCACTCGTCGCATGTCCCGTAGTGCGACGAATTAATGCTCGCAAGCGCGCCATCACTTCCTCCAAATGAAATGGCTTCACAACATAATCGTCAGCTCCAGCATCAATACCGTGCACCTTATCAGACCAACGGTCTCGCGCTGTTAGCATTAAAACAGGCATGGAGATCCCTTCTTGACGCCACTTTTCAACAACACTAATACCATCAATCTGCGGTAAACCTATATCAAGTATCACCGCGTCGTAAGACTCTGTGCTACCTAAAAAATAAGCCTCTTCACCATCGAAAGCACTATCGGAAACATATCCTGCACGTCTTACAGCTTCTGCTAATTGATGGTGAAGATTCCGATCATCTTCAACGATTAAGATACGCATCACAACACCATCTGCTAAAGACTAATCAGCAGGAACAAAAAACTCAACACGACGTAACTTTTCACCATTACGGGCTGGTACAACAACCACAATTGCACACATGTCCTTTCCATCCTGAACAACCGGTTTTGAACGGACGAGAACCCCGCTCTCTTGCGCGGCAACCTTCTTACCTACTTCAGCACACCCAGAAGCTCGAACAGAATCTGCTCCTAAAAAAGCTGCTATTATTACAAACAAGAATTTTTTTTTCATCATAAATATTTCAATAACCCATCTCTTCTTTTCCTTGATAAAGGATAAAAGAAATAATGGTTTTTTTGGGTCGACTTAAAAATCACAAATGGAAATAATTTATCCTCTATCTTACAGAAGAACACATTAATATTATTCCAAATTTTTAAAAACTCAAAATAAAATATTTTTAATAATGAGAATAAAATTTATTCAATAAAATAATAAAATCTTAATACACTATCTTATGAAAAATGAATAATTCTAAAATAAACTCTTTCTCTGTTAGCACTATAGCAAAAAAATACTTCTACTCCATATAATTATTGTAGATTTGTTTGGTTGTATTTCTTTGCCATAGGCTCTCTTTAAATGTTTGATTTTTTTAAAAAAAAGAAAAGGCAACATCGTAAGCCATTTCACAGTCCTGCTCTCATTGAATTAGACGCACGATTAGACACAGCGCTTTATCACATTCGTTCTGCTAACAGTTTTTTCTGGAAAAAGGCAAAAATCGTCTCACAAAATTTTCATCTTCAAGGATGGAAACGTTTTATCGTTGAAGTTCTCGATGAAATACTAACATTAGGGTTGATGGGATTTACTCTTTTTACCATTTTTGGCATTTCTGTTTTTGAACTGACCAAAACAGATTGGTCTTCTCCTAAAAACTTTTCCATTCTTTTTCTAGATCGCTATGGAAATTCCATTGGGCACCGTGGTGCACTGCCGGCAATCTCTGTCCCCGTTGAAGAAATGCCTGACACTGTCATTAAAGCGGTTCTCGCTACAGAAGACCGTCGTTTTTTTGATCATTGGGGTATTGATTTTCAAGGACTTACACGGGCAATTTCACAAAATATGCAAGCTAAAGGTGTGGTGCAAGGTGGTTCAACTCTCACACAACAATTGGCTAAAAATTTATTCTTAACAAACGAGAGAACCATAACACGTAAAATCAAAGAAGCTTATCTTGCTCTTTGGCTAGAAGCAAATTTTAGCAAAAAGCAGATTTTACAACTTTATCTTGACCGAGCCTATATGGGAGGAAACAATTTTGGTATTGCCGCAGCGGCAAAATTTTATTTTGGAAAAAACATACGTCATGTATCTTTAAGTGAATCTGCTATGTTAGCAGGACTCTTTAAAGCTCCAACAAAATATGCTCCTCATAGTCATCTCTTTGCTGCTCAAACACGTGCCAATGTCGTCCTTTCTAATCTTGTTAATAGTGGCTTTATGACAAAGAGCCAAATTATCAATGCGCATCGCCACCCTGCTAAGGCACTTCCCCAAATAGAAAATAATCAGCCAGATTATTTTCTTGATTGGGCATTCGAGGAAGTCAAAAAAATGCGCAATCAACTTCCAAGCCATAGTTTAATTATTCAAACAACCCTTGATCCGAATATTCAAAAAGCAGCAGAAGAATCAATCGCATATCATTTACATCAATATGGTCAACAATATCGCGTAACCCAAGCTGCCACCGTTATACTCGATAATAACGGTGCCGTATGCGCAATTGTTGGAGGACTCGATTATAAAAAGAGCCAATTTAACAGAGCAACACAAGGCGGACGGCAAACTGGTTCTTCATTCAAACCTTATGTTTACGCAACCGCACTGGAACACGGACTGTCTCCCTCGACAATTGTTTTAGATGCTCCTATCAATTGGGGAGGTTGGACACCCAAAAATAATTCTGGTCGTTATTTGGGAAAAATTGATTTAGCAACAGCTTTAGCTTTTTCTATTAATACAGTCCCTGTGTATCTCACCTATCAATATCTTAACCGTGATACCCAACCCATCATAGATCTCATCAAGAATATGGGGATTAACGCGCATATTTTATCACACAAAACAATGGTTCTTGGCACTTCCAATATGACCCCCATGGATCAAGCTACAGGCTTTAATGTCTTTGCCAATGGAGGAATAGCGGGTAATCGTCATGGGTTTACGCAAATCAAAACAATTGATGGTCGTGTTGTGTGGGATTTCGAACATAACGGAAATAAGTTACACCGAGTTCTCAGCAGACAATCAACAGCTTATATGAACCAAATGATGGTGGGTGTCACGACACGAGGATCTGGTAAGCGTGCTGCTCTGCCCATGACTCTCGTCTCAGGGAAAACTGGAACATCACAATCTTATCGTGATGCTTGGTTTGTTGGCTTTACAGGCAATTATACGGGAGCCGTATGGATGGGAAATGATAACTTTTCACCGATGAATCGTGCTTTTGGGGGTGGCGTTCCTGCCATGATATGGCATCGCATCATGCTTGCTGCACATCAAAATATCATGCTCAAACAGCTCTATGGTGTTCAAGATTCTCTCCTTCCTCCTTATCAGCCCCCAGTACTTTCTTCCCATGCAGATTCTGAAGTTCCTCCTCCAATACCCTCTACGCTTTCTCCTGAAACATTGAATATTGTGCGATTGATTAACAAAGATCTGAAAAAACCATCTGCAATTTCTTTGAAGATGAAAACAACTGGAGATTCAACATTTTGAATTCAAGATATTCACTGATGTTTTTTAATATCACCATTTTCTTTTTTATCTTCACTTTTTCCATTTTATGTGGAACACTGAGTGTCGATTATGTGCTCAATTCCTTTCCTCATTTTGAACGCTTTAGAATTGGAAAATGGAGTGCTTATCCAAAAATGGGAACCGCCAATATGGATCCTTATACCCGCGCCCGCACGACCAAACGAGGCATTGTTTCACTCGGACGAACTGAAGGTATTCAATTCCAGATTTGGCAAGATAACCAAGGGCGTCCACTTCATCATCACTGTCATTATTTACTCAAAGGCACCATCCCTGAAACCCGTCTTTTTACCCTTTATACAGCTGACAAATCCCTAAAACCCTATACTTCATCCAAAGAAATACCTTTTGAACTCCACACTGACAATATTATATATGAGCATGATGGCTCATTGCGCATTAATATTTCACCCACACCGCAAACCGGCAATTGGCTTGCAACAGTTAGTCAAAAAGAATTCGGGCTTATTCTTACTTTATACGATACCCCAATCATCTCAGCAACGGCATTACAAACGCTTACAATGCCATCAATAGAACAAATCCCATCAGGACAAATAAATTGTGACTAGATTTATTTATATCGCACTTCTTGCAATCATTGGCGCTATTATTGTTCATATTTGCGTTCTCTTTCTGATCCCCACCTGGGCACAAGATAATATATGGACAGCACTAAAAAAATCTGGAACCTCTTATCAATTTGTCGATTTTACTCCCGATAATCCTATTCAACAATCTGCTGATCCCCTCTTTCTTCTTAAAGTCTGCAGATTTAACCTTGAAAATGGACCTGTTCATTTAAAAGCTTTGAAAACACGACAATTTTGGTCACTAGCAGCCTACACACACAACGGAATTATTTTCTATAGCCTTAATGACCGAACAGCCCCTGATGCGACACTCGATCTTATCATTGGAAAACCAATACAAATCATAGAACTCAAAAAATCAAAACCTAAAAAAAATACCAATTCAGTTTTGGTTGCTAAAAATTTGAATGAAGGGTTTGTTATTTTACGTACTTTTGTCCCTTCTTCCCTTGCGGGAAAAGAAAGTGAAGCTTTCCTTTCATCTGCGACCTGCCGTATATTTTATGAATAAAAACCGACTAACCTCTCATTTGTACAACACCTTACTTTCTATACAAAATACATGAAGCCTATCAAAATGGTTATCTTTTTTCTCTATTAATTGAATATTCAAATTTATCTGATTATAAATCCCTCAATTTTTTATTGAGATATAATGAAATCTCTATTGCACATCATCATATCCTATTTGATACGCATTATCTGACAGAAAAAACTCCCCGCAATCAGAAGAGAAAAATCAAGAGTAAAGCTCTAAAAAATATGCTGCTAACAATTGTAAAACTTGTTATTTGAGTTTATTTCTTTTTATTTACAAACATTCCCATAAAATTCGCATCAATAACATGATAAACTATAGAAGAAATACTGTTTACCTTCAATGAAGTGCCAAAACAATCGCTGGAAACTTATAAGACATTACGCATCCTTGACCTCAAAAATAAGTGCTTTATTTTTGTTTTATGAGCATAAGCTTTTTGTAAGATAGCACTCTGAAAAAACTTGGCTTATAGTTTACAATTGAGGGGAAAAACTTCATGAAGAAGAGATATGTTCGGTTCGTTTCAAGAGCAGCAGTATGGTCCCCTCGATTTGGTGGATTGTCGTTCTTTATTTTATTATTTTCAGTCATTTTACAACGTTTTTCCGTCATTAACATAAGCGACTTCATAATTTTGATAGGTATCTCTACTGGCTGTGTAATTATTTCTCTTTTTCTGGCTATTAAAGCACTTCATAGTTTATGGTTATATGGTGCTCTAGGGGGAATGAAAGCTTTAAAAGGGATCGTTTATTCACTCATAACTGCGACACCATTGATGCTCTTTTTTGGACTTTGGTTTACCTTACCGGCTCTTTACGATATTTCTACCGATACACAAAGCCCGCCGGCTTTTTTTCGCACAATACGTCCCAGCGATGCTTTACCGCTCAAAAGTGTTTTGACTGAACAAGCAGCAATACAGATGTCACAATGGCCAGAAATATCGGGGCGCCGTTATGATGGCTCACCTGACCGTATTCGCGAATCCGTTCTTAATGTTTTAGCTGCGTATGATTGGCCTGTTGTAGCACAACGAGAATTCAAAGGCGAAGAAAATGAAATTTATATCGAAACGAGAGCAAAAACTTTTTATCTTGGCTTTATTTTAGATATTGTTATTCGTTTAACTGATGAAGGGGATACAACTTTTGTTGATATGCGTTCTGCTTCTCGTTATTTGCCAAGAGATTTGGGGACAAATGCTGCTTTTATTATCGATTTTATGGATGCACTTGATACAGAAATCGCCTCACTTCCTCTTTCTGAAGATAATGAGTAGAGGTTAGAAGTATAGTAAGTTACATTTACTAAATTAGCTTATTTCAAAAATAAATTTTGAGACGTGCAGAAACGCACAAAACATTTATCGTCTCTCGACGGCCATAAGCATTACTGACAAGTTCTTTAAACACCCAAAAGCAACTTATAGACTCTTTTTAGCGCGTGACATATAGATAAAATATTTGAATTTGAATTCAAATTCTAAACTTAAATACTATAATTGATTTTACATATATTTTTTATGCTCAGAAATCTCATCATAAAAGTAGGAAAGAAGACTTCTCTAATAAGGAAATTAAGCATTTCTTACAGGCTTATTTTTCCAATGAAAATAGAAAAATATATCTTCATCAAGAAAGATGAAATACATTTATCATAAAATATGATGCATATGTAATATAGTTACAGAAAAAAATAAACAATAAAATACACATAAATTCATCTGTATTTTACAATAAATGATTATTTCAATTTTATAAAGAAATTTCATAATAATAAAAAAAATATATATTATTACAAATAATAGAAACTTATTTAAATGAAAATAATTTTTTATCAAACATAACTTAAATATAAATACTAATATCTAATATATTTAAACGCAACATAAATAAAACAAAACGCCAAAAATAACAAAAAGAACCCACTAAATGTCTTAATTGCTTCCTTTATACTATTTTTCCAACTGTCACCACTGTATCTATAAATTAATGAAAATGAAAATATAAAAATAAATATTGAAAATAAAATATCAAAAACATTATTATATAAAGATAATAAATAATCATTTTTCATATAAATAACGTATACAAATAAAAACTGTTATAGAAAGTAATATAACAAATATAATGAACAAAAATGTGCTTAACAACATTTTTTTCACAATTTCTTTGTTACTATAACCTTTAAATTTATACCGTAAAAACATTGTATAGAAAAATATAAAGAAAGCACATGTAGAAGATAATAATTCTGCAATAATACGAATAATATCACTCATAAAAAAATCCAAATTAAATATATATAAAAACAATAAACATTAATATATATTATATCATACAAAAGTTAATAAAGTAAAATAATATAAAAATAAAATTTCCAAATTAATCTATAATTATAAATTAATAATGAATAATCATTGTTCATAGAAATAACGTATATAAATAAAAAATATTATAGAAAATAATATAACGAACAAAAATATTCTTAACAAAATTTTTTTCCAAACTTCCTTTTTACTATAACCTTTAGATTTATAATATGAAAACAATGTATAGAAAAATATAAATAAAGCACCTATAGAAAATAATAATTCTACAATAATACTAATAATCTCATTCATAAAAAAAATCCAAATTAAATATATAATTTTGTAAAATTATGCACCTAAACCTTCCTGTCAAGTTTGTAGACACATAATTATGCCTACAAGCTTGTTCATTTTAGAAATATCTGCTGATTTTTATATTAGCGATAACATCCATAGGCTGTATTTCCTATACCTGTGGCAAATCCTACTCCAGAGCCAACTCTTCCTCCTAACCATAAACCTTCCACAGCGCCTATTGGTCCTCCAGTTACCCCCCCCATAACTCCACCAATTACCACTCCCATATCATGTCCCCTATGTCCCATTGAAAATCCTGCAGAGAGATAATCTCCAACAGTACACCCAGGTCGTGATCCACTGCTTGAAAAATTCATTGATGAAATATTTGACCACGTATTAGAAACATGAGACCAACCATTAGAAAAACTAGAACCAAATGAACGAAACATATAAAACCTCTTTAATTATTGTTAAAAATAACTGTATCACAAAGATACAGTGGAAAATTCATTATTATTCATTTTAGCAAATATCAAATATAATTTGTATAAATAACAATAAAAATACTGTATAAATAAAATATACATTTTGTTTGTATTGCATACATACAAAATGTATATTTTGTACAAATATAATACTATTTACAATACTGTTTAAATATGCGACATCCATCGCTCTTTCTCTTAAACAAAATCATAAATTCAAATGAGTCATTCACAAGAAAAACCTGTATCATTCTCTTGGTTTACAAGAACAACAAAGAAATATATTTATTATGTCATCGAACTCAGTTGCGTTGCTGTTGTTTTGCGCTTACTTGGCTTGGTGAATCCTTTTATTTTTCAAGCGATTATCGACCGTATTCTCCCTTTTCAACGTATTGAAAGTCTCTATGCTATCGTTGTCTTGATGGTTGCTATTATGCTGTTTAGCACGGCTCTTAGCACTCTATCAGGTTACCTAGGCGCTTATTTAGCCAATCGGCTTACATTAGAATTTGGGCGGCGCATTTACAGCCATCTGTTAAGTCTTTCCTTGCCTGTCTTACGCACTTGGCAAGTGGGAGAACTATTCACGCGAATCGGAGAGGTTGATACAATTCGCGGTTTTCTAACAGGAACCATCGCCACAACTGTGCTAAATGTTCTGTTCGCAATCATTTATCTTGCGGCACTCTTTTCCATTAGTCCGAAACTGACCTTCATTGTCCTTATCATTTTACCTTTACAAATGGGTTCTTTAGCGTTGGTCGGTCCCTTCTTGCGCCGCCAATTACGCCGTTCTTTCACTCTGCAAGCTGTCCATAAATCGCGCCTTATTGAAAGTTTTACCAATCTTGAAGCCATTAAAGCACATGTAAAAGAATCTGCTCATACGATACGCATGCAAGAAACTTTAGCTCGTAGTTTAGATCAAAGCCTTACAACCAGTAAATTGCATCTTCTCAATGGAGCCATGAGCCATATTTTTGGTGATCTTTTCACTATTTTTATTATCTTTTTTGGTGCTCAGGCAGTTCTTCAAAACCAGATTACGCTAGGGCAACTTATTGCCTTTCATCTCCTCGCTGGAAATGTTTCTGGTCCTATCTTAAGCCTTGCATCCCTATGGGAAGAATGGCAGCATTTGAAAATCTCTCGTCTTCGTTTGGGCGATATTCTTAACTCCCCTTCAGAATGGGAAGAAGAAAAGCCGCCTCTTCAACTCAGCGCTCCTCCTCATCTTGAAACCAACGATCTCTGTTTTTCTTATGGAGATAAGTCCATTATCAATCATCTTGATGTCTGTTTACAACCTGGGCAACCGATTATGTTACTTGGTCCTTCAGGGTGCGGAAAAACAACCTTGGCGAAGCTCCTTTGTGGACTCTACCCCCCAACAAGCGGAAAGATATTGATTAACGCCCAACCTTTACAGAATTTTGATGTCCGTAGCGTGCGTAAAACAATCGCGTATTTTCCTCAAAATCCTTGCCTTTTTTCCGGAACTATTCTTGAGAATATGCTTCTTGCTAAACCAGATGCCACTAAAGATGAAATCGACTCTGCACTATATGTTAGTGCTTGCCATGATTTGATTGCTCAGTTGCCTTTAGGACTCAATACTCAAGTAGGAGAGCAAGGTGGTTTTTTATCAGGTGGTCAGCGCCAACGCTTGGCTTTGGCTTGTTTCTTTCTGATAAACCCAAGCCTGCTTATTTTGGATGAACCTACTTCCGCATTGGATGACGCTGTCAGTGCACAAATTGTTGAGCATTTATATAAACTTTCACAAGATCGTATTGTTCTTGTTATTACCCACAAAAGTGACCTCTTTCCTCGGCATGCAACCGTCTTAAACTTTACTGATTTGGAGGCAAAAAATGGCAGATAAAGCTCCCTATTTGCGCCCTTTGTCACCAACGCTTCATATGGTTGTTGCTGTTTTGGTCACCTTATTTCTCTTTATTGTAATCGGCAGCTTTATCGCAAAAACAGAGATTGTTGCACGGGGGCAAGGAAGTGTTATTCCCACCGCTTACGTTCAGCTGGTCCAAGCGCAAAATACAGGACGCATTGAGAAAATTCTTGTAAAAGAAGGGCAATTTGTTCATCAAGGCGATCTCCTTATTCAATTAGATCCTCGTGAAGCCCTCAATGAGTGCGCACGTGTTCAAGCAGATATCGCGCAACAAACTCTTCAAGCACAAATCGCAACAGCTATTTTAACAGCTTTACATGAAAGTGATCCTTTGGATAAAGATTTTGTGACCAAAGGGATTGCCTATCTGCCAGTTCCTCCTTCTGGCAACACGACTGCAAGAATAGAAGGGGAAAAACTCATTAGCGCTACCCTTCAATCTCTCCAAGATAAATTAAGAGCGCTAAAAGCACAGGCGGACCGCGTCGAGCGCAGCGGTGCAACACAACATGCGCAATTAGATAGGTTGGAAGATGATCGTCAATTAAGCCAAGGGAAATTAAAGGCTGCAAAAAGCCTAATGGAAACAAAAGTCATTAGCCAAGCAGTTTATTTAGAGCGTTTACATGACTTTAAAAATGTCGAGCATGAAATTTTAACCAATCAAAGACGTTTGGAAGAAAATGCCGCCGAAATAAACACCCTCCGCCAACAACGGAAAAGTCTCATTTCCGATGAAATCGCCCGCTATCGGCAACTTTCGCGTGAAACAGAACTGAATCTTCAAGGATTAAAAGCAAAGCTTGATAGCACTCAATACCATCTTGACCACTTATCACTTTATGCACCTGTTGATGGACGTATCGATGATTTAAGTATCCATACTTTGGGCGGCTTTGTAGAGGCTGGTAAAACTCTCATGCGCATTGTCCCTGGTGCCGGCGGACTCATTGTCGAAGCGTTTTTTGATAACAGCGATATCGGCTTTTTAGAAAAGGGCCAACGCGCTTACATCAAGTTTTCTGCCTTTCCGCCTGAACGTTTCGGTGTTATCCACGGTACAGTCGTTAATGTAGGCGCTACAGCACGCTATGATAAAGAAATTAATGGTGTCTACGCTGTTTTAATCAAAATTGACCAAGATCACATCACTTTGAATAACAAACAACTTAAATTTATCCCTGGCATGACTGTGACAACGGATGTCATTACCTCAAAACGGCGTCTCATTTCTTATTTCTTTGAACCTATTACCAAAGTTTTAGAACAATCTCTAAAGGAAAGATAAAGATTAATGTGTGTGCATAAAAATCCTTCATCATCATTCATAGACCCTCTTACAGCGTTAGGAGCTATGATGGTTTTAATGCTTACATCTCCCTTATACCGCCGCTGGCGAATTTGGGATATCGAACGCAACATAGGACCCGCCTTACAGACTGGGCAATATAAACTCTATAAAAATGAACGTGGAGAATTTTGTGCCTTTATCACTTGGGCTTTTTTAGATGAGAAAAATCATCAATCTATGCTTAAAAAGGGAGAATTTTTACCCGATGTCAATTGGCAGAATGGAAAATACGTATGGTTTATTGATTGTGTAGCACCCTATGGCCATACTGCTCATATTGTACGCGATATGCAACGAAATATATTTCCTGATCAGCGTTATTGTTATGCTGTACGACGTAATGAAGATGGTGGAATACGAAAAATTGCACGCTGGTGTTGCTATAGAGCGCAAAATCCAGCCAAATAGTTTTTCTAAAGCAAGTGCGCATAAATCATTTATTCCCCTCTTATAAAAAATAAGCTTTTAAAAGAGTTCTTTAAGCGATAGCTATATTAAAAGAAAACTTTACCATTATTTAGAGCTGCCCCGCTACAAATAGGTGTTTTTCAACTTACCAGACTTTCTATGAATAGCAATAGATGGTTAAGGGGGCTAATTCACTCTCAAGCTGAACTTTGATTAACTAATTTCACTAATATTGGCTGGGGTACCTGGATTCGAACCAGGGAATGCCGGTACCAAAAACCGGTGCCTTACCGCTTGGCTATACCCCAAAAAAACACGCTTTATAGCAACTCTTGCACTTTATAGCGATTCCTGTGATTGGACGCAATATCTGAAAATCAAAGACTTTACTTTTTTATCATAAAATTTCTGAGTTTTGTATGGCATTGCCATCGATACAAATTCGTAGCAGAAACTGATATACAGTTGTGATTTTAACATAAGAAAAAACCATTTATCCATCAATTATTTTGCTCTTTGTATTGATTTTCTAGGAACAGAAAATGAAAATCTTGCAGTTTACTCATGTATCTAATAAATTTGCATATGATTTACTTTTCTTGATATATTAAAATCCCATCTTGCTCAATTTAAGAAAAAAGCTGTCACCACATTGGCAATCGGTAAGTGTATAATAGTGCTGCTGTGCTCTGGCGACACATTGATTTATAATAATAAATCATCCTTTTTCAACTTGAATCATAACTCCGAATATAGTAAGATTTTCTCATCACAAACCCTCTCAGATTGAATCAATTAATATCACTTGCTTGCACGTCAAAAGCGGGGCTAGTGTGTGGGTAAAAATTGTACAAGAAAGGAGTAAAAATGGTTCTTATGAATCGTCTTAATGCAAGGGCTGTCGCAACATTGGGGCTGGCAAATATAATGATGGTGCCGGCTTGCTTCTTCATAAGCGTAAAGATGGTGGTGCTCAATGGCTTTATCGTTATACCATTCATGGTCGGCGCCGCGAAATGGGCTTGGGTGCATTAAGACATGTTTCTTAAAAAAAAGCCCGTGAATTAGCAAATCAATGGCGTTCTGTTTTGCATGAGGGGCGTGATCCCATTAAAGAACGTGAGAAACAAAAGCGTGAGGCAATAAGTAATCTCCATTACCTAAAAGACATTGCCTTAGATGCTTTTGAAAGTCGTAAAGCTGAATTAAAAGGAGATGGCAAGGCTGGGAATTGGTTTCTACCTTTACAACTTTATATTCTCCCCAAATTAGGCTGTATTCCTATTTCAGAAATTACACAAACAGAGATACGCAATGTTCTTGCTCCCATCTGGCATGCAAAAGCTGCAACCGCAGAGAAAGCAATAAATCGTCTTAATATTTGTCTCAAACATGCTGCTGCTTTGGGGCTGGATGTTGATTTACAAGCAACGATAAAAGCACGGGCTCTCTTAGGGAAACAACGCCATAAAGCACAAAATTTACCAGCAATGGACTGGAAAGATGTTCCTGCCTTTTATCAGTCACTCTGCAAAACAACAACAATGACACAACTGGCTTTGCGTTTGCTTATTCTTGCATTAAGCATAAAGATGGTAATGTCCACTAATTTTTACATTATATTATTCATGGGTAGCACCATAAAATAAAATCAAGCACATTGAAAAATATTTCCTAAAAAATAACACTTAATATTCTGTTGAAAACATTATGATACACCAATAAACTGGAAGAGTTTTGCAAAAATTAAAAACATTTTATATGGTATTTGAAAAAATAGAGATACAAAAACAAGGAATAATAACTATTTCCATTTACTTTTTATTCAAAAGATAATGATATTTATTACCCACTCATAGATGTAAAAAAATCTTCAGAAGCAATCTTTATGTAGACCAATACCCTTTTTGATTGATGAATATACATTTCCTAAAAGCTTCTTTTACAAAAAGAGAAACATTAAAACTATTTCATACAAACTAGGTATTCAACATTTGCTTTTAAATGCGGTAAATGGCAAATTAGACTTATGAAATAAGCTTAACAATTAGAATCGAGGAGATTTTTAAATGGCTTTTGAATTGCCCCCGTTGCCTTATGATTACGATGCCCTTTCGCCTTATATGTCACGCGAAACGCTTGAATATCATCATGATAAGCATCACCTTGCTTATCTTACCAACACCAATAATTTTGTGAAAGAGTTAGGCTTAGAAAATGAAAGCCTTGAAGATATTGTTAAAAAAAGTTTTGGAAAAAATATTGGTTTGTTTAATAATGCAGCGCAGTATTACAATCATAACCACTTTTGGCTTTGGATGAAAAAAAATGGTGGTGGCCAAAGACTTCCTGAAAAGTTAGCAAAAGCTATTGACGCTGATCTAGGTGGTTACGACAAATTCCGCGCTGATTTTATTGCTGCTGCTAGTGCCCAATTTGGTTCTGGATGGACGTGGGTTGCTGTTAAAGATGGCAAGCTTGAAATTATGAAAACGCCTAATGGTGAAAATCCCTTAGTGCACAATGCTCGCCCTATTTTGGGTGTCGATGTGTGGGAACATTCCTATTACATTGATTATCGCAATGCTCGACCGAAGTACCTCGAATCCTTTGTAGACCATTTAATTAATTGGGACTATGTTTTGGAACTTTATGAAGAATGTGAATTTTAAACTATCTAGATAACTTTTTAGTGTATGAAAGTCTCTATAATCCAATAAATTATCGGAGACTTTCATACAGAAGTATTATGGATTAGCAAAAGTCTTTTCCTGCTATCTTTAGAATATATGCATAGATATAGGCAACTTCTTCTAGCTTTGAAAAACGTCCAGCTGCACCAGCGTGCCCTGAATCCATATTAATACGTAATAAAACTGCATTATCGTCTGTTTTTAGGTCTCGTAATTTTGCCACCCATTTTGCAGGCTCCCAGTAAGTTACACGAGGATCTGTTAATCCTGCCATCACAAGTATAGGGGGATAGTTTTGAGCTTTGACATTATCGTAAGGGGAATAGGAAGCAATAAGCTTATAATCTTCTTCTGATTCAAGAGGATTCCCCCATTCGGCCCATTCTGGAGGTGTGAGTGGCAATGAAGCATCTAACATTGTCGCTAAGACATCAACAAAAGGCACATTCGCTACGATCCCAGCAAAATCCTGGGGAGCTATATTGGCAATGGCTCCCATCAACATCCCCCCTGCTGAACCACCATGAGCAATCAGCCGGTCGTGAGAAGTGAATTTATTGTTTACAAGGTAACGCCCACAAGCAATAAAATCTGTAAATGTATTGTGCTTAAAGAGATGCTTTCCTTTCTCATACCACTCTACTCCCTTTTCTTTTCCTCCGCGAATATGAGCAATCGCGTAAATAAAACCTCTGTTTACTAGAGAAAGTACATTACTATTGAAACTGGCAGGAATAGAGATCCCATAAGCACCATAACCGTAAAGCAGACAAGGCGCACCACCATCAAGGAGAGTGTTTTTGTGGTAAAAAAGTGAAATAGGAATCTTCTCACCATCGTCTGCTATTGCTGTAATCCGTCGTGTTACATATGCATCTTTATTATGCCCAGAGGGAATTATTTGCGTTTTTAAAAGCATTCGTTTACAATTTTTCATCTCATAATCAAACACTTGATCAGGTGTTGTCATAGATGAATAGGAAAAACGAATAGTTGGACTGTTATATTCTGCAACTCCTTGCAAACTTAAAGAATAAGCCTCTTCAGTAAAAGCAATGGAATTCACTTGTTTAGTGGTACGTTCCATCACTTTTATACGTGGAAGCCCCTCAAAACGTTCGATCCAGACAAGAAAATCTTGATAAGCATCATGGGATAATATTAGGCACCCAAGCTGATGTGGGACAAACTCAGACCAATTTTCTGATTGTGGAGATGTATATGGCGCTACCATAATTTTGAAATCTTTTGCATTATCTAAATTGGTCAGAATATAAAAGACATCACCACCCTCTGTAAGTGAATATTCAATACCTTTTTGTCGTTTCCGTACACATTGGGGAACAGTAAAAGGCGCCTCAGCAGGAATTAACCAGATCTCGGATGTTTCATGATCATGAATATTAATATAAATAACATCATTAAGCTTAGAACCGCTTACATCTAAGAAAAAACCTGGATTGTCTTCACGAAAAATAAGCTTATCTTGTGATTGATCTGTGTTTAATTGGTGATAATAGAGCTCTGAAGGTCGGTGGTTTTTATCCATCTTAGTATAAAAAAAACCTTCAGACCTAGCATCCCATACAATTTGACCAGATGTATCAGTAATTGTGTCCGTACAGTCAGACAATGTCTCAAAATTACGAATTTTAGCTGTATAGAATTCTGATCCTTTGTCATCATAGGTCCATACCACATGTGTATGGTCAGGAGATTCTTGAACTGAACCAAATTTGAAATATTCTTTGCCTTCTGCCAAGACATCACCATTAAGGTACACGTTTTTTTCTCCGCCATTCCTTGGTGTCTGAAAATAATGTGGTTGTTGGCCTCCGGTAACATAAGAGAATCCGTAAGCAAAAGGACCATGTTTTATAGGAACAGAACTATCATTCTCTTGGATCCTGTTTTTCATTTCGGTAAAAAGCAAATCTCGTAATGGTTTTGTATCAGCCATTTGAGCTGATTGATAAGCATTTTCTTTTTCAAGATAATGTCGAATATTGGGATCAAGACAGTTAGGATCTTTAAAAACATCTTGCCAGTTAGACGCACGTAGCCAATGATAGGGATCATCACGAAAAATACCATGATATATTTCCTTATGAGTGATTCTAGATGCTTTGGGAGGAATTGCAAAAGTGCGAGTCATACACAATCCTATATTAAAATATGTTAATAGCTTCGTTTATATGTTAGAATCACAGTGATTGATGCAAGTGTAAAAGTCTATAAGTTCTATTCACTTGCAAAAATAGCACCATGATAATTTTTAAAACTAATACCTTTCTGTTCATTACATATCACAGCTATTGTTTTCTAGGGATATAACACCACTTTTATAATGAAAGTGACTGGTAAAACAATTAAACTATTAGAAAAAGAATTGATTTTTTTTGAAACAGTATAATCGCATAATTTTACAGAGAGGAATAAATATATCTAAAATATTATTATTACTGTATAAAAAATAAAAATGTCCTATCTCCTTTTAATGAATAATTTTATATTATAAATAATACTATTATGTCATATTTATAATATATCATGTTTTTTATTATTAAATTTTATAAATATAAACAATAAAAATGAATTTAAAACTTATTAAACATAAACTTACTAAACTATAAGTATTCAAAAAAAATATAATAATTTATATATTATATTTTTATAATTAGTAATTTTATTTTTACGTTCTCAAAAAAAATAAATAAATTTTATCATATATTTTTTTATATTTGTGATGTATTATATATTATGTATGATATGTTATAGGATAAAAATATATTTTAGCATGTAATAATTTCGTTTTTCTTATTGTATATTATGACAAAAAATGGGTATTTATTTGATTTTTTTGTGTTTTGGCAATTTTATAGAATAATTGAATTGACAAAAAAGATTTTTGTACAATATGAAGCTCATGTGCATGAGATCTTTATATCATGAGTATATGCACTATATCTCGATTTTGAATTACTCAATTTTAAATTAAAGGAAACAAGAATGGAACATCGTGCAGTCTTAGAGACTGAAAGCAATTTAGTTATTACATTGGTTGCTGATATTGTTGCTGCCTACGTGAGTAATAATTCTATTCGACCGACTGAAGTGCCAAGTTTAATTGCTGATGTCCATGCTGCTTTTCGTAAAGCAGGGAATCTAGAGTTAACAGAAGTCGAAGTTGAAAAACAAAGGCCTGCCGTTAATCCGAAGCGTTCAGTATTTCCTGATTATCTCATTTGCCTTGAAGATGGAAAGAAGTTTAAATCTCTAAAGCGTCATCTCATGACACATTATGGAATGTTGCCAGAGGAATATCGTGAAAAATGGCAGTTAGATAGTTCTTATCCTATGGTGGCGCCTAATTATGCAAAAACACGATCGGCTTTGGCCAAAGAAATGGGGCTTGGACGCAAAAGCAAACGGAAAAAAACTAAATAATCTTATTTTGCGAAAAAATGGTTTCATGTATAAAGTTGATTTTAGTATACATGTTTTGTGTGAAGCTTTTGTATATATAGCAATTTCTACCAAGGGGATTACATATAGCTTTCGTTACGAATCCGTTTAATCATTGATTTCAGACCATTTGATCGTTGTGGTGTAAGATTTTCATTTAAACCAAGTTTTTCAAAGAGCTCTTGAGCATCAGAATTGCGAATTTCAGAAGCTTTTTTGCCTGAATAAAAAGCAAGAAGTATGTAAATGAGTCCACGCACAATATGAGCATCGGAATCACCTTGAAACGTCAATATTGGATCTTTTGAGTTATTACGTGAAGATAAAAGCCACACTTGGCTAACACAACCAGGAACTTTGTGAGCATCGTTTCGAGCGCTTTCTGGAAAAGGTGGCAATTCATAGCCAAGCTCGATGACATAACGATAACGATCTTCCCAATTATCCAAAAGCGAAAAGTTTTCTATAATATTACCGATTGTTTCCGCCATTATTTTAGTCCTGTTTCGTTTGAATAATCATTCTTGAATACACTTATAAAAAATAAATATTTATTCTTCCTAACATAAATAACACGAAGAACGTTAAAAATCCTTATTTCAAGATAACATTGCATGGTTTTGTAAGAACTCTTGTATTTCGATTTTGTAAGAAACATTAGGGGAAGTCTCTGATATCATTTTTGTTTCCTAATATGTTCCCTAAATATTCATAAGCAGCTCTTGCACCGTAATATGCGCGCTCGCCAAGTGAACTTAAAAAGGATTTTCCTACTTTGCAGGTTTTTATATTACGGTCACAAAATGCGCCTAAGTCATTTAAGGCTTCCTTAAAAGCAATAATCACATCGCTCGTTGTTGTCTCATTATTTTGGGGGCTAGAAGAATGGTTACTGCTTGGATCTGCTACAAAAAATGAAATAATGACAAAAATAAAAAATAAAAAAAATGATAATTTGATTAAAAAACGTATCATGGATAATCAATGTACCGCAGTGGTAAATACAATAAAAGAAACATTTTATACACTGTTGCTTTATAAACAATTTATAAAATGTGCTTTTTATAAAATTGAGTATTCATGTATTGGATCTATATCATTGGCTTTTTTATAAATATGGCACAATTCCGCTGTATAAAATGGGATACATTGTCTATTCAGTAAAAAATTAACATCAAAATTATACACTTACAAGCTGGTCATGTTAATGAACATACTATGATAAAAAATGAGAGAGATAATCATGTTGTGTACATAATTATTTTAAATAATAGTCCACCATATTAGCTTAGTTGAAAAGGCTAAAAAGAGTAAAATTCTGTTATTCTGACTCTAGTGTCGATAAAATATTTATATTATCTATAAAATTTTTACTGGAATGTTATGAAAATGGTCAACATGTCGATAAAAACATCAAAAAAATAACTGCATCTCTTATGATTACATCTCAAGCCAGTTTTTTTTCTATAACATTGTAAACATCAATTTAATTGATACTTATGAAAATTATTTAATAGAAGGAATTTATACCAAAATATAATAATATTAAGAGATAATTATTCTTACCAAACCGTTTATGGATCAGTAACCATCTATATGTAAATTATAAAGAATAGATAACGATTGTCATCTTTTTAGCGTTATAGGCAAATATTTTCAATTTTATTTTAAATAATAGGCAAACATATGCCACAAAATGAAGAATAACGTGGCATTATTGTTTAGATAATTATATGTGATAATGCAGTTTGCAAACACCAAAATGATCTTGAATGCTAATCATTTGGTACTCTCTTTATACACATTAAAGATTTGTAAAAAAATGAAATGAATAAAAGTTGGTAAGAACTCTTGTTGATTTATCAACTTATAAATTGATATAATGAAGCTGCTCATTCTAGGAGTTTGAAAGGAAAAATCAATAATGTCAATGCACTTCTCTCTGGCTGGAAGTAAGAACTGATTCATATTCGTTTCCTAATTTATATTTGTTTCTTTGTAAAAAATAAACGCAACTGAAAATAAAAGTAATGGCAACAAAACGAAAGACATACCGAAAAAAAACTGTAAAACACCGTAAATACTACAGTAGTATTGTTATAACACTTCTTCTTATAACTTTTCATTTTATTTTTTGGAGTGCAAAAACTCTTTATTTCTATACACGAAAAAATACTTTATTTTTTGTTGGATTTCTTCTTTTTAGCATTAGTTTTTTATTTATTTCATTTAATGCTTTATTTTCGCAAATGACAACGCATCAAAATATTTTAACTCAAATGAAATTTTCCTCTGTTCAAAGTATAGGTAAGAGCTCTAATTTATCGGAAAAAGAAGAAAAATCACAAGAACTCTCCCGTGTAGCTTCTGTACATTCTCAAAGTCATAACCACACAAATTCACCTTTACCCTCTCAATCAGCAAGCATGCTGGAAAAGCAAAAAGAACTAGCAAAATTAGGATTTTATGATGGTCCATTAGATGGACTGGAAGGACCTAAAACACGCCGAGCCATCACTTTATGGAAACAGCAAACTGCTCAGAGAATGCAAAAGAATGTTCTATCTAATCCCGCAGCAGATGAAATCGCGATATTAATTAAGCAAAGCGAAATAGAAACAAACAATACAAAAAATATGACACACTTAAAAGAAGCTATTTTAGAGCCTTCTGTTGAAGATATTATACAAGTGCAAAAAGCTTTACATATTTTTGGGAATGAGGAGGTTATTGTCACAGGAATAGAAGATCAAAAGACGATAGAAGCCTTAAAACAGTTTCAAAAAATATTTGATCTTCCTGTAACAGGTAAAATTAATCACACAATTTTAATGAAAATGCGTGAAATTGGTTTATTAAATTGAAGCTAATCATAATAATCTCTTAATTTATAATGATAATTCATCTTTCGTTTGTTTAATGCTCCCCTCAAACATTCCTTCATCTCAAGCCCTCTTATATTCAATCAATCAGAATGGTTTTCTTACACATTACATATTGAGCCGTATAATTTGCTTCAAAAAAACCACAACCGATTGCAGAAAAAAGAATATTGCAAAATAGCAAACGCGCTTGTTCTAGCATTTTTATTGCCTCTGATGATAAAAGGACACGAAATTTTTGTAGTATCACGTAAACCTTTCATATTATCGAACCACGAATTGTCCATATATTATCGTCAATTTGATCTTTATAAATATGATGCAAAGAATTTGTGCAAACACCTGTAAGGATAAGTAGACATAAAGCTAGTTGTGTTATGGTTGTTGTTTTGCAAAGTGTCTGATAAAAAACCGGCACTTCTCTCTAATCTACTGCTGGAAAGTTATGTGTTTTATGACATTGTCTTCTTAAGAGAGCGTGTGCGTTTAGTATTGCCTATAAATCAACATCCAAACCTAACGCAGCAGTATGTTTGAAACAAATGTTAAGACAGTTTAGTACTTCTCTCAGCTGTTATAGCTTTTGTATGCCAAATGGAAGCAAGAATATTGCGCATCTCTGTTTGTATAATCTCTTAAAACAGGAAAACAGCCTAATTTGGGAAGAATATGAAAATTTAAGGTAAAAACCAGTTTTCATCTTTGCCATTTCCTTTTAATTCAGCTTTACGCCTTTCAAATACATCTAAAGCAATATCTTTAAAATAACGGAGATTACCTATTGCCTCATGCTCTTATTTATCACATGTCTTTTTAGTCTCACTCCCCCTCACCTAAAACAAAATGTCCCAAACGGAATATACTTGGATTGCCATTCACGGGCTTTCTTAAAAAACATCTCTAAAGCACCCAAAACCACTTCGCAACAACGCCCGTGAATAATAATAGCAGCCCCCCCCCCCACAACAACTGCGCGACAGCGCACATCATCTTTACGCTTATGAAGAAGCAAGCCGGCACCATTACACACTGTACCTACCTTCAATTTGTGATAGCTCTCACTTGAGATGATTCATAAGAGGCATATCCTTGCTTTATTTTTTTATCCACAGACGCTCATCCGGCCTGTAACATACAAAAAACATGGTTTTGATTGATTCATTATAAAAGAAGTCGAAATAAGAAGATCTTATGATATTTACAGCTTTCATTCAATATGAGAAATAAAAAATTATCTTTATAAATCAATAGATTGTGTAACTTTGATATTCCTTTATAAATGTAAAGATGGGAGTGCATAATGGAGTTTATAAATTTTGGGAAGATTTTTATAAACTTACGGGGAGTTTTACATAATCCCCATTCCACGAATATCAATGTGAAATGGAGCATCCACTGAGAAATGTCTATCTCAAACAGCATGATGTGCAAAAAAAAATGCATTTGTTTGGAGCATTCTATTTTGCGTGAGGAGCTCATTCCCCTATAAAAAAGCAAACGCATAAATTGACTGCACAATAACACGTTTCTCTCTATCAAGAGGTTCGCCAATAGAAAGTAGTATTAATAATACATCTTTGTCTATCCTGCTTTATATTTTCTCTCATAAACCTCTAAAAAAAACACTTTCTCGCGTAACACAACTTATCGTGCATTTTAGAAGCATTTTTATTCCCTTTATTAAAGAAAATAAAAGAATATATAAAAATTTATTTCAGTAATAACGATACAACAAAAAATATTAACCCATTACATCCTTTTTGCTATTGCGGCCTGAGCTGCTGCTAAACGAGCAATTGGCACTCGAAAAGGAGAACACGAAACATAATCTAGGTTATTTTCTTCGCATAAAGCAATAGAGGCAGGATCGCCTCCATGTTCACCGCAAATTCCCAATTTTATTTTTGCACACTTTGAGCGTCCACGCTGTGCAGCAATGGTAATAAGTTCCCCTACTCCATCACGATCAATAGACACAAAAGGATCTTGCTCTAAAAGACCTTTTTGAAAATAGGTTGCCAAAAAAGGAGCTGCATCATCACGGGAAATCCCAAAAGTAGTTTGTGTCAAATCGTTTGTTCCAAATGAAAAAAATTCAGCAGTTTCAGCAATTTCATCTGCTCGAAGCGCCGCTCTTGGAAGTTCAATCATCGTCCCAACCATATATTGAATAGTGCTTCCCTTTTCTTTCATCACTTCCTCAGCAACCTGATCAATACGCGCTTTCACAAAATCGAGTTCAGATTTAAGCGCAACCAGTGGCACCATAATTTCAAGCATAACAGGAGATCCAGATTTTTGGGCAGCTTCTGCTGCTGCTTCAAAAATCGCCCGCGCTTGCATTTCTGCAATTTCAGGATAAGTAATAGCTAAACGGCATCCTCGTAATCCAAGCATAGGATTAAATTCGTGCAACTGCTGAGTGCGTTCAGCAAGCACTTCAGCAGAAACCCCCATAGCTGTTGCAACATCAAGAATTTCTGCTTTCGTTTTAGGCAAAAATTCATGTAATGGTGGATCTAGCAAGCGGATAGTAACAGGTAAACCACACATAATTTCAAATAATTCACTAAAATCTGAACGCTGCATTGGCAAAAGCTTATCTAGTGCTTTACGACGACCACTTTCATCATGACTTAAAATCATTTCACGCATGGCAACGATACGTTCATCAGAAAAAAACATATGCTCCGTACGGCAAAGACCTATACCTTCAGCCCCAAAAGAGCGTCCCATACGGGCATCAGATGGTGTATCAGCATTAGCGCGAACTCTTATACGTCGCATCCCATCAGCCCATTCCATTAATTTTGCAAAGTCTCCGCAAAGCTGAGGCTGCAACATTGCAACTTTCCCTTTGAAAATTTCTCCACTTCCACCATCAATTGTGATAACATCACCTTTTTTTAGGCTTTCTCCTGAGGCAAACAACGTATTTGTGTTATAATCAATCCGCACACTGCCAGCACCAGAAATACATGGTTTTCCCATCCCCCGCGCAACAACAGCAGCGTGACTTGTCATACCGCCACGCGTTGTTAAAATTCCTTCTGCAGCATGCATACCATGAATATCTTCTGGGCTTGTTTCTACCCGGACCAAAATAACTTTGCGACCTTCCGCCGACACAGTTTCTGCCTCTTCTGAAGTAAAAACAATTTCACCAGTTGCGGCTCCAGGAGAAGCAGGTAAACCACGTCCTATAACAAAACGTTCTGCTTTGGGATCAAGTGTTGGATGCAAAAGTTGGTCAAGCGACTTTGCATCAATACGCATCACAGCCTCTTCACGGTTTATTAACCCCTCCTCAACCATTTCAATTGCCATCTTGAGAGCCGCACGAGCCGTGCGTTTTCCTGAACGAGTCTGAAGCATCCATAATTTACCTTTTTCAATGGTAAATTCGAGATCTTGCATATCCCGATAATGCTGCTCAAGATTCTGCGCAATCTGACATAATTTCAAAAAAGCCTCAGGCATAATTTTTTCTAACGACGGTCTATTTGAACCAGAAACAATACGCGCATTTTCTGTAATATTTTGAGGCGTTCGAATGCCCGCCACAACATCTTCCCCTTGCGCATTAACTAAAAACTCACCATAAAGTTCTTTTTTCCCTGTCGATGGATTGCGTGTAAAAGCAACGCCCGTTGCCGAATCTTCTCCCATGTTACCAAAAACCATAGCTTGCACATTAACTGCCGTTCCCCAACTTTCAGGAATGCTATGTAAACGGCGATAAGTAACTGCACGTGCTGTCATCCAACTTGAAAAAACGGCTCCAATCGCCCCCCATAACTGTTGTTCAGGATCTTGTGGAAAAGGGGTTCCTAATTTTTCTTCAACATAGGCTTTATAAGAAATAATAACATTCTTCCAATCATCTGCTGTCATTTCTGTATCAATAGTGTAACCATTGCATGCTTTTACTTCATCAAGAATCTCTTCAAAATACGAATGGTCTAGCCCCAAAACAACGTTAGAATACATTTGGATAAAACGCCGATAACTATCATAAGCAAAACGTTCATTATTGGCTTGTAAAGCAATTGCTTTTACAGTTTTATCATTCATGCCAAGGTTCAGCACTGTATCCATCATCCCTGGCATAGAAGCCCTAGCCCCTGAACGAACAGACAGCAAAAGTGGTCTTTGTTCATTCCCAAATTCACGTCCTGTTTGTTCAGCAACGTATCTTAGTGCTTGCTTAACAGATTCCTGTAGCTCTTCTGGATATGATTTGTCATGGGCATAATAAAAATTACAAACTTCTGTTGTCAGCGTAAATCCGGGTGGTACGGGCAAACCAAGATTACTCATTTCTGCCAAATTAGCCCCTTTACCTCCGAGAAGGTTACGCTCACTTGCACTTCCTTCTGCCTTTCCATCTCCAAAACTATAAACCCATTTTTTCACTGTACAAATCCTCCCATATCAGCTTCAAAACATCATTCAACCCAGGCTCACTTAAAAGCAATGATTTGATTCAAAATTGGCTCAACGATATCGCTTCATAAATGCATAATATTAATCCTTCCAAAAGAGATAATGACCAAAAATCACTATCCATCTTCTGGAAGATTAAGATTCAGTTTTTTAGAAAACTATCAATCACCGAAAAAAATTCTTCTACTTTCATGGCACCTTCATATTTACTACCATTAATAAAGAAAGTAGGTGTTGCTGTGACACCAAGCTCTTTACCGCGTTCAAAAGATGCATTTACTTCATCTAAAATGGACTGATTTTTCAAACACGCAGTAAAACTTTCATCTGTAAAACCAGCCATTAAGCCAATTTTCTTCAATGGTGTTAGAGCATTTTTTCCGAAAGCCCATTCATTTTGTTTTTGAAATAAAACTTCTATCAAAGGAAAATAGCGATCTTCCGGTGCACACCGTGCCAACATAAAACCTGCTGTTGCCCGAGGATCAAAAGCATATTCTCGGAAAATAAGTTTTACTTTTCCTGTTTTGATATATTTTTTACGAATTTGGGGAAGTATATCATTATAAAAATGCGCACAATGGGTACATGTCAACGAAGCATACTCAACAATGACGACTGGTGCATCCGCCTCTCCCTCAAAGCGATCCTTTACTTTACCCGATTGAAGAAGCTCTGCCATATCAACAGTTGCCACTGATTTGGGATCACGCGCTAAAGCAACTGTTACACTGTTTTGTACAATCGTTATGAAGAGAAAAATTATCCCGAAAGATAAAAAAGAACGATATTTTACCATAAATAATACTTTTCTGTTGTTATTAACGAATAGGAATCCAATGCTTTCTCATATATTAAAGAAAAATATATAAAATATCTTTCTATTTATTATTTTTTTCCAAAAAAATGCAACAGCCAAGTTGATAAAGTGCTTGGTGCAAACTTTTATCTTCAATTCCTTCAAGCATTTTTTCCACGCATTTTTTGTCTTGTTCACTCAAAGGCGGTTTTAGAGGCAAGTGATTCATAAAAACCGACATACTCCTTTGCTCAATCTTGATGCGATCAATAGCAATATAGCCAAAAAATCCGTTAATTCTATGAAGTAATTCCTCTGTTTCATGCATCAATTTTAACGCAGCAAATCCTTCACATGCGACAACAAGTGTTGCTGGCTGAAAAACTTCATCTTGATCTGCACGACGTTTCCAAATAATTTTAAGCGGCATTGTATGTTCACTGATATCATAGCCCGCAATTTGTGGCCAATGTTCTATAAGCGCTACATTAAGCCCTGTCCGTTTGCGTAAAACTGGATCAAGTATTTTGTATACCGTCTCAGAAAGAGAATAAAAGATACGTTTTTTAAGTTGTTTTCTCATTTTTAGATCATTGTTCAACCGCTTACTAAATTAAAATCATTTGTTTCATCTAAAAATTGTTGCCTCCTCAATTTATGAAATATCAACAAAATAAATAATTTTTTCTTTTGCATTTTATATCTCCCTATGCTTGAAAGCAATCATGTATGAAATTTCTTCGCACCTCCTTGCTTGGTACGATCAAAATCACAGACATCTTCCGTGGCGGATTACCCCAGAAAAGCAAAAACAAGGTATCCGTCCTGATCCTTATCAAGTTTGGCTTTCTGAAATCATGCTTCAACAAACAACCGTTGAAACAGTTAAGCCTTATTTTAAAAAGTTTCTAAAACTATGGCCTGATCTTTCCTCTTTAGCAAAAGCCTCACAAGATGATATCATGAAAGCATGGGCTGGACTTGGTTATTATTCACGCGCACGTAATCTTAAAAAATGTGCGCGACAGCTTGTTGAAAACTACGCGGGACAATTTCCACAATCTGTAAAAGAATTGCGAACTCTAGCCGGTATTGGAGATTATACTGCCGCAGCCATTGCTGCGATTGCTTTTAACCACCCTGTAGCAGTGGTTGATGGTAATGTCGAACGTGTGGTAGCGCGACTTTTTGCTATCACTTCAATATTGCAAAAAGCAAAAGTTGAAATTAAAGAAAAAACACAAAAAATTACTGCTTTAAATCGTCCTGGTGACTTTGCTCAAGCAATGATGGATTTGGGAGCAACAATTTGTACTCCACGCAAACCATCTTGTTATACCTGCCCTCTTCAATGTTTATGCAAAGCAGAAAAGATGCAACAAACGGAGTCTTTTCCAGTTAAAGCCCCTAAAAAAGAACGCCCTTCAAAAACAGGTATTGCTTTTGTGGTCCTTAATAAAAAGAAACAAATTTATTTGGAAAAACGACAGACGCAAAAGCTCCTTGGTGGAATGACCCAAATTCCTAACAATATTGGCATAAACAACGAAAATGGGCTCCAAAATGCACCCTTTACTGCCAATTGGCAATTCAAAGGACAAATTACGCATGTTTTTACTCACTTTTCTCTAAAACTCGATGTTTACTATACTGAGAATGTTCATGAAATGAATTATGAAAATGGTTGGTGGTGTAACATTCAACATCTTGCCGAAGAAGCACTACCTACTGTTATGAAAAAAGCCATTTCCGTAGCACTTCCCAATTCTTTCAGATTTAAATAACCTTCCCTATTCATAAAAATGTTTTCTAATGGAGACTTTTGTATCTCTAGCGATCATTTATTAATCTGTAAAAGAAAAATTTTAAAAAATGAAATAACCAATTTTTTCTACAGACAAAAATTAAGGAGGGATAGAAACGCTTAGAAGCTTTAGATTTAAATTTCAGGATCTATCCTTTTTTGCTTATGAAGGAGCAAGTCAGCACCATCATTATATTTACCAGCCTCCTACAACAACCCTTGGCACTTGAAACGGTTCATAAAAGGTACTTTTTAATTCTTTCTTTAATAATTTTATTCACACGCCACCCCCGCTTATGACATGCAAGCAAGTAAATTTTATTGATTCAATATGAAACAGGTCTGAAATAAGAAAATTTGACGATATTCGGGGAGGACGTCAATATGAATAACGCTAAATTAGCTTGATAAACCAATACATCTTACGCACTTTACAGATGTACGTATTCAAAAACGCACTTAATTTTGAACTTCTGAATGAACCTTTTAATTCTGATATTTCATTTTTATAAGCTTATATTGAAATTTTACTGTTTTGGAACTAAAATCAGAACATAGAGTGAAAATTTCTCATTTTAATTTCTTCTAAAAGAAGCATAAAAATACTCGCTTGCCGCTTATAAGCGGATTAGTGTTTTAATAAAAAACATCTAAGAAAGGCAAAAACACCCTCCCGTCCATCTCAATCAAGATCAGGTACATTGATGATCACTCTAGAATGAAGCGATCAGCTTAGTTCATAAAACACCCGTTTTTAACATTTGTGAACGTATGATCATTCTTAAATGATCTATGGACTTCAACCGTCCATTTTCCTCATAATACCAAAAGGTCCAACCATTACAACTCTGCGAATCTTGAGCCTTTCTTCCCATTGCGTGAATTGAGCCCGCTTCACCACCATGCATAATCGTACCATCAGCTCTTACAATAGCAGATACTTGCTTCTTACGATCATACAGAACTTCTCCAGGATAGAGTAAACCTGCTTCAAGCAAACTGTTGAATGCTACGCGTGGTTCTGCTTTTTTTCTATCCAAAATCGCTAGTTCTGGTTGCGCTAAAGGTTGAACCGCTGCAATTCTCTCACATGCTGCATCGATGTAATCTTGCTCGCGTTCAATCCCAACAAAATCACGCCCTAAAAGCTTGGCAACAGCACCTGTTGTTCCCGAACCAAAAAACGGATCGAGAATAACATCTCCAGGTTTACTAGAAGCCATAATAATACGCGCTAATAACGCTTGCGGTTTTTGTGTTGGATGTAATTTACGCCCTGAATCATCCTTTAAACGTTCAGCTCCAGTGCAGAGAGGGAAAAGCCAATCTGAACGCATTTGTAGATCTTCATTTGCCGCTTTTAAGGCATCATAATTAAATGTGTACTTTTTATCTTTTTGATCTCGCACAGCCCAAATAAGCGTCTCATGAGCATTTTGAAAACGGCGCCCTCGAAAATTAGGCATCGGATTATTCTTGCGCCAAATAATATCATTAAGCATCCAAAAACCTAAATCTTGTAATGCCGTCCCAACTCGAAAAATATTATGGTAAGATCCGATAACCCAAAGTGTTCCGTTGGGTTTTAATACACGACGACAAGCAAGCAACCATGCACGAGTAAAAGCATCATAAGCAGCAAAACTCTCAAACTGATCCCATGCATCATCAACCGCATCAACAAGCGAATGATCTGGACGATATAAAGCTCCGTCCAATTGCAAATTATAGGGTGGATCCGCAAAAATCATATCAACGGAATGTTTTGGAAGTTTTTCTAGAACGGAAACACAATCTCCTTTAAAAATTTTATTGCGCCATGGCATCTGTGAGGGAGTACGAAGAAAATCTTTTTGAAGCTGAATAACTGTCATGAAAAACCCAACAAAATTAACTGAATTTGCCCTATAATCAACCAAAATAGTTTATAGGCCCGCATTACCAATCCATATTTACAAAATAGCGTAAACGTATCGTTAAAGTTCTACAAAATTGATAATTGTTTTTGTTTTTTTAAGTAAAAAAACTTTCATATGAATGAAACCTTATTTTTCTTTTTTTCAATGTACTGTTCCCATATCTTTTATTTCGTAAAAGAATTAAGAATCATTTTCAAAGCGTATTTTTATGAAATAAGATCCTCTCAATATCGTTTTCATGAAAGTTGTCCATCTCGTAACATGTAAAGGAATATCTTATGCCTCAGATAGATCTTATTATTTTTGATTGTGACGGAGTTCTCGTCGACTCTGAATATCTTGCAGCAAAAATTGGATCTCAATTGCTCAAACAAACAGGATATGAAATATCACCCGAAGAATTGAGTGAGCGTTTTGCAGGGCTTATTTTTCGCGATATTCTTAAACACGTTGAACAGGAAACAGAAAAACCAATTTCCGCTCATCTCATAGATCAGATGACTAATATTTTTCGTACACAAATAAAAACTAAATTACGGGCTATTGATGATGTAAGAGAAGCCATAGAAATTATTCAAACACGCTATCCCTACTGTATCTGCTCTAATGCAAAAAGCGTAGATATAAAAGAGATGCTCACCACGGTTGATCTCTATGACCTTTTTGAAGGTAAAATATTTTCAGCACCTGAAGTTGGAACAAAAAGAACGAAACCGGCCCCTGATGTTTTCCTTTTTGCCGCACAACAATTACAGGCAGAGCCCCAAAACACTATCGTTATAGAAGATTCCCTTCATGGTGTACACGCAGCCACAGCAGCAGGCATGCGTGTCATCGGCTTTACGGGAGGATCACATAGCTATCTTGGCCACTCTAATGCACTTGCAGAAGCTGGTGCAGAAACAGTTATCGCAAAACATGCTCATTTAGGAGAAGTCTTAGAAGCAATGGCAGTATGGAGGGATCTATTATAAAAAATCTCTTGAATATATTAGTTTGTAAACTCTTATGTAAGAAGCATTTTTACTCAAATGCCCTTCTCTTCTCGTTGCTTCTTTTATAATAACTTCAATAAATGCGTAATTCACGATACGGGTGAATTGCATTTCAATGTGAAGGAAAAAATATAGCACCTCGTTGAGCAATCAATAAGTCAGTTAACCATTGCACGCGCTTTAAAAAAGCAAACAACAGGGAGGAAAACTCATAAAAATCAAACCCTGCTTATCTATCTCAAATCCGATATCTCACTCCCAACCTCAGCAGCCCATCCTGATAAGTTATTATATTTTTCAAAAAAGGAATATGACGATGCCCTGCTCGATAAGATGTGAAAATTGCTAGCCTCTTCCATCTGATCAAAAAATCACACACTATGGTAAAATTTTAGAGTATGTGCGTATTGGTCATGGAAAGCATATTAAAATTCGCGGAATCTATGGAATACAAGAGTTTATTGAAAACAACAAAAGCGTCCTTGTTGAGTTAGAAGAACTTATATTTACTCAATCCAAATCTCATAAACTTGTTGAAGGCTTATTTACTTTGCTGCTTAAACAGTATTTTAACAGCTTCAATCGGTACAACCTCCCTAAGATTACAAAAAACAAAAAGAATACATTCTTATAAAGATTTGCATTTTATAAAAAACATTTCATACCAAGTAATTTACAGACAATATATTGATTTATAATCATAATTTATCATTATTCAAATTAAGCAAAAAAAACGAATATTGTAAGATTCTCTCATTTCAAATCTGGATATGCTGAATTAAATAAATAAAGAAATAAAAATGCCTTTTAATGAATCATCTCAAAAGGCAAAAATTATAGCAACATTAGGAGCGAGAAAAGTGTATGGCAATGCCATCTTTCTTCTTTATAAACGTCAAAAATTCTGATGCCCTAAGAATTTTATATTATGGGGGCTTTATCATCATATCTATCATTGCAAAATAGGCTTGAGTAACTTGAGAACGGTTTCTTTAAAAAAGCACATAAATATGAAACATATAATCATGTTAAACAAGCGACAGAGATACCAATAGTTGCTTAAAATTTTCCGAAAGCACTTAATAGCCTTTTTAAATAAGCAATGAAATCAGATCTTTTCAAAAGTAATCCACTTTCTAAAAATAAAAGCGGCTTTTCAGTTTGGAAAAAAGAAAGTGTTGAAAATATTATCTAATGCTGATCTTTCGGCACTCATAAATATGTCTAAATTATATTCTTCTATACACCGCCTTCCATCATAGTAATATGCTGTTCACATTGGCGAGAAAAAGATAATATCATTTATCTCTATCCAATTCGAGCTCTACTTTATACTATGAGAAAATTGTACATTTTTTAGTATCTATAACATATTATTATCTATAAGATAAATGTATATATTTAATAGTAAATTAAGAATTATTATTCTGCTATCACGATGCACTTAAATAACCATTGAATAATAACTTAAATAATATCTATATAACACACATTATACAATAATGACTATCTATAATAAATACTATAAATAATAAAATTTTATCGTATCCTTTCATATTTTAATTGTTAATAATATTTTTATAACTACATCATAATTTTCATGTTTTCTATTATACTATCGATAATAAATAAATTTTTATATATTTAATATGTAAAAATTTTGATCACTTTTATTATCTATAAATGTATTTAAAAAATATATTAATATCGTTTTATAAAAATTATACGATAACCATATGTTGTTTTATATATAACACATAATAAAATATTGTATAAAGTTTTTAAAAAATATAATTTGTAATTATTACTGTTACTTTTTTACAATAACGTTTATAAAAATTATAGTTATATTTTTTATATGTATTTTTATTATTGACTAAAAATACATATTGAACTATATGGCTTGTATATAGTGTGATATACATAAACATTATGTATATTTATTACATATATAACTTAAAAATATTTGAGGTAAATTTATGGTAAAAATATTTAAAAATTATATTTTAAGCATTTTTATAGCGAGCACTTTTTTTATTTCACAAACTGTAAATGTTAATGCAAACTATTTGAAAAACGATACTCCAAAAGAGGAACTTTCTGTTTTCCCAATGGAACAAGTAAAATATGCGAAATCCGATGTAGTTTCTACGACTGCTTTCTATGCTCCGTCTGTAAATTATCAAACAGAACATGGAACAATAGGTGAAGGAAAATTTGAAAAGGTCGTTGGGCCTATGACTATAGGAATGGGACTATTGTACGCTGGATATGCACTGAGTTTTATAGGATCGATAATAAGTTGGATAAAGGACATAGTATTGATGTTCAAATAATTCAACCTCGTCTATAACTCTAGAATAATAGCTTCATTATGAGTCAATAATTAATTGTAAATAATTACATAATGAAGCTTATTTTTCCATGAAATATAAATTTCGTAGATTACATCCAAATATCCAAAGTATAAATTTACGCATATGTATTGAATATTATAAATATTTGAGGTAAATTATGATTAAATTATTTAAAAATCATATATTAAGTATTTTCATTATGTCTGCCTTTTCTCTTTCTCAGGTTGTAAATGTGCATGCAAACTCTTTACAAAATAGTACTCATCGTGAGAATATTTTTGTTTCTGCAATAGAGCAGAAAAGAAAGGATGTAGTCCATACTGTTTCTCTCTATAGACCTAGTCTAAATCGTGGAGTGGGTAATGAAGCTACTATTGAAGGAAAATTTGAAAAGGTTGTTGAACCTCTTACACTCGGGGCTTTTGGTATGGGGATGGCACTTGGATATGCATCAAGTACGATAGGCATGTTTTTAGGATGGATAATAAGTAAAATAATATTGTATTTTAAATCTCGTTAAAATTGAAATTTCATCAGAATAAGACCTTCTCATATGAAATATAAACTATGAACATATTCTGTGTTTATCCATTGTTGATGACAAAAACTAATGAATTACCACACTAAGAGTGAAAAAAGCTTTAAATGCTTCTGTTTCTCTCAATGTGCACTAATTCTGCCGATGCATCTATTCAATTCAGATTAAAATAAAAGTATTGGTGGTAAACTATGATTAAAGTATTGAAAACTTACGTATTAAATATTTTTATAGCAGTTGCTTTTTTGCTTTCACAAGTTATAAATGTTCATGCCAATCATTTGAAAAATGATACTCAATGGGAAACTGTCTCTCTAATAGAACAAGGAAAGAAAAAAACTATCGATATAGCTGCTCTTTATGTCCCAAGTTTCACTCATAGAGCAAAAAGTGAATCTGCCTTTGAAGGAAAATTTGAGAAAGTATTTGAACCCATTACGCTAGGAGTTTTTTCTACAATGGGAGCTTTGGGTTTTGGATTTTTAACCGGATCTGTTATGGCCATATTTAGTGCGATAATCGGATGGGCAATAGGAAAAATTAAAGGCAAATAATTCAAAGATACTTAGTTATTTTTTTCTATTTAAAATGAAAATACTTTACAGCCTGCTTCCCATCATTTAGCAGGCTGTTGTATGTTTTCTATGGATAAACTTTAGGTTACCATACTGTATAGCACAAATATAATATCTATTATTATACAAAGTGATAAATTAAGCTAAAAAATATTATTCAAAGTATAGATTTGCGCACGAAATGCCATAAATTTACCTTATAAATCTTCCAATGTGAGTTCTGAGGTGTATCATTTTAACATTCAGTTCAGCAGATTTAATTGTTACAAAGTATTAAGAGCATAAAATAACTATAAATGATTGAGTTTTATACAAAAGTTCTTCAGTAAATGCCATTCTATCTATTTAATTGTATTATTTAAGAAGGTGTACAAATGAAGATACGTTGTAAAATTTAAGTGAATGAATAATAGAGAGAAAATTTTCGACTGTAAAAGATTTTCTGTGAACATTTGGCGTTTATATCTCAAAAATAAAAATGCTTAAGGCTATTTCCTTTCATTATTGAGTTAAAAAGAAGAAAAGAAGCTCTATCCATTTAATAATTTAAATATTATGAAAAACGTGAAATAAATAACTTCACCAATTTGCCAGAAATAAAAAAAGGATAAGACTTATGGAATATATCAGCACGAGAGGTGAAGCTCCTGCTTTAAGCTTTACGGAAACAATCATGACAGGGTTGGCGAGTGATGGTGGGCTTTATCTTCCAGATAAATTTCCGCAATTATCATTTGATGCGTTACGAGCACTTCGTGGTCAGTCCTATACAACAATTGCTAAAACTATTCTGTGGCCCTTTGTGAATAACGAAATCGAATATACAGCTTTTGAAAATATGATCGCTGAATCTTATGCAACCTTTCACCATCCAGCAATCTGTCCGTTACGACAAACTGGAGCAGATGAATTTATCCTTGAACTCTTTCATGGTCCTACTTTAGCTTTTAAAGATGTAGCAATGCAGTTTCTTTCTCGACTGATGGATTATGTTTTGACTAAAAAAAATAGATGTGCAACGATTATTGCTGCAACATCAGGTGATACAGGAGGAGCTGCGATACAAGCTTTTGCTGGAAAAGAACACTCAGATATTTTTATTTTATTTCCTAAAGGACGTGTATCACCTGTTCAACAACGGCAAATGACAACCAATCAATGTTCCAATGTTCATCCCATTGCCATTGAAGGAAATTTTGATGATTGCCAAGCTCTTGTCAAAGCAATGTTTAATGATCATAATTTTCGTAAAAAAACAGCGCTTTCAGGTGTTAATTCTATAAATTGGGCGCGTATCATGGCGCAAATTGTTTACTATTTTTCATCTGCACTTTCTTTAGGAGCACCTGATAGAGCTGTTTCATTCACTGTTCCTACTGGAAATTTTGGTGATATTTTTGCAGGTTATGTCGCAGCCCGTATGGGATTACCCATTGCTCAACTGGTCATCGCAACGAATGATAACGACATCCTTGTACGTACATTGACCAGTGGTACTTACGAAACAAAACCAATAGTCCATACAACATCACCTTCTATGGATATTCAGGTCTCTTCTAATTTTGAACGTTTGCTCTTTGAAAGTGGCAATCGTGATCCAATGTGGATTCGCAATGCAATGGAAAACTTGAAAAAAACGGGTCTCTTTACTCTTGATGAAAAGCAACTCAAAAATATTCGTTCGCTATTTTCCGCTGGGAAAAGCAACATGGCTGCAACAGCTCAAAAAATTGATAGTGTCTATAAGGAAAGTGGCTATCTTGTTGATCCACATACAGCGGTCGCTCTTCAAGTAGCGCGTGAAAACAAAAAACCGCATATTCCAATGATCGTTCTTGCCACGGCTCATCCAGCTAAATTTCCTGATACTATTAAAAGCGCTTGTGGCCTTCATGCTCCATGGCCATCTCATCTCAATGATGTAATGAAACACGAAGAACATTTTATAAATCTTGCTAATGATGAAAAAATAGTAAAAGATTATATTTCTTTAAAATCGCGTGCATCTTATTAAAGTTAGCTGCATTAATTTAAATCAAGAAGATTCTGATACCCTTACAATGAGGTATTTAGCTTATTTAATGGAGTTGTAAATACATGGATGTAGATATCTGTCGCCTAAATAATGGTTTGACTATCGCCACACATACAATGCAACAAATTGATAGTGTTGCCCTCGGAATATGGGTTAAAGTGGGCTCACGCAATGAAACCTCCACACAGCATGGTATTGCTCATCTTCTTGAGCATATGGCTTTTAAAGGAACCGAAAACCGTACTGCTTTTCAAATTGCAACCGATATTGAAGATGTTGGCGGTGAAATCAATGCTACAACCAGTATTGAAACAACAGCTTACTTTGCACGTGTACTTAAAAGCGATATCCCACTTGCTATAGACATTTTAGCCGATATTTTAATGCATTCAAAATTTGACGACGATGAACTAGAACGAGAAAAACAAGTAATCTTTCAGGAAATTGGTGCTGCCCATGACACTCCTGATGATATTGTTTTTGATCACTTTACAGAAACAGCCTTTCGTCATCAATCCCTTGGACGCTCTATTTTAGGAACAGCTAAAACTATTCAATCATTTACATCTACTGATCTCCATGATTTCATCAATAAACAATATAGTGCAGATCGTATGATTGTCGTTGCTGCAGGAGCTGTAAAGCACGAAAGTTTCTTGCGAGAAGTTGAAAGTCGTCTTGGTACTTTTCGCTCCCATTCAACCGCACCTCTTACTAATCTTGCAAATTATGTCGGTGGCGACTTTCGTGAATATCGCGATTTAATGGATACACAAGTTGTTCTAGGGTTTGAAGGGCGTGCTTATCACGCGCGTGATTTTTATGCGGCCCAAATTCTTTCAATCATTCTTGGTGGTGGTATGTCTTCACGTCTTTTTCAAGAGGTAAGAGAGAAACGTGGATTATGCTATTCTATTTATGCTTTTCATTGGGGATTTTCAGATACTGGGCTTTTTGGTGTTCACGCAGCTACCGGACAAGAAGGGCTCAAAGAACTTATTCCTGTGATTCTTGATGAACTTTCCAAGGTCAGCAAAAATATTCACGCCAACGAACTGCAACGAGCACAAACGCAATATCGTGCAAATCTGACAATGTCACAAGAAAATCCCTCTAGTCAAGCACATCTCATTGCTCGCCAAATACTCCTTTATGGTCGACCAATTCCAATATCGGAAACAATTGAACGCCTCAATCTCATCACTCCTAAAAGATTAACTGATTTAGCACATCGTCTTTTTACAAACTCCACTCCAACACTAACTGCTGTCGGACCTGTAGGCCCCCTCATAAATTTTGATGATTTAACGTCAACTCTTTCATACAAGCTAAAGTAAAAACTTCTTTTTAAAGCAGCATCACAATAACGTCACATATTTTATCATAAAATTTACCACAAAAGCTCTCCTCATTAAATAAGTTTTGGAAATATTGGGCAAAGAGGTGTACAAAACTACCCAATTCATACTTCATGTGATAAAGATTCTAATAAGTGAAGGTATATCCGTGAAATCTGAAAATTCATGGTTTAACTTTGCCCTTTTAAAATATAAAACTTCATTCGCTTCAGGTTCCATTGAAGCAAATGGGTGTGTGGTCTATTTGTATATAAAATCACATAACTTAAGAAAAAGTGATAACAATTTATTATGTAAATAAATTATAAAAGGTGGACGTTTTTTCTCAAAAGTCGAAATGAAAATTAAACATCCTAAAATATTGAGAGTGGGACATTGTGAAGAGTTTGCGTAAAATAATTGACATCATTTTCATTGTAGTCGTTAGTTCTCTTGTCCATCTTACATCAGCACAAGCAATTGAACCAGTTAAAATTTCTTCTCAAGATGCTGCTCTTGATCTCTCAAAAGCAATTGAAATTCACCATACAAACAACTCTATTTTTCAAACAAGTACAGCACCAGGACCAGATGGTATTGTATGGCGTATTGAAGTGCAGGCAAAAAATGAAAAATTTTCCGGAAATTGGGCAGTTTTTTCTCTTGCAAATCCAACAGATGAACAAGTTGATCGTCTCATCGTTGCCCCCCATTACCGCATGGCACGTTCTGGATTTTTTTGGCCAGACCTTGGATCATCAAGGATTCAATCCATAACGCCAAGCGAAGGTTTTTCCCTCGATCGTCAACTTAGTGCAAACTCTGATATCTTTCGTATTACCCTTAACCCTGGTGCTGTTATTACATTTGTGGCCGAACTTAACTCTGCAAATCTACCGCAAATCTATTTATGGCAACCTGAAGCTTATAAAGATGCAATTAATTCTTATACGCTTTATCATGGTATTCTTCTTGGGATATCAGGTCTCTTAGCGCTTTTGTTAACTGTTCTCTTCGTCGTCCGTGGAACAGGGCTGTTTCCTGCAACAGCGGCAGTTGCTTGGGCAGTGCTTTTTTATATTGGTATTGACTTCAACTTTTTAAATAAATTCTTTGCAGTTACACTCACAACCCAACCAATCTGGCGTGCTGGTACAGAAGTAGCACTTACTGCTACACTCTTCATTTTTCTTTTTACCTATCTCAGCCTTAACCGCTGGCATTATCATTTTAGTTACGGTGCTATCGCTTGGACCATTGCGTTTTGCAGTCTAGGAGCCTTTGCTATTTATGATCCCATCAGAGCAGCTGGAATTGCGCGTTTGTCTTTTGGCCTTACCGCTGTGCTTGGTATAATATTAATCATCTATTTCTCAATCAGAAGCTATGACCGCGCCATTATGCTTATTCCAACATGGTTGCTCGTTAGCTTTTGGTGCGTTGGAGCCTATGCCTGCATAGCTGGACATTTAAACAATGATATTATCCAGCCAGCATTAGCGGGGGGATTAGTGCTCATTGTTCTTCTCATAAGCTTTACTGTCCTGCAACAAACTTTTTCTAATGACGCTTTCCATGAAGGAATATTTTCCGACCTTGAACAACAAGTACTCGCAGCAAAGGGAGCTGGAAATATTATTTGGGATTGGAATATTGAGCGTGACCGTATTGTTGTACATCCAAACATGGCAACCCTTTTTGGTACTGAAATTCATAACCTCAATGGACCTATGCGCAACTGGATTTCAGCCTTGCACCATGATGATCGTGAACGCTTTCAAGCCGTATTGGATATCATTCTTAAAAATAAAAAAGGGCGCATTGATCAAATTTTTCGGCTTTCTTCCGGTGGTGGTTATTATCATTGGTTTTCTCTTCGTGCACGTCCGGCTATGCAAAAAGATGGAAAAATCACACGTGTTATTGGAACCATTGTCAATATTACTAACCATAAAAAATCCGAAGAACGCTTATTGCATGATGCAATCCACGACAGCTTAACTGGACTTCCTAACCAACAAATTTTCTTTGATAGACTACAAAATTATACCTCTTTAGCGAAAGCAAATATCAAAATTAGACCGACTGTCTTTATGATTGATTTTGACAATTTTCGCCAAATTAATCGCAAATTAGGCATAGCAGTTGGGGATACTGTACTGCTTATAATCGCACGTCGTTTAAATCGTCTCATTAACTTTCAAGACACCTTATCGCGTCTTTCAGCAGACCGCTTTGCAATTATTTTACTCAGTGAAACCGAACCACAAAAAATTGCAGCATTTGCAGATCATTTGCACAAAACAATTTCAGCACCTATTTCACTTTCAGAAAATAAAATAATCCTTTCAACCTCTATCGGATTGGTTACATGGAGTGAAAGCCGATCGACGGCTAAAGATATTTTTAATGATAGTGAGTTAGCGATGATTCGCGCAAAACAAATGGGTGGGAACCATATTGAACCTTTTCGTCCTAATTTTCGCACTTTGGGTCTCGAACATAATACTCTGGAGAAAGATGTTCATTATGCCATAAAACGTAATGAGATGAAAATCCTCTACCATCCTATTCTTAATTTATCAGACGGACATATTATTGGTTTTGAAACAATTGTAGAATGGCATCATCCCACTTATGGAAATTTAAATGTCTCTGATTTCATAAAAATCGTAGAAAATGAACAAATTGTTATGGATTTGTCACAATTTATCATCGATAATGCCATTATTGATCTTATAAATGTACAAGAAAAGTTTTCCCAACAATCTTTCTTTATTTCAATTAATTTACCAAGCGCAGAAATGATTCATCCTCGTTTTATCAGTCAATTGCGTGCCGCTTTGCTTCGCCATCCGCTCCACAAAGGGCGTCTGATGATTGAAATATCTGAATTTGTCTTAAGAAATAATCCTGAACAATCAGCGCACTTTCTTGAACAAATTAAAACACTTGGAATGAATCTCGCACTCGATAATTTTGGAACAGGTTATTCGTCTCTGACCTATCTCGTACGTTATCCATTTGATATGGTTAAACTTGATCATTCACTTATCTCAATCGACTCTCTTAAGAAGAAAATTGTTCTAAAGTCTATCATTAATATGGCAACAGATCTTAATTTGCAAATTATCGCAGAAGGTGTTGAAAATGAAAAAGAAGCAATCTTCCTCCGTCAAGAAGGCTGTAAATATGTTCAAAGTACACTTGTGACAAAACCGATTGCCATAGAAGAATTAATTACGCTCGTTCAGAGCCATTTCCCTTATAAAATAAAAACATAAGGGATAAAATAAAGTTAAAAAGCTTAGAAAAAACTCTACGCGTGTCCCATTTCAGAAGCAAGATAAGTTGGATCGATACCCATGCGTGTTAAACTTTTATCATATTTGCAGCTTAAATCGCTTTCAAAAAGAAAACTAGGTGATGTAGAACTGATTAGCCACCCATTTGTAGAAATTTCTGCCTCAAGTTGCCCCGCTTTCCATCCAGCATAGCCTAATGCGACCAGTGCATGTTGCGGACCTTGTTCGCAACTGATCGCTTTTAATATATCAATTGTCGCAGTAAAACAGATCTTATCTGCAATAAAAACAGTTTCTTCACAAGCATAATCATCTGAATGAAGAACAAAACCACGCGAAGGATCAACAGGACCACCATAGCGAACTGGAAACTGTTTTATTGGTTCAGAAAGACTTTTTTTTTGGCCACTGTCTATGATTCCTAAGTGAAGCAAAAGCTCCGGAAAATCAATATGATGCAATTGATTGAGAATGATGCCCATCGCACCGGCATCAGAATGCGCACAAATATAAATAACAGAACGAATAAAGCGTTTGTCATTCATCCCAGGCATTGCTATGAGTAATTGTCCACCTAAAAAGCCATTACACCGCTTCATTAATCTGTTATTCTCCATAATTTACATGATAAAAGTTTGTTCATTTAGCACACTAGGAAAATAAAACTCCAATGAAAAAAAGTTATATATTTACAAATTTACAAAATATCGCAACTTTCTTTTATAAAAAGCTTTTAGTTACTTTAAGCTTAACATTCATAGTTTTAGAATTACTTAACATTCCTGTAAATGCTCAAACAGAACAAAAACTCCAGCTTTTCGCAACATCTTGGTATGAATCAGATGGTGGTCGTATCCGATTAGCGATCACTGAACCTTCTCTTTCTGGAATAAGAGAAGGCATTATTGAAATTGAGCTTAAACCAGAATGGAAAACTTACTGGCGTAATCCAGGTAATTCTGGCATGGCACCATTTTTTAATTTCAACCAACAGATTTCTTATGAAATCTTTTATCCTACTCCACAGCTTTTTGAAACAGAAAATGATTGGTCATTAGGTTATAAAGATAAAGTAATATTGCCCTTCAATCTTTCTAGTTCAAGCAAAAATTTAAGTGGTGCTTTCACTCTTGGATTATGTCACAAAATCTGTCTTCCATTTACTGTTAACTTTGATTTTTCGCCATCTGCTCTTAAAAATAAACAGCTTCCTGCTTCCTTCTTAAAAAAGGCGCAAGATTCTTTGCCACGCATGGCGCAGAATGCACTAAAAATAAGTGCCGAAAAAAATAACAGTACCCTTCTTATAAAAATACAAAATAATAACAAAACCACTCCTTCCTCTCTCTTTTTAGATGGAGGAGAAATGCAAATTGGAGCAGCAAGAAAAGTCAGTGATAACGCAGAATATACACTCTTTAATGCTCCACTCTATTTCGCACCAGAAGAAATAAACCAAAAAATTTTTTATACAGTTTCTTTTAAAGATCACGCCTTAAGTGGAACATTCATATTCCATACGCAGCCAACCCCTCTTGCGTCTCCGTGATAAAAGAAAAAGCTCTCAAACAGCAATTATGCTGGAAAACGTCCATTTTCACGATATTGAGTAATTGCTTTGCGAGCAAGGGCATCTGCGCGTTCATTTTCTGGATGTCCCGCATGCCCTTTTACCCAGTGCCATCTAACTGTATGACAAGAACTAGCATCCTCAAGAGCTTGCCATAGCTCCATATTTTTAACAGGATTTTTTGATGCGGTGCGCCAATTATTCTTTTTCCAATCTTCAATCCACTTAGATATACCGTTACGTACATAAACTGAGTCTGTATAAAGATCGACCAAACAGGGCTCTTTAAGCACCTTTAATGCACAAATTGCCGCCATGAGTTCCATTTGATTGTTTGTCGTATGGACCTTACCGCCATAAAGCTCCCGTTCATGACCATTCCAGCGTAAAATTGCCCCCCACCCTCCAATTCCAGGATTCCCTGAGCAAGCACCATCTGTATAAATTTCAACGACTTTTTGTTGAGTTGCCATAAAATTTAAAAACCTAATTCACTTAGCGAATTTACATTACTGAAAAAACAAAGCTTGTGCCAATACTCCCATGGATCTTTCTTAATAACAAAGCTATTAGGCGGTGTATTAAACCAATCATATAGACGTGTGAGTAAGAAACGTAGAGACGCACCACGAGCTAATAAAACCATCTTGTCCAATTCTAAAGGGATCAATGGTCTTATTTTTTGATAATTTTCCAATAACTTACGTGCTTTGGTAAGATTATAGGAATGATCAGGCTCAAAGCACCAAGCATTTAAACAGATCGCTAAATCATAAGCAAAAAAGTCATTACAAGCAAAATAGAAATCTATCATCCCAGAAAGACGATGATTCACAAAAAAAACGTTATCATTAAATAAATCTGCATGAATAATGCCTATTGGTAAATTGAACGGCCAATTTTCCTGTAAAAAAGCCAATTCCAACTCAATTTTTTGTCCAAATTCTTTTAACAATGCATCTTCTTTGGTTTGACAACGTTGCCACAATACCTGCCAATCCATAACAGAAAGAGTATTTTTACGACTGAGTGTAAAATCCTGTCCTGCTAAATGTAATTGTGCTAACCCCATCCCCACTTCGCCACAATGATCTATGTTGGGCTGGCGGATCCACTCTCCTTCCAGAAAAGTAATAATAGCAGCAGGACGTCCTGCTAATTCACAGATCATCATTCCATCATTTTGAATAACAGGTTTAGGACAAGGAATTCCACGTTGTCCTAAATGCTGCATCAAGCGACAAAAAAAAGGTAAATCATCTTTTGAAATACGCTTTTCATAAAGTGTTAAAATAAATCGCCCTTGTGTTGTCTCTAACATAAAATTGGAATTTTCAATCCCCTCTTCTATACCTTGATAAGACAAAAGTGATCCTATTGCATAACGTGTTAAAAACACTTTTAAATCATTTGGGTGAATATCTGTATAAACGGCCATTATTCTGCTTTCGTTGTAGACATGTCTGTATTCTGATTTTCATTTTTTGCATTATTTGCTTGACCATTGACGAAAGCCATATCTTGAGACGTTAAAATGACGTCACGTAATTCGCGACTCACTAAAAATTTTTCCGTTTCTACCGCTGTTTCAGCTAATTCTATTGTGACATCATAACGCTCACGAAACGCTGAAATAATTTCATCAATAATAATTTCAGGAGCCGAAGCCCCTGCTGAAAGACTGACAATAGAAAGAGATTTTAGGTTTTCAAAATTAATTTCATCAGCGCGCTGAACTAAAATAGCTTGTCGCGCACCAGACTTTTCGGCAACCTCTACTAAACGTCGTGAATTAGAAGAATTTGGTGCTCCAACAATCAAAAACAAATCACTCCCCTTTGCCGCTGCTTTAACCGCATCTTGTCGATTCGTTGTAGCATAGCAAATTGATTCAGCCGCTGGGGCTGCTAATGTAGGAAAACGTTGTTGTAATATATCGATAATTCCTGCAGTATCTTCAACAGAAAGCGTTGTTTGTGTAACAAATCCTAATTTATCTGGATCATTGGGTTGATAATGCAAAGCATCTTCTATCGTTTCAATAAGCGTCACAACCCCTTCTTCAAGCTGTCCCATTGTCCCTATCACTTCAGGATGACCAGCATGACCAATCAATATAACATGACGACCATGACGTTGATGTCGTATCGCTTGTTTATGAACTTTCGAGACCAACGGACATGTTGCGTCGAGATAAAACAAATTATAGCATCGTGCTTCTTCTGAAACAGATTTTGGTACACCATGAGCAGAAAAAACAACTGGTTGATTGCGATGTTCTTCTGGAATCTCATTAAGTTCTTCGACAAAAACAGCACCCCGTTGCTGTAATCCCTCAACCACGTAGCGGTTGTGTACAATTTCATGACGAACATATACTGGAACACCATATTTTTTTAATGCAAGCAGAACAATCTGGATAGCACGATCAACCCCTGCACAAAATCCACGTGGACTACAAAGACGTATCGTTAAAGGGGGAAGTCCAGACATAATCATCCTTAATCTCTATAGCTTTATCATATTCAAACAACCTATCATTATACATGAATAAGCAATGTAAAAAAACGCGCAATATCATCTTTTGTATAAGAACACACTCTATCGTATTTTCTTACAGCATTTTCTTGAAGAAAAGCTCTTTTAAAATTTGCTCCTTCATTTTACGCAACTAAAGAGCGATAAAATACCAAACAAGAGATTCAATCAAAAGAATTCCAAAGATAGCTGCCAAATAAAGTAATGAAAAGAAAAACGTTTTTTTGGCCATCAAAATAGTTTCATTATGTGTATCAGCTTTCCACAAACGATAGGCAAAATAAATAAAGATAATGCTTAAAATTGTTGAAAAAATACCATAAAAAATTCCGCCAAGACCAGTAAAACACGGAGCAGCAGCGCATAATGCCATCAAAACAGTATAAAATAAAATCTGTTTTTTTGTTGAATGCTCACCTCGTACATTAGGCATCATAGGGATACCTGCAGCCTCATAATCAAGAGATGAAAATAAAGAAAGAGCCCAAAAGTGAGGAGGGGTCCACATAAAAATGATTAAAAATAATAAAAAGCTATCAATACTCACTGTCCCTGTTGTCACGGACCATCCAATCATTGGTGGAAAAGCCCCAGAAGCACCACCAATAACAATATTTTGTGGTGTGATACGCTTTAACCAAATTGTATAGATAACGACATAAAAGAAAATCGTAAACGCAAGAAAAAATGCCGCAAACCAATTAATGAAGCTCCCCATAACCAATACCGAGAGCATAGAAAGAACCATGCCAAAAATAAATGCCTTTTGGGAGCTGATTTTACCCATGGGAATAGGACGCTTTTTAGTTCGTTCCATCACAGCATCAATGTCAGCATCATACCACATATTCAATGCTCCCGCACCACCACCGCCAACAGCAATACATAAAATTGCTAAAAAACCATACAACGGATTGATAGGAACAGGCGATACAAGCAAACCAACCAGAGCCGTAAAAACCACAAGAGACATAACACGTGGCTTTAATAATGTGATGTAATCACCAATACCGGATTTTGGTGGCGTTGATTTACCATTCACAACAGATAACTCTTCTGAAACTGACATTCCACTCAAAGCCCTTTTCCATTTCTGTCATTCACAAACCCAATATTATCTGACAAATATTATCTAGCGTATGGAAATGACCAATTAAGACCAATCGTATTTTTGAGAAAATATGAAATATCTCTTTCGCACGTATCCCCTAAAAGTAAATGGAAATATTGGCAATAAAAATACATTTTTTCAATCAACGTTCTCTCCACATTACAAATGTATCATAAAAATATATCATATGAATTAATATATTTGGGTAAATACTGATTTTGTGTTATAGTTTTTTATGGGGAGTTCATTTTTTTATGTAAATCTATGCATGGTTGTGGGTGTTGAGTCGGATAGGATTTTCTGTGATACTTTATAAATTACTCAAAAAAACTTTTTTTATTGGTGCTGTTCTTTACACACTTTATAGTAGTTTTATCAGTCATGCATTTGCACAAACACCCTATGCACAAGATGTCCCTGCTCCACAAACCTATGGTGCATGGACAAAAGTGTGTTCTCTACCACCAGGTACACCTAACATGCAGTGTGAAGTTGTACAAAACGTTCACACACAAGGGCGTCAAGATATTACCTTGCGCGTTACATTTTATAAACTTCCTCAAAAGCAAGGTGCCTTGATGCGTGTTTTTGTTCCGATTCGCGTTGAATTACGTCCTGGCGTTGGAATTAAAATTGACGATAAAAATATGGGCAGAATGGAATATCGTCGTTGTCTTGGTGATAATTGTGTTGCTGAAGCCTTTCTTAAAGAAGACATATTGCAGCTCTTTTTAAAAGGAAAAATGGCAACCTATTTTATCTTTACAACTCCTGAACAAGGGATTGGAGGTTTTGTTGACCTTCATGGTCTTGGCGACGCCTATGCAACCTTACCGACATGAATGAAATCAATACATTTTAAACAATCAAAATCTCATCGTATATTTTGAAAGATTCTTAAAATTAGATTGATAAAAATCTTCTAAGCCCCCATAAAAATAGGATAATTCTTATGAAATCGCTGATTGATCATTTTGATATTGCTTCCTCTAAAGTGCAATCACTTATACAGGAAACACTTCATCATGCTGATGATGGTGAGCTTTACCTTGAGTATACAGAAAGCGAAGCTCTTTTATTTGATAATGGACAGCTTAAAAACGGCTCATTTCATCAAGATATGGGATTTGGACTACGCGTTGTTGCTGGAGAGGCTACTGGATATGCTCACTCTAGTGAGTTATCAGCTGCTGCACTCAAACGTGCCAGTGAAGCTGCTAAAGCTGTTACCTATAATAATCATGCAGGGACTTATAGCATAGCACCTCAACAAACAAACAAAAGACTTTATCAACCGCATAATCCCCTTGATTCTCCATCATTTGAAGAAAAAAGTGCTCTTTTGCAAAAAATTGATGCCTATTTACGTGCTAAAAATGATAAATTGCATCAGGTGACTGTTTCTCTTTCCGGCTCGCTACAACATGTTGAAATTTTACGTGCAGATGGTTATTTGGTTCGTGATATTCGTCCCCTTGTGCGACTTTCTATATCTGTGGTCGCAGCTGAAGGCAATCGACGTGAAAATGGTTTTTATGGATGTGGAGGGAGACAAGCATTTAACCAATTTATTCATGAAGACAATTGGAAAAAAGCTGCAGATGAAGCCTTACGTATGGCTTTAACAAATTTAGAAGCAGAAGCAGCGCCAGCAGGAACATTTGATGTTGTTTTAGCCAATGGATGGCCCGGTGTTATGCTTCATGAAGCCGTAGGTCATGGATTGGAAGGTGACTTTAACCGCAAAAAAACTTCTGCTTTTGCTGGACTTCTTGGCCAACAAGTTGCCGCAAAAGGTGTTACAGTTGTTGATGATGGTACAATTCCCGAATGCCGTGGTTCACTTACTGTTGATGATGAAGGAACCCCATCAGGATATAATGTTCTTATTGAAGATGGAAAACTCGTTGGCTTTATGCAAGACAGACTAAATGCTCGACTTATGGGGGTTAATCCAACTGGAAATGGACGGCGTGAATCCTATGCACATGCACCAATGCCGCGGATGACTAATACGATCATGCTAGGAGGCGATAAAACACCTGAAGAAATTCTATCATCATTCAAAAACGGTATCTACGCTGTTTCATTTGGCGGAGGACAAGTTGATATCACTTCTGGAAAGTTCGTCTTTGAATGTACTGAAGCTTACAGAGTAGAAAATGGTAAAATTGTAGCGCCTATTAAAGGTGCAACCCTTATCGGTAATGGACCAGATGCCATGAAACGTATTACAATGATTGGCAATGATAGCAAACTTGATAATGGTATTGGCATGTGCGGAAAAGCAGGGCAAAATGTCCCTGTTGGTGTTGGTCAACCTCATCTTCGAATCAATAATATGACAATCGGTGGAACTGCGCTTATAGAGGAATAAGCTTGCTCATTCCTTCCCAGTATTGCCTCCTTCTCGTCTATTACGACCATTTTGTGAGGGGGATGTTACAATGAATTGATTTATAAAGATAATCTAGCGTTATTCATATTTTATTAGAACCTTGAATACCGTAAGATTCTCTCATTTTAAATCTGTGTCTGTTGGATCAATCAAAATCATTCGTTTATACGTTACAGGCGGGGAGAGTTATATGGATAAAAACTGTACAAGAAAGAACTAAAGATTCCTCTTATGGGCCGTCTCAAGTACCAAGAGTTTTAAGAAACATTAGGGGATGGCAAATATAACGACGGCACAGGCTTATTCAGACACATCTTCTTCGTAATACATTAGTCTTTTGTGGTTTTTTTGTGTGGGGTAACTTGTCTTTTATATTTCATAATAAAAAAGCTTAAAAGAAAAAAAACACTTTCTACATTCAGTGCTCTTAACTCAACGAGAAAAAGATTATTATTATAGATAAATTTTGGAGAGATTTTATAATAATACACAGGTCAACTTTTAAAAAATCTTCATAGCATTAAAAAAAATTAGGCTAAAGTTTCCAACCTTTCTTTTTTTTCTTTTTGCTCAAAACAGCAACAATTTCGACATGTGGTGACCATAAAAATTGATCAATCGGTATGATTTTTTCTACTGTATACCCCCCTGCAACAAGAAGAGATAAATCACGAGCAAATGTAGTAGGATTACAAGAAATTGCCACAACACGTGATACTGTTGTCTTCGCTAATTCACGTACTTGTTGCTCTGCACCAGCACGGGGAGGATCAAAAACAACACTCTCAAAACATTCAAGTTCCTTTACAGAAAGGGGATGTCGGAAAAGATCACGTTTTTCACAAGTGAACGTTTTTAAACCAGTCGCAAAACGTGCTGCTGTATTTAGATTTCTTAATGCATCTTCATTATTTTCTACTGCATGAACATTCATCTTTTTTGCCATACGCAAGGTAAATGTTCCTACCCCTGAAAACAAATCAACAGCATTCTTTACTTTTTTAAAATGAGTCAAAATAATATTGCCCATTATATTTTCAGCTTCACAAGTTGCTTGCAGAAAACCACCAGAAGGAAATTCAACACGGACATCTCCAAAGTAAATCTCTGGTTTTTCTCGTTCAACCAAAACTTCACCGTCAACAGATAAACGTATAATCCCATATGAAAGAGCAGCACTGATCATTTTCTGACGAAGTGATTCATGGTGTATAATGCAACCGCTTAAAGCAACATCTAAACCATTTTCAACACATGTTATCGTAACATGAAACCGTTTGGCAGAGCTGCTTAGAAAAGCACAGAGCTCTCTAATATTATGCAACTGAGAAATAAGCTCTGGACGGCTTACTGGACATTCCTCAAGAGCTACAATCTCATGAGAGAGATAACGGTTAAAACCAACTTTTTGCCCCTGTGGGGTCATAGATGCTGTTAGAGTAATCCGCCGTCGGCTATAAGGTTTACATTCTATTAAAGGCGCAACAACATTATTAAGTCCATACTTTTTAAGCGCATCAACAACCAATTGTTGTTTCCATACGCGATAAGCATCCATATGCCAATGCTGAAGAGTACACCCTCCACATTCTCCAAAATGCTGACAAAGAGTATCAATGCGTTCTAATGATTTTTCTTTTAATGCTATATATGTTGCATATTTTCCATGAACCGTAATTTCAGCACACTCTCCTGGTAAAGTAAAAGGAACAGAAACGAAGCCGTGAGACGGTCTTAGCAGTACCATAACCATTTGCTCCGATATGATCGATTATGACATTGTCATTCACTCTTGTTTTTCTCCGAATAGTAAATATTCCACGTTGCCATCACCACCTGTAATAGGGGAAGAAATTAAACTTTTTGCACTCCACCCTGTTTGTGTACTTAACCAAACAAAAAGCGCCTCAGCAATTTTTTTAGCACTTGATGGACTTAATATTCCTCCCTTACTAAAGTGTTTACGACCAACCTCAAACTGAGGCTTTACCAGTAAAACAGCTTGGGCTCCCTTCTTGGCTAAAGACAACACGGGAGGCAATGCAAGTTTGAGCGAAATAAAGCTAACATCTGAAACGATAAGATCAATTTCTCGCCCACCTAAATGTTCCTGTTTAAAATCTCTGACATTCAAGCCTTCTAATAACGTTATAGCACTGTTGCCCAATAAACGTTTATCAAATTGATGATGCCCAACATCAACGGCAATGACATGATCTGCTCCACGCTCTAAGAGAACTTGCGTAAAACCACCTGTTGATGCACCAACATCAATGGCTGTCACTTTATCTGTTATAATTGGAAATGCATCAAGTGCAGCAATCAATTTTAACGCTGCCCGAGAAACATAATTCTGTGCTGGATCACAAACGGTAATCTCTGCATCATCAAAAACGATTTGCCCAGCTTTAAAAACGATTTCTCCGTTAACTTTAACAGTTTGGCGCATAATTGCATCACGTGCGCGTGAACGTGTCGTAAAAAAGTTTTTTTCAACTAAAAAAATATCGAGTCTTTTTCTGGAAGCCATCTCATACTCGAATTTTCTATTCTGTTCGAATCTCGCGTCCCAAAACAGCAAAAACCGTGCTTAAAATACCCATAGCGTCAAGTCCGACACGTGAAAGAACTTTTTCTGGTGAACCATGATTCAAATATTCATCAGGAAATTTTAGTGTACGAACTTTCAAACCATGCTCTAAGAGCCCTTCTTGCGCTAAAAATTGTAATATGTGCGCTCCAAATCCACCGATTGCCCCTTCTTCAATTGTCACCAATACCTCATGCTCACGTGCCAAACGACGCATCAAATCCTTATCTAAAGGTTTTGCAAACCGTGCATCTGCAACCGTTGTAGACAATCCTTCAGCCTCCAACGCATCAGCAGCTTGCAACACTTCTGACATCCGCGTTCCAAAACAAACCAAAGCGATTCTATTTCCTTCACGCAGAACGCGCCCTTTTCCAATTTCTAATAACTCACCACGTTGCGGTAAATCTATACCAATCCCCTCACCACGCGGATAACGAAAAGAAATTGGTCCCTGATCATAAGCTGCAGCTGTACGCACCATATGCATCAGTTCAAGCTCATCAGAAGGTGCCATAACAACAAAGTCAGGAAGAGTGGCCAAAAAAACAATATCAAAACTTCCAGCATGTGTTGCACCATCTGCCCCCACAAAACCTGCTCGGTCAATAGCAAAACGTACCGGTAATTTTTGAATTGATACATCATGAACAATTTGATCATAAGCACGCTGTAAAAAAGTAGAATAAATTGCAACAAAAGGCTTATACCCTTCACAAGCAAGTCCTGCCGCAAAAGTTACGGCATGTTGCTCAGCGATACCAACATCAAACATTTTTTCAGAAAATTTTTTCGCAAAAGAATCAAGACCTGTCCCTGTTGGCATCGCTGCTGTTATGCCAACAATCTTATCATCATGGCGAGCTTCTTCTATTAAAGCTTTAGAAAATACCTTGGTATAGGGTAGAATATTACTTGATGCTTTTACCTGTTTTCCTGTCGTGACATCAAAACGATTAACACCATGATATTTATCAGACGAGGCCTCTGCAGGTGGATATCCCTTTCCCTTATGGGTTACAACATGCACCAAAACAGGACCATTAGGATATTCACGAACATTTTTAAAAACAGGCAATAAATGCCCCAAATTGTGCCCATCTATGGGGCCAACATAATAAAAGCCAAGCTCATCAAATAAAGTTCCCCCAACCAAAAGGCCACGCGCAAATTCCTCTGAACGACGGGCTTTATCCAAAAAAAACTTTGGCAATTTTTCGCTCAACATCTTTACGCGTTCACGCAAATGACGATAAGAAGGACGAGACACTAATCGTGCAAGATGTGCACTCATAGCACCTGTAGGTGGTGCTATAGACATATCGTTATCATTAAGAACAACAATCAAGCGTGCATTCAAAGCACCAGCGTTGTTCATTGCTTCATAAGCCATGCCCGCAGACATTGCACCATCACCAATGACAGTTATGATATTGCGTCTTGTCTCTGCTTTCAAAGCACTTGCCACCGCCATACCAAGCCCCGCTGAAATAGAAGTAGACGAATGCCCCGCTCCAAATGGATCATACACACTTTCTGAACGTTTTGTAAAACCCGATAATCCGCCATCTTGACGTAATGTGCGAATTTTTTCTCTACGCCCCGTTAAAATCTTGTGTGGATAGGTTTGATGACCAACATCCCAAATAATCCTATCCTCTGGTGTATTAAAAATATAATGTAATGCAACAGTGAGCTCAACAACACCAAGTCCCGCGCCAAGATGACCACCTGTTACAGAAACCGCATCAATTGTTGCGGTCCGCAACTCATCAGCCAACTGTACCAAATCAGACTCAGGCAATGCCCGCAAATCTTGCGGAAAACAAACACGGTCAAGCAATGGTGTTAAGACCTGAGACAAAAAAAATCCTTTCTATTATCTTAACTCAAGAAAACACAATGATAAAAATATATCTTCTCTACTCTTTTATTTACAGTTTTGCATCTTTTTTACTGAAAAATGCTCTTTTCTATTTGAGATGAGCTATAATTTCCTCATTTTTAACTTATTTTATAAAAAAGAGATCAATAAAACTTTCTATTTATAAACTAAGGTTATTGCTTCTCTTAAGTCCCACAATAAATATCCAAAAAGATTTAAATTATTTAGCATCAAGTGGTTCCACTCCTTCTGGAGAACCTTCTTCTGAAAGCTGGATTTTTTCAACTTTAGCTTCAGCAACTCTTAAGAGTTTTTCACAATGCTTTTTAAGCGCTTCACCGCGTTCATAAATATCAATGGATTGTTCCAAAGGCACATCGCCACGTTCCAAATTTTCGACAATAACTTCAAGTTGCTTAAGCGCTTGCTCAAAGCTTAAGGTCGTAATATCCCCCTCTTGTATCTCTTTTTTCATATGAACCTCAAAAAATATCTGTTCTGGATATACGAACTCCAAAACCTTCCAAACCTACATAATGATGCTCTTTAGAAGCATAAACAATAACAGAGCCTATTCCTAAATATTTTAAAATTTGTGATCCTAAACCAATTTTGCGCCATTCTTCTTCGCGTTCAATCGCCTGCACATGGTTTTCTGAACTGTTTCTTGTCATGTTTTGAATACCAACAGTTGATTGTATAACAGATCCTTCACGCAAATAAATAAATACGCCACGTTTTTCTTTTTCCATCATACGCCGCATCATCACCATAATATCTGAAGTTTGACAAAAAACGTCACTTATAATGTTTTCATGATGTAAATGCACAGGAATATTCTCACCCTCACGGACATCACCAAAAACAATTGCAATATGCTGAACGACTTCCCAAGGGAGTTGATAACTTTGAACAATAGCGGGACCTACAGATGTTTCAATAAGCATTTCTCCAACATGCTTGATCAATATTTCCTTACGTTGGCGGTAAGAAATTAAATCTGCAACCGTTATAATATGCAACCGATGTTCTTGCGCAAATTTCATAATCTGATCGCCATGTTTAACGCTTCCATCATCATTGACTAATTCACCGATAACACCAACCGGCGGCAAATTAGATAATTTACATAAATCAACAGCGGCCTCCGTGTGACCTGAACGCATGAGCACCCCCCCTTCATGCGCAATTAAAGGAAAAACATGCCCTGGACGAACAAAATCATCCGCACTTGCATTTGAATTCGCAAGATTACGTACAGCTAATGTACGGTCATGCGCTGAAATTCCTGTTGTTATGCCGTGTTTAAAATCAACAGTAACCGTAAATTGCGTCCCATGTGCAGAGTTATTATCTGGTACCATAAGAGAAAGATTAAACCGTTTTGCTTCTTTTTTTGGCATAGGTGTGCACACAATACCTGTTGTGTGACGAAGAATAAACGCCATCTTTTCTTCTGTACAATGCGCTGCAGCAACAGTTAAATCACCCTCATTTTCACGGTCATCATCATCTGTCACCACAACAATTTCACCGCGTTCAAAAGCTTTAAGTGCAGAAACAATTTTTTTTTCATCATACGCCATTGTTCACCTTTTCAATCACCCAACTTGACCGCGATGTCTTAGATAATGGTCAGCAATAGCACAAGCAACCATCGCCTCACCAACAGGAACGGCACGAATCCCAACACATGGATCATGACGTCCCTTTGTTATAACGTCTATATCATGACCATCAACATCAATGGAACGACGAGGTGTTAAAATTGATGAAGTAGGCTTTACAGCAAAACGTGCAACAATTGGCTGTCCACTCGATATTCCCCCTAAAATACCACCAGCATGATTGGATAAAAAAAGCGGTTTTCCATCATTTCCCATTCGCATTTCATCGGCATTTTCTTCTCCCCTCAAGCGGGCTGCCGCAAAACCATCACCAATTTCCACACCTTTTACCGCATTAATCGACATAAGTAACGAGGCAATATCTTGATCAAGCTTTGCGTAAATAGGGGCTCCTAAACCTGCCGGAACATTTTCTGCAACGATCTCAACAACCGCACCAACAGATGTCCCCTCTTTACGGAGTTTACTGATATAGTCACTAAAAATGTGAACCATCTCTGCATCAGCTGTAAAAAAAGGATTATTATCAACCTCTGACCAATCCCAACGATCACGATTAATATTATGAGGACCAATTGCTATCACTGCTCCTCGTACAATCAAACCAGGAACGATTTTACGAGCAAATGCACCTGCTGCAACACGTGCTGCCGTCTCCCGTGCCGAAGCACGTCCCCCGCCTCGAAAATCACGAATGCCATATTTAATATCATAAGTATAATCCGCATGTCCTGGACGATACTGATGAGCAATTGCTCCATAATCTTGAGAGCGTTGATCTGTATTTCGAATCAACAGAGAAATTGGTGTACCTGTTGTCACCAATGTCGTTCCATCGTCTTGAACAACAACTCCTGAAAGGACCTCTACTTCATCTGGTTCTCGGCGCTGCGTTGTATATTTTGATTGTCCTGGCTTGCGTTTATCAAGATAAGCTTGAACTTCTGCAAGAGTAAAAATAATTCCAGGTGGACAACCATCAATGATACAACCAAGAGCAGCACCATGACTTTCACCCCATGTTGTTACACGAAACAAATGACCAAATGTATTATGCGACATGAAAAAAGATCCATTTCTCTGTCAAATATATACAACGATAACGTATGTTGTGTGCTATACACAAGACAACTCTTTTCTCCCAAATACTCTTGGACACCTTAAATTTGGTCAAATTACTGCTGTCTAATAAAATCTTATAAACCAAACTTTATTCTTTAACGACAGAAATGTCTGGTGCATCAACTGCCTTCATACCTATGATATTATAACCCGAATCGACATGATGGACTTCACCGGTAACAGAACGAGACAAATCTGAAAGAAAATAAAGCGCAGAATCACCAACCTCTTCAATTGTTACCGTACGACGTAATGGAGCATTATATTCATTCCATTTTAAAATATAACGAAAATCACCAATACCAGAAGCCGCTAACGTTTTAATTGGTCCAGCAGATATAGCATTAACACGAATATTTTGGGGACCTAAATCTACCGCTAAATATTTCACGCTCGCTTCAAGAGCGGCTTTGGCAACCCCCATTACATTATAATTGGGAACAACCTTTTCTGCACCATAATAGGTTAGTGTCAAGATTGAACCACCATCTGGCATCAATTTTTCTGCACGCTTCGTTAGAGCTGTTAGGGAATAAACGGAAATATTCATCGTCATCATAAAATTTGATTCGCTGATATCAATATAACGACCACTTAATTCATCTTTATCAGAAAAACCAATAGCATGAACTAAAAAATCAAGTTTTCCCCATTTCTTCTCTATTTCTCTAAAGACCGTATCAATAGAGACACTGTCAGAAACATCACAATGTCCACAAACAAATCCCTTTAATTCTTCAGCCAAAGGCTCGACACGCTTTTTCATTGCTTCACCCTGATAGGTAAAAGCAAGCTCTGCCCCTGCGCTACTTGCCGCTTTAGCGATTCCCCAAGCGATGGAGCGATTATTGGCCAACCCCAAAATTAAACCACGCTTACCGTACAATAAACCATTACCCTTAGCCATCAGCACTGCCCCATTGTTACTTAAAATTAGTATTATTCACCTGCCTATGACACAGGTCAACTTTTTCTTCAAGCAATTGGTTTAAAATCAAACAAAAACTACGCTTTTATATATAAAATTTTTAAAATTAATCTTGTTGCATTTGCAAAAACTGTTCTAGTGCGGCGGCATTTTCATCTCCCGGCAACATAATGCGAACATGCACATAAAGATCATCTCTTGTACCATTTTTTAAACGAAGCCCTTTCCCTTTCAACCGTAAAACGCGATCAGAACTTGACCACGCAGGAATCGTTAAAACCACACGCCCCTCCAACGTCTCAACTTCTTCTTTTGCTCCCAAAACAGCATGTTTAAGAGAAACTGGTAAATCAAGATGGAGTGCTTTTCCTTCAACCCGAAAACGAGGATGTTTTTGAATCTGAATGGTTATCAACGCATCTCCTGCTTGCCCGTGAGGTACCTCTTCTCCCTGACCTTTTAAACGAATAGTCTGTCCGTCTTCAATATAATCTGGAAGTTTAATTTTTAACTTTTTTCCATTTGGAAAAACAGCCTCCACCTTTTCTGCGCCAACCATCTGCTCTAATGTTATGGCAAGATTAGCACGAACATGTGCTCCTTGTTGGGGACGGTTATAGTGTGTGGAATTCGAAAAGCTACCTCCTCCTCCAAACAGATCCCGAAAAATATCACTCGCATCAAAACTTGCACCACCTGAAGAGGAAAAATCAAATCCCTTTGCTCTTCCTGAAAAGGGATTTTGTTTATTGCTAAAATTTTCACCAGCACCATAGGCTTGATAAAGCGGTTTTCCTTCCATATCAATTTCACCGCGGTCAAATTGTGCCTTTTTATCTTTATCACCTATAATTTCATAGGCTTGATTAATTTCAGCAAATTTCTCTTTAGCCTTTGTATCATCTTTATTATGGTCTGGATGATATTTCTTCGCTAATCTTCTAAATGCCGATTTAATCTCTTGCGATTTTGCGGTACGTGCCACACCCAGAATCGTGTAGGGATCACGCATATTGCCCTCTTTTCAATTTCTTCGTTTTCAAAATATCAACTGATACGTTGTTCAATATCCCTTATAGCTTCATTAGTCTATTCTAGAGAATAATTTCTTCTTTTCTCTTTATATGTCTATCAATAAACTAAAATACCAGATAAAATGAGACATTTATTTAATATAGCTCCTTGTAGTCTATGCTAAAGTAAAAAATAATTAAACTACCATAGAAATACACGATAGCATTGGCTTTTTGAAAATAAGAAAAAATAGTACTGTAACTTCTTGATGATCAAGTAAATGAGAAAATGCCTCACCCATGCTCACTGATATTTGGAGAAACTATGAGCACAAAAATACCAACAGATGATCATTTTATGAAAATGCAAAAACCTTTTGAACTTTTCGCAAAGTGGCTTGAAGAGGCAACGATAAGTGAAATAAATGATCCGAATGCTATGGCATTAGCAACAGTTGACGAAACAGGACTCCCTAATGTTCGTATGGTTCTCCTCAAAGACTACAGTCCCCAAGGATTCGTCTTCTATACCAATTATGAAAGCTGTAAAGGACAAGAAATTTTAAAATCAATGAAAGCATCCTTAGGTTTTCATTGGAAATCACTCCGTCGTCAAGTCAGAATTAGAGGAATCGTTGAAAAAGTAAGTCAACAGGAAGCCGATGCCTATTTCCAATCGCGACCACGTGGTAGTCGAATTGGTGCATGGGCCTCTAAACAATCTCAACCTTTAGACAATCGTTTTGTGCTCGAAAAAGCAATTGCTCAATATACTGCGCGTTATGCTCTAGGCAATATTCCACGACCACCTTATTGGTCTGGGTTTCGTGTTAAACCCCTTTCTATAGAGTTCTGGTGCGATCGCCCATTTCGTTTACATGATCGTTTGCTTTTTACACGGGATTGTGTTGAACACAGCGATTGGAAAAGACAAAAACTTTATCCCTAATCCTTCAAACTTCATCGTTATGAAGATTTTTTCTTCGCAACAATTAAACAAATATTTTTTATTCGAAAAATTCTAAAAGAAGATGATTTATTCTATTTAAATAGAAGAATTTTATTTTCACTGTAAAGGTTAATTGGTGATATTTTCTACTGTATTGCTTAAAAATAGATTAGCAACAAGCTTATTAAAAAAAACATACTGTATTCAGTAGAAACTATGATTTTAGCTAACTTATTTTTAGACCGCAGGATAAAATATCATCCATATACCCCCACATACTAAACCAGAAAAAATCACAAAACCAATAAGCGAATTAGATTTGAAAAGCCTGAGGCATTGTGAACTATCATCTATATCAATGACTTTAATTTGAATAAACATATGGATACTTGCCACAAAAATCCCCAAAAAACTAAGAACAGGGACTCCAGCTAAATAAAATGCTAGACTAACGAACATCACAAAACCACCATACAAAAATACTAAAGCACGCTTGGTTGCTTTACCAAAAAGAAGAGCCGTAGAACGGACACCAACAGTAACGTCATCTTCTTTATCTTGATGTGCGTAGATTGTGTCGTATCCTATGGTCCACAAAATTGATCCCACATAAAGCAAGATTGGTGCCCAGCTTAAACTTCCAAAGACAACAGCCCACCCCATTAATGCCCCCCAATTAAATGCAACGCCTAAAAAAAACTGCGGCCAATATGTTACGCGTTTCATAAAAGGATAAAATGCAACAGCTATCAATGACGAAATACCTAGAAAAAAACTAAACCTATTAAATTGTGATAAAACGACTAAACCAACAAAACATTGCACAAGGATAAAAACTCTCGCTTGAAACCGACTCACATGTCCTGTTGGCAATGGGCGAGAACGTGTCCTTTCTACCTGAGCATCAATTTTATGGTCAATAAGATCATTCCAAGTACATCCTGCCCCTCGCATAGCAATAGATCCCAGAAAAAAAAGAAAAAGATACCAAACCCAATGAAGAAACATTGATAAAAGAGTATCGTAATGCATGTTATAAGAGAAAAAAGCCATTGTTGTTGACCAAAAACAAGGCCACATCAACAATTGCCAACCGATAGGTCGATCCCAACGCGCCAATTGCGCATAAAACCATAAAGAACGGGGAAGGAAGCTGTAGACCCATTGTTTGGAAGATGCATCCATAACCCGTCCTTGGCTATCATAGGACTGAACATGCGCGATATTTTTATTTTTTTTCATCAAATGATTTACCTTTGGTCTTGCGATAGAGACATTTCATTCTTATGAGAAGAGGATGAGATTAATTATCTTTTATGAGAGGAGCAAGCAATGAATATTCTTCTTATTGGCTCAGGTGGACGAGAACATGCTTTAGCATGGAAAATAGCAGCATCACCACTGCTAACAAAGTTATATTGTGCTCCTGGAAATCCTGCAACAACAGAATTTGGTGAAAATATTAATTTGAACATTGATGACCATCCCCTTGTTATTGATTTTTGTAAGGCACATTCTATTGATCTTGTAATTGTAGGACCAGAAGCACCCTTGGTGGCGGGTATAACAGACTCTCTTAATAGCGCTAACATCTGTGTATTTGGTCCTACTCAAAAAGCTGCTCAACTAGAAGGTTCAAAAGCCTTTACAAAAGATTTATGTCGGAAGAATAACATTCCTACAGGAAGTTACCAATGCTTTAATGATGCCTCTAAAGCTAAAGCTTACATTCAGCAACAAGGTGTTCCCATTGTTATTAAAGCTGATGGCTTAGCAGCTGGCAAAGGTGTCGTGGTTGCAACAACTATGGAAGAAGCGTTTAACGCAGTTGATGCCTGCTTCAAAAGTACATTTGGAGATGCAGAAAACAAAATTGTTGTAGAATCTTTTCTTGAAGGTGAAGAAGCAAGCTTCTTCTGCCTTTGTGATGGTAAAGTTGCTCTTCCTTTTGGATCTGCTCAAGATCATAAACGTGTAGGTGATGGGGATACTGGAGCAAACACCGGTGGTATGGGTGCTTATTCACCAGCGCCCATCATGACCCAAGAAATAGTGAATCGTACTCTCAAAGAAATTGTTGAACCAGCTTTAAAAAGCATGAAAGAAATGGGTGCCCCCTTTAAAGGTATTCTCTTCGTCGGATTAATGATAACGCAAAAAGGACCCGAATTAATTGAATTTAACGTACGATTCGGTGATCCTGAATGTCAAGTTTTAATGATGCGCCTCAAAGATGATATTTTGCCAATTTTTCTTGCTGCAGCTCAAGGAAAACTTGAAAATCAGCCTCTTCGGTGGTCTGAAAAAACAGCTCTCACCGTTGTTATGGCTGCTAATGGTTATCCAGACTCTCCCCAAAAAGGTACTGTTATCCGTAACGTTGATCAAGTAAACACTCTTCTCGATGTGAAAGTTTTTCAAGCTGGTACAGTGTTGCGTGATGGAGAACTCATTGCAAATGGTGGACGTGTACTCAATATAACAGCAACAGGAAAAACGATTACCCATGCACAAAAACGTGCTTATGAAGCTGTTGATTGTATTGATTGGCCAGAAGGTTTTGTTCGTCGAGATATCGGATGGAGAGCCGTTGCGCGAGAAAATTAAATCCTTTGAATATTCTTTTTTTACGATTTTCTTATTTTATATAAGAGCATGATACAAAAATTTTCTCACTGTTTTACGTTGACCATAATTTTGAAAAAATGAGTGTGCTTTCCTTTGAACAATCAAATATTGTAAATAGGATATCTACTCATGATAAAATAGGAAAATTTTCTGAATCTGAAGATGTAATATAAAATAATCATTTTACTGTTGTCTTTACTTTAAACGCATTTTCTCATCATTTTTATAAACACTTTCTTTCTTATAAAATCCTGAGGAAAAACGTATATACTATCATTTCTTTTATTTATCGCGTTTTTAGTGAAATTCCGCTTTTACGAAAAATGAAATGCCCAAAAAAGATAGTTATGTTATTCACATACAAACTCTTAAACAATATCTCTCATGCTTATCATTCCCATTTTACGACACTACCTGCAAATAGTATAAATCCATTCTGCCAGCTTTCTGGAATAAAAATAAAAACCTATACCATCATTGTATTTTCCAATTCTCAATATTACGATAACCCTTTCTATCTAAATGATTTTGATTATAAAAGAGAGATGAAATAAGAATATTCTGCAATATTCAAAGCTTTCATTCAACATGAAGAAATGATTTATAAAAAAATTCAAAAACACTTCCAGTAATCTTCTGGTGTTTTTAATAATGTGGCAAAAACCCAAAATTATACCGCAAAAAAACAGTTTCTATTGTTATGAAAACCGTTTTTACCTCTCTGAAAAAAGCGTTTTACATCATCGATTCCTGCTGCCAATGTATGGTGTCAAAAAACTCTCATTTACAATCATTGACTTTCTCTTTGTTTTAAAGAACCAAAAGTCACACCAAATCCCGTCTGTAAAGGTCTGAATTCTCATTAATATGCTGCACTTACACAAAGACCTACAAGCAAACTTAAGAATATTCGCCATATCTTCTAAAAACACTTCATGTGTGAAGTTTACATGCCTTATGTTACCTCCCCAAACAACGATGTTTTACAGCACAACAAGATAAATGCTGACGGTAGTACAAAAATGAATGCATGTTAATTTACTGGAGTGCAATTCGATTCGCAATCACCAAACGCAAGCCTAACGGATTGCTATAACGAAGTAAAAAATGCTTTTGTTTAGAATGTGCTGTTGTACCAAAAAATCGATGTAAATCAGAACGATCTTTTACAACCAGAATGCGATTATCTTCATTGATCATAAGCATGGGAAGGCCATAAGTATCCGCCCATAACCGCCAATCCAGAAGAACATTATTCAAATCTCTGGAAACCAAAAGCGGTATACAAGCTTCCTCATCGGCATGAAGTAATTCTAATGCAACAGCTCTTTCTCCTGAACGCGTTTTTACGGTACGTGCTGCAATTCCTTGAAAATGATAAGGGGGTATTAAATGCGATAAGCTTGAAGGCATATCCGTTTTAAAAGAAACACCACGCTCATTTAACGAACAAATAACCTGATTACCCGTTTTGGATGAAAAATATGTCGTCGTTTGTGGCAAATGGCACGGATCTAACCGAAATTCAAGCACCGCTTTTGCCTGATTAAAGCATTGATTAGCCATATACATTATCCCAATTTATCTTAAATAACATACACCCTTTAGCAGCTTTTTCTCATTGGATTATTAAAAGTTTGAATAAAAAACAACTGGTTTCTTTTTTGGTTATTAAAATCTAAACAAAAATGCATGATCACCATTCTTGAATTATAATACTTTTCCAGGATTCATTATCCCTAAAGGATCGAACGTTTTTTTAATCCCTTGCATAATATCCAATGCGACAGGCGATTTAAAAGAACGAAGTTCTTCGCGCTTAAGCTGACCAATTCCATGCTCAGCAGAAAATGCACCTCTATAGTCCACCACTAAACTATGAATGCGATGATTCATTGTTGACCATAACTGCAAGAACACTGTCGTATCAGCTCCTACAGGTTGTGTAATATTATAATGTAAATTTCCATCGCCCATGTGTCCAAAACAAATCACCCGTGCTCCTGGAGCAATATCCTCAACAATAAGCGCTGCATCAGCAATAAAATCAGGAATAGAAGCAAGTGGGATTGCAATATCATGCTTAATGGACCCTCCTGCTAACTTTTGTGCTAATGATATACTTTCTCGTAATTGCCAAAAAAAATCTTGCTGTTTTAAAGATTGCGCAACAACTGCATCTTCTATCACCGCATTCTTTAAAGCTTCTTCTAAAATAGTACTCAATACCGATAACGCCTCATCATTGCCTTGCAACGATGAAATGTTCATTAATACATACCATTCATGTTTCCGCTGAAGAGGAGGCTTCTCACACATCTTATAATCTAAAGCCATTTGCAAACTGAGATTTCCCATGAGCTCAAAACCTGTCAACATCCCTCCTCCATACTCTTGAGCCAGAGATAAAAACTCTAAAGCCTTCGCCGGACTATATAATCCCACCAAAGCAACAGCTTTTCCTTTTATTTTTGGAAACATCTTCAAAACGGCTGCGGTTATAACACCCAATGTACCTTCTGCACCAATAAAAAGATCTTTTAAATCGTAACCGCTATTGTCTTTTTTAACAAAACGCAAATCATCTAAAATACGCCCATCCGGTAAAACAACTTCTAAACCAAGACAAAGATCACGCATATTGCCATAGGCTAAAACAGCTGTCCCTCCAGCATTCGACGAAAGATTTCCTCCTACTTGGCAAGAACCTTCAGATGCCAAAGAAAGAGGGAAAAAACGACCTGATTCATCCACTTTTTTCTGTAAATCCTGTAAAATAACACCAGCCTCTACAACAACAAAATTTCCTTCAATATTTATAGCTCTAATCTTATTTAATCGCTCCATGGATAAAAGAACGCCCTCTCCTCTTTCATCTGGTTGTTGTCCCCCCACAAGCCCTGTATTTCCACCCTGTGGCACAATCGGTGTGCGCGTTTTGCTCGCTAACTGCATAATCGATGAGACCTCTGCGCAAGAAGATGGACGTAAAAGTAAAGGTGTTTTTCCATGAAAAAGCCCACGCTCTTCAAGCAAATACGGTGCAATCAACGCTTGATCTGTTATAGCATGCTTAGCACCAACAATTTCCCTAAACCCTTCAATTAATTCCTGCTCCATGTTCATTTCTCCTTTGGAGCCGCAGCCCGTATAAGACGATCATTGATAGCCTCCCCTAATCCGTATAATGGAATAGGTTCTACTGCGATACATCTCACTTTAAATGAATCTAATTCCTTCATATATTGAAATAAATGAGAGGCTGCCTCTTCTAACTTTCCATCTTCGCTAAGGTTTAAAATAGAAACGGCATTTTCAGCCCCCATAACACGCTTTGAACCAAATGCTAAAAGCGCTTCACCATTTTCCACCTTTTCTACATTCAAACGAACCGTGGCATTGGGAGCATAATGCGACTTTAACATCCCAGGAGCTTCAATCGCCGCCCTTTGATCTATCCGTTTTAAAGGCTTCCCCACAACTTCTTCAATTTCATCAGCCGCAAGCCCCCCTGGACGCAAAAGATAAATATTTTCACCACAAATTTTAATAATCGTTGATTCCAGCCCTATTTTAGCAGGTCCTCCGTCCAATATCAAAGGAACAGATTCCCCCAAAGATGCAAAAACAGCCTCAGCTGAAGTAGGGCTAAGACGCCCCGATTGATTCGCACTAGGAGCAGCAAGTGGGCGGCCAAAATGTTGTACCACTTCCGCAAAACGACTGTCTGGAAAACGAACAGCCAAGGTATTCAAACCAGAGGTTGTTAAAGGATGGATATTATGCTGTTCCTTTAAAGGCAAAACCAATGTCAAAGGACCTGGCCAAAATTCCTCCATTAATTGGCGTGAAAGAAAGTCAATTTTAACATAACGTTCCGCCATTTCGATGCCGCTGACATGCGCAATAAGAGGATTAATTTGCGGACGACCCTTTGTAGAATAAATAGAAGAAATTGCTCTCCCATTGGTTGCATCGCCCGCTAATCCATAAACAGTTTCCGTTGGTAATGCTACTAACTTCCCTTGTTCAAGAAGCGCTATTGCCTCTCTTATCGAAGCACTATCGAGTGGTAGAATCGTCATGACACATCATTTCTATAACACTCTTTTAGTGATATTATGCTCTTTTTTATTCATATATCACATTGATTTATATGTTTTTTTAAGTATGGGGTTCATAAATAAAGGTTAGGGAATAGGATTTTCCAATATTCTTCTACAAAACATATCTTATTCTGCTAACTTTCTCTAATAATTTTTTGAATTTTGCTAAGTTCTCTTGTGAAAAGCTATTGTTGAAACTCTTGACATAGACTTAACGTACAGTACATTGTGCTACAATTGAATAGGGGATTTAGCAATGGGAAAAATTCAAGCCCGCATACCTGATCAAGTTCAAGAAATTGCAAGTGCAGTTATTAAGTCTACGGGTTTAACTGTATCGGATGTAGTACGCATGTTTATGACCCGCATTGCTAGAGATCGTACATTACCGCTTGGATCTTTCAACCAAATCCGGAAACATTACGAGCTATCGAGGATGTCGAAATGGGATGCGTCGAACGTACATTATTAGACAGCTTAAGGACCATGATACGCGAAGATAGAACCGAAATGCGTAAATCTGAAAAGAAAACCTAAGCTTGCTATATTGTCTATACGCGTTCATTCCGGTCTGACCTTAAACGTGAAAGCAAAGGTAGGTATGCTAATACACTAGAGAAGGATTTGCTGCTTGTGGTCAAAGCGTTAGCGGAGAATGAACCGCTAAAAGCGCATTGGAGAGATCATGCGCTAACAGGTCAATGGCGCAATTTTCGTGATTGTCATATCAAGCCAGATTTAGTTTTGATCTATCGAAAGCCGAATACCAAAACACTCGAGCTCTTACGACTTGGTTTGCATTCTGAACTACGCTTATGATTGGATCTCCAATTCATAGTAAAAAGAATTTTTCGAAGTTTTTGCTTGTATGACAGTTTTTCTAATTCTTTGAAAACCACTGCTTCAAATGAGCGAAGATGTTGTCTATCGCATCCATGAGGCATGCAAAATCAAGGATAAGCAAAAAAAGAAAAAATGCTATCCACTTCATCAAGCGAGACATCATTTTCACGCTTTGATAGGTGATGATCATTTCTTGAAGCATTTCTTTTTCTGCTTCTGTAAGCTCTGTGTATTTTTTGGATTTTTTTCTAACCATGTTTCCACCCACACAAGCGTTGACCCTGCTTGTTATGCTTTAAGATCTCTCTTGCTAAGTTTGAGCTAATGGTGTTCAGATCTTGCCGGCTTAAATAAATAGGTAACCAACCAACACAAGAAGAAACATATTTATTTGTCGCGCAACCAGTGTGTAATGCATTGATTTATAATGATAATCTAGCTCTGTTCATATTGAATTAGACCCCCGAATAACGTAGGATTCTCTCATTTCAAATCTGTTTATCTTGAATCAATCAAAACCACTTGCTTGCACACCACAAGCGGGGTTGATGTGTGGGTAAAAACTATAGCAGAAAGGAGTAAAAATGGTTCTTATGAATC
>NZ_JBHIOQ010000028.1:0-3278 GCF_042195565.1 Bartonella sp. AP88XZML | reverse complement strand
AACCCACCTTGAACGTGCATTAGCTTTAGCCAAAGAAGTAGCAAAGGTGAAGCAAGTGAGCTACGCTTTGATTGAACGGGTAGCAAAAGATTTTGATGATCACTCAGAGCTTTCTAGCGAGGAATAACCTCGCTCTTGGAAGGAGAGTTTATTTAAGTCTATTTAGAACAAAGAATAAATTGATTATTTTGAAAAAATTGAGGGGATTATGAATCATGAAATGGATAAAGAAAAAAAGTATGGGGGCAGCTGAGCCGGTGGAATTTAAAAGTCAAAAAGTTTATCAGGAAGATGAACTGTTTGAGCCCGAAACAGTTTCTTCTTGGAAAGAAGAAGGACAGATAGTAACGGGTACAAATGTGGAAAGAATGGTATCAGGAAGAGCACCTATTGGAGTCGATTTTAGACCTATTATGTTACATCCTGTGACACAAGAACAAGATAGTCCTCTCGTTGAGGTTCTCTACTCATTTTATCAAGGCAGGAGTTTGGTTGCTCCTATGAATCCAAAGACAAATTTTATCAGAAAAGTTATTTGTTGGATTTCAAAAAAAATTCCTAAGTAGGAAAAAAGAAAGAGTAATTATTGCAAATATTGAAATAATATCCCTAAAAGGCGCTCTCTAAACTTTAATGATCACCTCCTTTAATTCCATCATATATTGTAAATGCGAGATGATTGTACAGAGACAGATGAGAAAAGAGCTCCGTCAAGAACATATCTCTTATGATTTTATCAATCTCATCTCAATTCCATTGGCTATAGTAGAAAAAGATTGATCATTAGGAGCACTCATTATGAGTAAAAACACGCTGTGACTTATGGAGAAAAATTTATGAAAAGTTATACTTTATCAGATGTTGCACAATATGTTGATATGCATAGTCATGTTATTAATTTTGGTACTCAAGATAATGCCCCTGATGATGTACGGATTAAAACAGCTGAGAACACTCTTGGTTTACAATTTACCTCTTCCTATAAGAATTTTTTAAAAAATTATGGAGGAGGAGAAATTGGAGGTGAAGAAATATTCAGTATTTATGAAATCTGTGCAGGTATTCCTGCTGGTGATATTGTTTACCGAAATTTGCTCGATAGAAGAGATGGCTTTACGGACCCCAAACAACTTGTTATCTGCACAACTGATTTTGGTGAAACCTTTTATTTTGATTATAAGCAGTTTCGGGATGGTGAATGCCCACTCTATCTCAAGTATACATCTGAAGATTCTGAATATTACGCAAGTAATTTTTATGAATTTCTCTGTAAAAGAATTAAAGAGTATGCAGGGGAAGATTCATGAAAACTTATACCTTAGATGATGTTATACAACTAGTTGATAAATAGAATAATTGCGATTTATTGCTTGTTATGAAAACATCTAAAAAGAGATTGATCATTATAAAGATTAGAAAAATCCCTTTTAATAGACCGTGTCAGTGTTGTCAGTTCTTTTTAGAGCCTATATTATTTTTTTAATGAGAGAAAATTAAAATGAATATATTTCAATAGGTTATAATTTTAATGATGCAACCTTTATTAAAAGACAACCCATAAATTCAATTCATAATATATATTTGTCAGTTATATGTCAGTAAATTGAACTGACAAAATAGATTATTTTAGTGAGTGATTAAAATGTGCTTTATGAAAAGCATATAATCCTTTAAAGCCTTTCAAAAGATAGTTTGTAACTCATAAGAAATGCTATCAAGATCCTTATGGTTGTTAGTTTTGAAGATTTTGAGTATTTTGAGGGTTCCTTTTACTCCCCTTTATATATTTTTTTCAATAAAAAAATAAAAGTTATTATATTTCAATATATTAGCATTTTAGAGATACAGTCTATATTAAGATGCAACCTATAAATACAACCCATGGTATATTTTTGAAGGTATTTTGAGGGTTTGAGAAACATTCAAAACCTATAAGTAATATAAGAAAATGAATATACATAACCCTCTTTAAATAAAGCTTCTGATAACAATAAAGCACTCATTTTAGATTACGGTTTAATCTTTTAAAGGCAATGTAAAAGAAGCGTATTCACTTTAAGATGGGATTTCTTAAAAGTCTTAAAGCAATTCAAAGTAGAGTATTTAAAAGTGTAAGTTTCTTCTTTTTAGAATAATGCATATAAACACTCCTTTTAAAGATTGTATCTAATCAACTTAACAAGAGAGGTATAGATTATGGTTATAAGATTCTATACCCCTTTGTGAGTTTAGCAAGCCAAGTCTATTCAGTTTCTCTAATTTCTAATTTTGGTAAGTTCTTAACAATTTTCATTGTCTCTAAACTTACGGTAATAACCCTCTGAAATAACTCTAGAGGGTAGGCATGGTTGCCAATGGTTTCAACAGCATAACGATTGGCATCATTAACAATGCCACTCTTTTTATCAGTCTTAACACATTGACGCCCCATAACCCATTCAAGAGCGGGTTTACCATTAACGATATACTCACAAGCGTCAAGAGGGATATCTGTTATTGTGATATTGTTATTATAAATAACAGTGGTTTTATCTTTCTCTTTACCTGCTTTTGCGAATTTCATTTCAGTCACGTAATAGAATTTTTCTGGATTAGAGATCTCTGTAACTTTTGGATTACCTTTTTTAAAGGTTACGGGATAAGGTTTTACAGTTTCATAATTCACGTGCAAATGATCCAGTTCACGCCCTGTTACAACAGAGCTCCGTTTTCGTATAAGGGGTTTAAGTCTCTTCAAAAGAATTAAAACGAAGCTTATTAAATCCATTTTGAATGAATTGAGAAAAAAGGCAGAAAACTGCTAAAAAAGCCGATATTTTTTCAAAAGGGTTTTTAAAGGTACTTATCCACAGCCCATGACATGGGATAAGATCAGCAAACTAGTGAAATTTGCTGTTCGTTTTATGGAAAAAAGACAAATTTGATATGTGCTTTTAAGATATCATAATGAGTATTTTGATAGGTTTTATGAGTCACTAAAATAGTCTATTTTGTCAGTTCAATTTACAGACACAAACTGACAAATGTATATTATGGATTGTATTTAAGGTTGTATTGTCGATATAGGTTGTATCGTTAAAATACTAACATATTGAAATATAATGTTTTTAATTTTCTCTCATTTAAAAAAATAATATAGGAGCTAGAATGAACTGACAACACTGACAGCACTGGACAAAACTCTTCTGTTCAGATCGCTCAGATCATTGTCTTTGGAGAAAAGTTCTTTGATGAAAATGCCATTAAATATAACTTATTAGAAAATCAAGACTTTGTTT
>NZ_JBHIOQ010000027.1:0-5971 GCF_042195565.1 Bartonella sp. AP88XZML | reverse complement strand
CGTCAAAGAACAGTTGGTTACAGCCTTATGGACAATTTACATGGTTACAAGTTGAGGGTAAAGAAATCAAGTTATCGAATGGCATGACAGGTGACATGCGTCCATTCACTTCATTACGCAGTGAGGTTGGCTTATCTTTAGGATATGAATTTGGTTCTCGCATAGATTCCTCATCACTTGCGTATATTACAGCAGCATGGTTGCGTGAGAATAAAGATGACAATCATACCTTGATTAATCAACGCCATCCATTTACCACTGACTTATCGGGTAATGCAGGTAAATTAGGAATAGGTTTAAGCAGTTTAGTGAGTGAGAAGTTAAAGTTATATGGTGAGGCACATTATATTAAAGGGCGTAAAACAAAACAGTCCCTTCAGGGTATTTTAGGTGTACGCTATAGTTTCTAATTATATGGTTATTTTTTAGTTATCTTTAAATGTATGATTAGTTTTTTTAAGTTTTTAATGCAGCATCAGAGAACAATTTTTCAGAGCACGCAGCTTCGTTGTTCTTGATAAACTGTATTCCCTTATATACTTGATTATGCATTACTTTTTTTTGATAAGAAAATTCTGAGGAAATGCTAAAGAAGCACTATAAAAACGCCCTTATATTCTTGATCAAAAAAGTATTTAAAAAACTGTAAAGAACGGTTTTTTATGAGATAAGGGGGATTTTTAAGAAGGATTATTGCAATCTAAGGTTGAAAATATGTTTTGTAGAGCTAATTACGTTCAGTGTCTATGCAGGCGTGAAAGGGGGGAGGATATGGCTCTACAATATAAATGGAAACGACATTGTTGGATACTCATGTTGAGCAGCTGTTTTGTGCAAGCTGCTGCTGCAAATGAGAGGGGGATACCGCTTTTTTGTCAATCTTCAAGTTATGAAAATGGCAAAATATTTCAAGATCAATATAATGAGGATATGAAAACAGGCAGATGCATACTTGGAGCCTCTAATGATGTCATGGTAAGAACGCGTAATGAATTAGACTTTTTAAAAAAGCCTAGCGATTTTACTGAGGAAAAGGGCGCTAGAGTGTTTGTGAGTCAACAGGAGTTTGACAGCAGTCATCGTAAAAATGTTGAAAATAATGTACAAGAACACAATACTAAAATTCTTAAAAAACCTGAACTTATTTCCATTAAAGATGGGGCACTGTTAGAAAATTATATCCTTGATAATGAAGGTAAAGCATACATTTCAAATGATGGTGAGATTGATAGTCCAGGGCGATCCATTAATAACACTGTAAGGAATGGTGCAGAGCTTTATGTGTATGCAGGAGGACTCAGTGAGAATAGTAAAATTGAATATGGTGGAATTGAAAATGTTGAGGCTTTGAAGGGAAAACAAGGTTTTTCGAAAAATGCTGTTGTTAAAGAAGGCGGGCACCAAAGTGTTGGAAATGGAGGGAAAGTAGAGGGGACTAAAATTTATGGCGGTGAGCAACTTGTTTTCGGGGAGGGGGATGTTGGAGGAGAGGTTAAAGGGAGTAGTGCTTCTCATACCATCATTTATGGTCAAGATGAAACACTAGGACAACAAAAAGTATATGATGGCGGAAAAGTTTGGGATACGAAAGTTATGCGAGGGGGTGTACAAGAGGTTGGAAGAAAATCTCAAAGTGCTAAAAATGGTAGTTTTGCATTTGATACAGAAGTTTTTGGTGGTGGTAAACAGCGTATCTTAAAAGGCGGTAAGGCTATTGGAGTTATTTTAAATGAGAGCGCTATTCAGGAAATATATGCTGATGGATCTGTAAAAAATCTAACAATGAATGACAAAACAAAATCATGGGTGCATGCTGGGGCAACATTAGAAGGAAAGACACAGTTAAATCATTCTGGACAGATCCATCTTTATGCTGGGAATGATCAACATCATACCATAGTAGAAGATATTATTTTAAATGGAAAAGATACAAAACTGTACTCTATTACTGATGAGTTTGATGGAAAAAGTTCTTTGATACAAAAATTAAGTGGTGAAGGGAGTGTTATTTTTTCGTTTACAGGTTCTGATCCATATTATTCTCAGCTTCATGTGAATAATCTTTCAGGAAATTTACATTTCGCGTTCAATACTACGATTGCCCATAACCGTGGTGATTATCTCTTGGTTGAGAAAGGTGCTGGGAATCATACGATAAGTGTTGCTGATTCTGGAGTTGAAATCACGGATCCTTTTTCAAATAATCGTGATTTAATTATGGATCAAAGTGGTGGAGCACATTTTACACTGACAGATCTTAAGGGTGACAAAATTAACGCCATTGATGGTGGAACTTATATGTATGATTTGAAAGAAAGAAAGGATGAAAATGGAAAAGTTTGGTTTTTATCTGCAGATCGCCTCAGTGGACCAGAAGCCTCTATTCCAGATCCGGAAAATCCTTTTGTTCCTGGTGAAACAACAACGACACCCTCTACAGATGCAGTGTTAACGTTGTCCGTAGTTCCTGGGCTTATTTTTAATAATGAGTTGCAAATTATACGGAATGGTAGAAAGATTTGGAACAGAAATAAGAAAGATATCGAACTATGGACTTATGGGATTAAGAGCAGAGAACGTGTTGCGACAGGCCATACACACTTTAAGCTTGGGCAGACAGGTTTAGTCTTTGGTGCTGATCAGTTGAGTGAATTAAGGCATGGAGAGTTGTATGTTGGTGGTTTCGGTAGTTATGATCAAGCACGTATTTCTCATGCACGAGGTGGTAATAGTGATCTGAGCTCTTATAGCATTGGAACTTACGCAACTTATTTTGATCATCGCGGATGGTATATGGATGGTGTTTTGAAATATAATTATTACCGAGATAATTTGAAAGCCATATCAACGAATGATTTAGCCATTCAAAGTCATTACAATCAGTGGGCGATAGGTGGATCATTTGAGATTGGTTGTTATTTTGAACCGGCACAGAATACTTGGATGCAGCCTTATATCAAGCTAACAGGTTTGCAGGTTGAAGGTAAAAGAATAAAACTTTCCAATGGAATGATAGGTGATCTAAGCCCATTAACTTCATTCCGCAGTGAAGTTGGATTAACTGCAGGACATGAATTTTTTGTGAGTTCAGAAACTTCATTAACAGCTTACATTATGGCAGCTTGGTTGCGTGAGAATATAAATAATAATTATACGACAATTAATAACCAGTATAAATTTATTACAGATTTGTCGGGCAGCGCGGGTAAATTGGGAATTGGTTTAAACGGTTCGGTCAATGATAAACTAACACTTTATGCGGAAGCACATTATCTAAAAGGACATAAGATTAAGAATGCTCTTCAAGGTATTTTAGGATTACGCTATAGTTTCTAAATATGTGTGCATGGCTGATTAACTTTACAAATGTAATTGTTTTGCAAACTTAAACAGATAACGTTCGGCTATGTCTTTTCGAGAGTGTAAGGACTTTCTCAAATAGTAGGAATGTCTTTATACTCTCTCTTTTAAAGGCAACATACTGAATTTATAATAATAATTCATTTCTATGCATGTTGAATGAGAGTCGCGAAAATCATAGGATTTTCTCATTCCAAATCTGTTTATGTTGAATCAATCAAAACCATTTTCTTGCACGTCACAAGCAGGGAAGCCTGCGTGGATAAAAATTGTACAAGAAAGAACTAAAAATACCTCTTATTAAACTGCCTCAAGTACCAAAGGGTGTCGCGTTGCAACATTTTAGGGCTGGAAAAGTGTGTGATGGTACCGGTTTGCTTACGCCATAAGCGTATGGGGGGTCAATGGCTTTACCGGTATACCATTCATGGATGACGTGGCGAAATGGGCTTGGGTGCGTTGAGAGATGTCTCTTTAAAACAAGTGTGTGAATGTACAACCCAATGGCGTTTTGTTTTACGTGAAGAGGGGCTCCATTAAAGGGCACGAGCATTTTTTTTCATCTATAATTCCAGATATGCAAATTATTCCTTGAATTTAAGTGAACATTTTGAATTTTATTCAATTTTTCTGCCTTAAGTTAGAGTTTTTTAGTGGCTTATAGATAAACAACTTAAAGTTGCTTAAATTAAAAAATACACTAAAAAATTGTATTTAGACATAAATAAAACACATTATGATACAATCTAAAACGAGCGACCTATGTAGCCGCGGGGTATTTTTCTAAATAATTGAGAGTGGAGTGTGGATAATGCGGTATAAATACAAATTAAGTTTTTCAGTATTGATGATCAGTAGTTGTCTTTTGCAATCTGCAAGTGCATTAGAGAGTGGGAATAGAGGGCAAATAAGAGTAACCCATGTGAGAAATGAAGAAGAGGAACGAAAAAATTTAGAAATAATTGCTCGTCTTTTCAAAAATAATGTGACGATTGGATATGGTGATGTAGAGCTTGTTGATAATGGAGAAAGTTCTGTAGGTTCCACTATTAAAAAAGGAGGGATGCAAATAGTTACACGAGCAGGAATTGCAATGAGCGCCAAAATTTGGGGAGGTCAGCAGTTTATTCATGAAGAGCCAAATATTGATTTTACACGCGTGGTTAGACGAAGTAGTGCATATAATTCCACAGTTACGGGTGGAGGTGGAGCAGTGGGACAGCAGAATGTGTATGATGGGGGAGGTGCTTGGTATGCGAAAGTGGGAAATGATGGAGAACAAAATATTTATGCGGGGCAAAGAAAGGAAGGGGGGAGAGCAATGTTTACAGAAGTTTCTGGGAATGGGAGACAGCATGTCTTAGCACTAGGGGAGTCTGTGAAAACTACTTTGAAGGATCAAGCTATTCAAGTTGTATATCCTATGGGATTTGTAGATACTTTAACAATTACGGATTTTGCTAAATCGTGGTTCCATGTTGGTGTACAAGAAGTCATTGGAGAAGTAAGGATCAATGGTGGCGGAGAACTTTATTTATTCGCTGGCGATAGGACAAATCATATAACTAAGAAAAAAATTCCTATAGAAGAGAGCGTGGATGAGATAATATTTGAGGTTGGTGAACGGAAGATAGGAGAAAAACCACAGATTAAAATTAAAGATTTAGGGGGGCAGAGTGGGACTGTTATTTTTTCTTCTATTCCGTATGATCCACGTCATATTTCACTTTATGTTGAGAGACTTTCAGGGGATTTACATTTTCGATTCAATATTAGCGCTACGTGGGATACGAGTGATTATTTGTTGATTGGTGAGGGCTCAGGGAATCACAAAATAAATATTGCAGATTCTGGACGTGAAATTACAGGTCCTCTCTCACAAAGGAATAGTTTGGTTACTGAGCTTCCGTTAATTACCGATAGAAGCCACAATGGCGGAGCTAATTTTACTCTGGCAGATCTTTTGGGCAAGGACATTACAGCTGTTGATGGTGGAACCTATCAGTATCGCTTAGTGAAGAGAGGAAGATGTGCTGATTCTAGTGGTAGTGCTACAATTTGGTATTTAAGTAGAGCTTCTGGAGATACGGAAGGTTCTAATTCTGAAGTAGAGTGTGTGAATAAGAAAGCGAAGATTCCTCTTGCATTGTCTGCTGATACGGGTACACAGTCTGATCAAGGAGCTTCTTCTAGAGGAAAAAATACAGGCTCTCGTAAACCTACTATAAAGCAACCAGCTAAACCACGACCTCCACGTCATTTAAGAGGGGCACAGAATGTCTCTAGTGTTTCTGTATCTCCCTCTCAAGAAAATCAGACTCTTGTAGCGTTACCTCCATCAGGTCTTCATCCTCTTTCTGATGAAAAACAACAAACTGCTGTTTTAACCTCTTCTCAATCTTTAGCCGATCAAATGATTGTGCGTCCAGTTCATAAAGAACACCCTTTTCCACAATTGAGTGAGAATCTTTCAGTTTCTCACTTTTTGACCACTCCCTCTACAGATGCGGTATTGTCTATGTCTGTGGCTCCAGCGATGGTTTTTCACAATGAAATGCAAACCGTACGTGCGGGAAGAGGAATTCTAGATAAAAGTAAAAAGAATACGGCT
>NZ_JBHIOQ010000026.1:0-12163 GCF_042195565.1 Bartonella sp. AP88XZML | reverse complement strand
TTTTGCCAAGTTTGAGAGAGATCAAAAGCAGCAGCAATGATGTTTTTCCATTTGGTGATGGTGGTGGGTTCAGCACCAAAATAAACCAAGACGTGTGCGCCAGTCATGGTAAAGCGCAACACACGTAGAACAATGTTAAAAGCCATCAGGGCGGCAATGGTTTTGATAATGGCGCTTGTTAAAACGGGATGGTCCTTGCCCCATGCCATTTTACAAAACGCGCATTTAATGGTAAAAAATAACCATAAAAACAATAAATTATCACGTATTTCTAACTAATCTCACCTCTTCCCACTTAGTACAAAACCTAATGTCAAACTACATCCAACGGAGTTTTGTATAGTATGTAGCCTTTCGGAAATTGTGGCTTATCAGCGGATTCTACATATTTTTATATTTTATTTGTTCAAAGAAGACACTGAGCACTCAAAGAACCCTCAACGCTCTATTAAAGCCTTCTCTCATTTTTGCTGTCAAAAACTCATTCGATACATAATGTAGGTAAGAACAATCAATTATCACATATCCACTCTAATTTCACCTTTTTCTACTCAATATAAAGTAAATTACACACAGAAATATTTATTATTTATTAACTTTAAAACTATAAAATCTTTCATTTTTTTGAAAATGTACAATATTAAAAACACTACTATTCTTATTTATATTATATTTTTTTATTTATTTTATATAACTATATTTCTTTAATTATACATCAATAAATATTAAAATAAATAAATATTGATATAAAATAATATATATCACTAATAAAAAACTTATTTTTAAAATATAATTAGATAAAAATACATTATGAAATAAATTTAATATTACATAATTAAACATAAATACAACTTTAATTTTGACAAAAAAAGCAATATCTATTTTCACTTCTGCTTATGAAGTTAGCGGGAAAATGAATGTTGGGGGCTTTAAAAGGAGTAGACTGATGCCTAAAAATTTTCTTCTATCCTGCACTGCAATTGTGGCAGTTGTACTTTCTGCTATCAATCTTAATGCACAAGCTAAAAATCTTGAAATTTCAGAAAGTAAAAAAGAAGTTTCCAACGAAACCTACGAAATTATTCACGCAAAAAAAGGTGGTCAAATTATCGGCAAGCATTTGACGATAATCGGAAACAAAAAAACAAACACCAACATAGGCACAAATGCGCACGCTACAACAGCTGAAGGTTCTAACACTGCGATTGAATTACTGGATGGTACAACCATTAAAGGAACTGGTTCTAGCATTTTTTTCGGTCTTGAAGCAAAAGATGGTGCTACACTGAAAATGACCGGGGGAACTATTACAGTTTCCAACACTGGCGCTAAATTCTTGAACAGTAAGAATGCTGAAAACAAGCTAAAAGATATAATAATATCAAGTGGCAAAGGCAAAGCTCCACTAACTTTTGCAATATTTGCAGACAAAGACAGTGAAGTCACTTTAGAAAATGTAAAAGTGACTAAGGCAATGAATAGCGTTACTGCAAATAATAAATCTGAAATCACGATATTGGGAGGATCATTTGATGCCACAAAAGCAGCAATATCTGCTTACAATGGCAGTCGCGTAACTCTAACCAATAATGTTCAAGCTACATCATCTCATGGCACTGGACTCCATGCAACAGATTCAGAAACCACAATCGAAATGATGGGAGGAAGCGTAATCACAGAAAAAATGGCGTTGGTTGCAGAAAACGGTGGACATATCAAGGTCACGGATGTTGCGTTAACAGCGACGAATGATAAAATCGGAACAGTTGTCGCCGGCGGTCCGAACAGCATGATTGAATTGCATGGAAATACAACAATTAAGAATGCTGTAATCGGTCTTCATGCACAAAATAGTGGAATGATTAAAATGATCGGAGGGACCATTACAGCTTCTGCAATCGGTGCTGATTTCTATAATAGTAAGAGCGATGGAAACAAGCTAGAAAATGTGAAAATATCGAGCAGTAACGATAAAGAGCCTAAAATCACAGGAATAGGTGCCGACAAGGAAAGTAACGTCACTTTAAAAAACGTAACAGTTACGCAGGCAAAAAGTGGTATAGCTGCAAATAATCATTCTAAAGTAACGGTTTCTGGAGGATCATTTGAGGGGAAAATCGTAGGAGCATACGCTGGAAACGGCAGTAACATTACTTTAACTAGTAGTAAAAAAGATAACGTTCAAGTTACATCAACATCATCGAATAGCAAAGGACTCTACACAAATGGTTTACATTCTACCATCACAATGACGGGAGGAACAGTAACCGGAGAATTAGCGTTGGTCGCAGAAAACGGTGGACATATTAAGGTCACGGATGTTGCTCTAACAACAAATGAACATGGGGCCAGGTCACTGATGTTCCTATAATAGGCGCAGGAGTCAATAGCGCTAATAGTATGATTGAATTATATGGCAATACAACGATTAAGAATGCTGGTGTTGGGCTTGTGGCAAGTAACGGTGACGTAATTAAAATGATTGGGGGGACTATTACAACTTCTAAAACTGGTGTTGGCTTCGTGAATAGTAAGAGCACCGAAAGTAAACTAGAAAATGTAATAATATCAACCGGTAAAGATAGAAATTCAGGCAAAGGAATTCTTCTAGAGAAAGAAAGTGGTCTCACTTTAAAAAATGTAAAAGTGACTCAAACAGGCAACAGCGTAATTGCAAATAATCGTTCTAACATAACAATCTCTGGAGGATCATTTGATTCAAGCTATGCAACAATATGTGCTCAAAACGGTAGCAGTATCACCTTAACGGACAATGCTCAAATTACGTCATATGATGAAGCAGGCCTCTATGCACAAGACTCAAAATCCACAATTACAATGACAACAGGAAACGTGACAGGAAAATATACAGCCTTAGAAGCAGACATAGGTGGCCATATTACGGTTACAAATGTTGCTTTAAAAGCAACTAATAATGGCAGTGGTGTAGCTGCTGGTGCAGCAGCCTCTGGCTCTAACAGTGTGATTGAATTGCTTGGAAATACAACGATCAGTGACGTTAAAATCGGAATTGATGCGCAAAACGATAGCACAATCAAAATGATCGGAGGAACCATTACTGCTTCCGAAGCAGGCGTTCACTTATTAAAAAACAAGAGCAATAACAAACTGAAAGATGTAACGATATTAAATCGTAAGGATAATGCACTACTAATCAATGCAATAATCGCAAGAAGAAGTGCCATTACTTTAGAAAATGTAACCGTTCCGCAAGCAATCAATAGCATAATTTCAGATAATGGTTCTCAAATAACAGTTTCTGGAGGATCATTTAACGCAAAAGGTGCAGCAGTATCTGCCATAAACGGCAGCACTATTACTTTAACTGACAATGCTCAAATTACATCATCTGATGACAGTGGGCTCTATGCAAAAGACTCAAAATCCACCATCACCATAACGGAAGGAACAGTACAAGGTAAAACTACTGCATTATTTGCCGGAAACGGTGGACATATTAAAGCCACGAATGTTACTCTAATAACAGCAGATAGTAATGGATTCGGTGCGGAAAGCCAAGATGTTGGCAGTTTAGTTGAATTATATAGCCATACAACGATTAAAAATGCTGAGATCGGACTTTATTCAGAAAATGGCAGCACAATCAAAATGAGTGGAGGGACGATAATTGCCGAAAATAGTGCATTTGTTGTAAATAACAATGGACATATTGATGTAACAAATGTTTCTGCCACAGCAGAAGATAGAGGTATAGCATTTGAAAAATCTAAGAACAATAAAACATCAGAAATCAATTTAACCAATGCAAAACTTCATATTAAAAACGGTACTGGAATTAATGCAAACGAATCAATTGGTAAAGCCAATCTCAAAAATTCAGAAATCCGTGCCAATATTTTATTAGTAACCGAAGCTTCAACGAAAAAAAATGATTTCACTTTTACATTAAACGCCGATCACTCCATCTTAGACGGCAAAGTGAGCACTGAAAAAAAATTCAAAACAGTCTTTGATTTGCAAAACAATACGAAATGGATATTGAAAACAAGCACAAATAAAAAAAGCCAGAACAAAAAACTGCTTGATATTGCTCAAAGAGCACGTTCTGATATTTCTGTCCTTAACATCAATAACAGCTCTATTGTTTTTGAAGAGCCAACTGAAGATCATTATCACACGTTGCACATAGGATCTGGCAGACCAAATACTAAAAAAGTCTACAATGCTACAGGAAAAGCAGAAATTCATTTCAACGTCGAATGGAGTGATAGTGCTGCCATAAACAAACAAAAAGCTGACCATCTTCTGATTCACGGTGATGTTTCAGGGACTACACTGGTTTATATCACTGGACATTTAGAAAAGAACAATATTAAAGCAGATGCTTCTGCTCTTACCAGTGCACATGGTCTTTCACTCATTCAAGTTTCTGGGAAAGTAAATCAAGACTCTTTCAAACTTGCACAGGACTATATCACAATAAGTGGTTCACCTTATAAATATATACTGAAAGCTTATGGACCAAAATCAAACCACAGTAAAACAAATGCTGAACAAAACCTTTTAGGAGAAAATAAAAATTTCTGGGATTTTCGCTTACAACCAGTACTGCTTGATAGCGACTCAAAAGTAAAAACCATCGTGCCATAAATACAAGCTATTTTATCATGCCATGTGCTCTCTTGTATGCTGGATTGACCGATATGGATAAGCAAAGTGCAACTGTTAGCCAATATGCGACATCTGTCTTAAGGAAAGAATAAGACAAACGGAATGGCTTTTTCTTATACGCCTATGGAGAAACAGGAAGCTTATTTTTTGATAAGTAGTACTTCTAGTAGATATAGTTATAGCAGTGCTCATCTTCGTTATGCTGCTCTACAAGGAGTTGTTAACTTTGTCGCGCTAGAAGGGAAAAATATCTACAACACATTTTGGCCTTATAGAAACCTATGGACAACTCTCTTTGCACTCCAAAGAATATGCAAGATACAGTAAGAGTATTGTGGATAAATGGTCACTCACAACCTATGGAACCATACAACATGACAGTGGTTTCTATCTTGATACGCTGTTATCCTATGGCTTCCTAAAGAGAAAGATCACCAATGCTCTCATTGGTAAAACTGCAAAATTGAAAAACGCCAAAATGTTGAGTATCTCCACCACTGTTGACAAACAATTTGCAACGGGTATTCAAGCCGTAACATTCGAACCGCAGGCACAGCTTGCCTATCAACATTTGATGTTTGATACCATTAAAGATGCTGATAATCTGACCATTGAGATGCAAAATCCTTCTCAATGGATAATCCCGTGTTGGTGGACGTTTGACAAAAACCATTGCCACTGAAAACAGCCGTCCTATGTCTTTCTATGGAAAAGTAAACTTAATCAAAACCTTTGGTGATGATCAGACATTCCATATTGATAAGTATTATAAATGTGACCCCTCGGGAAGTTCCGTTGAAGGTGGGCTTGGTATTAGTGCATAATTGTCCGCTAACCTCTCCCTTCATGGTGATGTCAGCTATCAACAAAAGCTTCAAAAAACTGGTATAAGTGGTGCAAGCTTTTCAGGAGGAATACTCTATCAGTTTTAAATCAAAACTGTAAAAATAGCCTATTCAATTTAACAAAAAGGCAGCATATTGCTGCCTTTTTGGTTTATTATAAGCTGTTTTTAAGCGCTTTTTTAAATAGAGAACAGCGAAATATTTGAAGACATTCATTGACCATTGGATGTTTTTTACAAAAAATTCTTTTTATAAAGAATAAAATTGTAAAAAAGAGAACAACCAAAAACAAAATGATATTGTAAAATAATGAGAAGCTTTTCTAGAAAATACAACATTACTATCTTTTGTTATTTCTCACGAATTTAATGCTTAAAATGGTAAAATAACACTTTTGAACATAAAATGATAAGTAAAAAATAATGCAATAATATCAAACAAAGGGATGTATGTTATAAGTCACTCATATATTTCAAAATGGAAGTTCTAATAGGATTTAAAATATTACAGCTCAAACACTGCCCAGAAAATTCATACTGAAAAAATCCTATTATCCCCTTCCCTCTTAACAATGCCGCCAAACATCTCCAGAAACTTCAAAACAAATAAAATTGCATTTTCTCTTCTGTAAAATTGATCATGCTCTTTGCTCTCTATGGACAATAGGCTCTATACTTGCTTCAAAAAACTCCTTTGTATAATCGTGTTGCGCATGTAAATTACGCAATTCATCATTGCTAAGCTCTTCAAGAATAATCCCTTTATGCATAATTCCAACACGTTCACAAATATGTGCAACAACAGCAAGATCATGGGATACCATTAAATAAGTAAGCTTTTTTCTCACGCGCAATGATTTCAACAAGTTTAAAATTTCAGCCTGTACCGACACATCCAATGCAGATGTTGGCTCATCAAGCAACAACACCTCTGGCTCAATAATTAAAGCACGTGCAAGAGCAATACGCTGACGCTGCCCTCCAGACAACTCATGAGGATAACGATAAAGAAATGAAGAATCTAAACCAACGGAATCTAAAGCATCCTCCACCCGCTCTCTTTGATTATCCATTCCATGGATTTTGAGCGATTCAGAAAGAACCGTATGGACCATTTTTCTTGGATGCAGCGAAGCATAAGGATCTTGAAAAACCATTTGAATACAGCGTAAAAAATCCTTACTTCTTTTCTTTTCAACTTCTTGTCCAGCAAAAAGAAACTTTCCACTATAATCTGGAATAAGCCCCACCAATGTATTCAAAATAGTTGACTTTCCACATCCGGATTCACCAATCAAACCATAAGCTTCACCACGCTTAATATGAAAATTAACATTTTTAACAACTGTTACTGCCTTATGCCTATGACCAAAAGTTACAGATAAATTAGAAACATCAATAATATTCTCACAATTTGTCATGAGGAACCTCCTCAACACCATTAACAATCGTAGGATTATACAACCAATCAGGATCACGCTCAGGAACAGCCAAAATATCAACTGGATTATCAAGCCGTGGCAAACTCGCGAGCAACGCCTTTGTATAAGGATGACAAGCGTGAGACAAATCAGAAGCAGGCAACTCTTCTAACACACGGCCCGCATACATCACCAAAATACGATCACAAAAATCAGCAATCATATTTAAATCATGACTAATGAAAATAAGTCCCGTTCCAGATTTTGTCACAAGTTCATCTAATACAGATAAAACTTGTCGTCTGACCGTAATATCAAGTGCAGATGTTGGCTCATCGGCAATAATTAAATCAGGTTTTGGAATGAGCATCATTGCAATCATCACGCGCTGCCCCATCCCCCCAGATATTTCATGAGGAAAGAGACGCATCACATGTTCAGGATCACGAATATGAACAGATTCTAACATAGATATGGTGCGCTCCCTCGCTTCAGCTTTTGAAACACAATAATGAATACGGTAAGCCTCCATAATCTGTTCCCCAATCCGTATTAATGGATTAAGTGAATATTTGGGGTCCTGTAAAATCATTGAAATACGTTTCCCACGGATTTTTCGCATCTGAGGTTCACTTGCGGCCAATAAATCAACATCCTCAAAGCGCATTTTTTTAGCTTTAACAATGGCTGCTTTTGGACTCAACCTTAGTATTGCGCGCCCAGTCATCGATTTTCCAGATCCGGATTCACCAACAATTCCAATTTTTTCTTTTCCAACAGAAAAACTAACGCCACGCACAACTTCTGACATGCCGCGCGTTGTAAGAAAAGAAATACGTAAATCTTCTACTTCTAATAATTTATTACCCATTGCGTGGATCCAATACATCACGAAGACCATCACCTAAAAGGTTGAAAGCAAGACTTGCAAATAATATTGCACAGCCTGGTATTGCCGCCAACCACCAATTTGTCATCATAAATTCCCGCCCTGAAGAAAGCATCGCACCCCATTCAGGACTTGGAAGTTGAGCTCCCAACCCTAAAAAACCAAGACCAGCAGCCGTTAAAATAATTCCAGACATATCCAAAGTTAATCGTACAATCACTGAAGGAATACACATGGGCGCAACATGAAACAAAATAATTCGCCAAGCAGAGGCCCCTTGCAGGCGAACTACAGAAACATAATCAGAAGAACGTATTGTCAAAGTCTCAGCACGTGCTAAACGTGCAATTGGTGGCCATGCTGCAATTGAAATTGCAATAGAAGCATTTTCAATCCCTGGTCCCAATGCGGCTGAAAATGCAAGAGCTAAAATCAAACCTGGAAAAGCAAGAAAAATATCGACAATGCGCATGAGCACAGTATCAACCCATCCGCCCATATAACCAGATACAGTTCCAACAATAAGCCCTATTGGACCTACAATAACTGTTGTAAGAAAAACAACATAAAGAGTAATACGGGAACCAAAAACAAGGCGACTAAAAATATCACGTCCCAATTCATCTGTTCCAAAATAATGCGCCATAGAGGGTGGCTGCAACCGATGCCCTAGATCATTGCTAAGAAAATCATGCGTAGCAATCCAAGGAGCAAAAAATGCACATATGATAATAATACAAATAATAAGCAGACCGAATACAGCCGAAAAGTTATGAAAAAACTTAGCCAGTGCGTGATAAATTCTTTGTATGTTCGCTTGAATTATGGAGTTTGGAACAGGATCGTTTAACCAACTACCCAAAGAAGATGATGATTGCGATTTATGATGATTACTTACTGTCATATTCAACGTGTCCTTGGATCAAAAATGCGATAAAGCAAATCAGAAAATAAATTAATGGCGACAAAGATAAACCCTACAAGTAAAGTACATCCTACAACTGCATTCATATCTCCGGCTAAAAGAGCATTTGTCAAGTAATGTCCAAAACCAGGCCAAGCAAAAACTGTCTCCGTTAAAACAGCCCCTTCTAATAAAAAAGCATAAGAAAGTGCAACAACGGTAATAATTTGAACAGCAGCATTTCGAAAGGCATGCCCCCAAACGGTTCGCGCCCACGATAATCCCTTTACACGTGCAGTAATGATATATTCCTGATTAAGCTGCTCAATCATAAACCCACGAGTCATACGGCTAATATAAGCCATAGCACCGAAAGCCAAGATCAAAGCAGGCATAATAACGTGACTAAAAACATTACCAAAAGCCTCCCATTGTCCTTGGCTTGCAGTATCCCAAAGGAAAAATCCTGTTTTTGGTTCAAAAGAATATTCATAAAGAAAATCAAGTCGTCCTGGGCCACCAACCCAGCCAAGTTTGGCGTAAAATATTAACAACGCCATTAATCCGAGCCAAAATGTTGGAGTAGAATAACTTACAAGTGTAAAAACACGGACAACATAATCAATAAATGAATCGCGATACATTGCTGCAAAAACACCAAATGGAATTCCAAGACTTGTGCCAATAACAATAGCAACGGTTGCAAGCTCTAATGTTGCAGGAAATACACGCATAATATCGGCTAGAACAGGTCGCCCAGAAGTTAAAGCATCTCCAAAGTCAAACAAAAATACATTATGAAGATACTTCCAATATTGGACAATCAACGGCTTATCAAGACCCAGCTTATAATACATTGCATCATAAGCTTCCTGACTAATATTATCACCAAGAATAGACAGAACCGGATCTAGAGGAAGAAGATGACCAAGAAAAAAAGTGATCGTCACCAACCCAAGCAATGTGATAAAAACTGAAATAAGAAGTTTCAATCCTTTGCATAAAAAATCCCATAAAAATAATTTTTTCTGCTTTTCTGATACAGCTCTTTCAGTCTCTGAAAGTGGCAAAACCATTATAAAAATCCCCTCTGTAGCGACAAAACATAAAGCAAATACTTTTTATATAACAAAACAATCTCTTATTAAGCATGTTCTACAATCATTTTCTATAACATGCTTCTTTTTATTTTTCTGCTTCATTGTAATAAAGTCTATAACTGTTCCAAATCCATTTTTTGACATCAGGTCCCATACCAACGGTATAATATGTCTGAAATAAATAAACCATAGGACCATGCTCTAGCACATAATGCTGTAAAGTACGATATTGCATAATACGCTTATTGGGGTCTTTCTCAAACAAAGCATCCATCACCATGTTATTAATATTTTCATCATAATACCCAGCGCGCCAAGCTAAATACATATTGTGCTTTTTTGTAAATGTTGGATCAGGGTTAAACACGTGATTTAATGAAGCAGGATGTCCATCAGGATCGGCACTCCCCCACCCCATAATAGCAGTATCATAATTTCCACCACGTACACGGCTCAACAATTGATTTTGTGCCATTTTTTCAATTGTAAGCTCAACACCAATTTTGCGTGCATTGGCTTGAATAGACTGTGCAACAGACGACATATAACTAAGGCTTCCAACTAAAAGATTAGCTTTAAACCCATTAGGATAACCAGCTTCAGTAATCAGTTGTTTTGCTTTTTTCAAATCCAACTGAAAAGGCAAACCTTCTTTTTCATCTAAAGCACCTGGAACACCTAAAGACATATAAGTTGCCCGTGGAATAGCAATCCCTTTCAAAACAGTTTTTCCAAGACCTTCATAATCAACCAAATAACGAAGTGCCAATCTGACCTTTTCATTCGCAAAAATTGCATTCTTATTATTTAACGATAAGTAAATAATCTGCGGACGCAAAACACGACTAATTTTGACTGGTCCTCCCTTTTTTTCAAGATCTAAAATATCCTCTGAAGAAAGATCACGCACTATATCCACATCACCTTTTTCCAAAAGAAGTCTTTGACTTGATGAATCCGCTACATGCTGCACAACAATCTGCTTAATTTTAGGCACTTCGCCCCAATAATGTTGTGTCGCCTCTAACACAACTTTATCTCCTGGAGACCAGCTCACCAATTTATAAGGTCCAACACAAGCTGTATGTGTTGCTAAATATTTATTCCCCATATCACCGTTAATACTCTGTGCTTCAATTGTTTTCCGATCAAGCAAAGCAGAAGCATAAGATTGTCCAATAACAGTCAATATGAGCTGAATAGGATAGGGTTTATCTAATTTTAATTGTAAAGTCTTATCATCAAGAGCCTGAATATTTGTTTCAATATTGTTTTTGGTAAACCCATAATCCATTAAAGATTGAGCATAGCTTAATCCTAATTTAATAATCCGTTGCATCGACCATACCAGATCTTGCGCTGTAGCCATCCTTCCATCATTAAACTTTAAATCATCACGAAGATGAAAGACTATTCTTTTGCCATTGTCTAAAACGTCCCAAGATTTTGCCATAGCAGGGCGAATTTTTGTAGGATCATGTTCATCATATTGCACTAACGCGCTGCAAATATTCGTCAATAACTCACTCGTCACAACCTCAACAGTTTGCGCTGGATCAAAACTACTAATTGAATCAATATTCCATGCCATTACCAATATATCTTTAGATGAGGCACTGAATGCCGATGTTACAGCCCCATTAAAAAAAACGGTTGAGCTTAATAAAATAGAAATTTTTTTCAATATTCTTTGTTTTCCCATTTTATCTCTTCCTTTTGTATTCTTCTACCTTTTCACACAAAGTGATTGTGATTTTGCTTAAATAGCATAGCATTAGACATCAATTTCATTTAATCAAACTAAGCATCTATAAAATAATTTTCTTATACATCAGTCTATATTCGGGATGCAGAGAATCTATAACCATAAACAAAGATCCTCCCCAATATAACTTTCTATATTCATCGCTCCCTATAAACGATCTTAATTATATACTACTACACAAACATCCCTCACAGTTTCATCCTTAAAAAACTGAAGAGCTTTATATGGGAGAATATTTTCATCATGCAATTATAATTAAGCTCTTTTTAGCTTTGATAACACTAAAAAGACACACTTATTTTTCAATTTTACTATAAAAAATTTGTGGCGCACTATTCCAAACCCACTTTTTGACATCAGGTGTCATCGCGATAACGCTATATTGTTGAAAGATAAACGCATAAGGTCCTTTTTGCATTAATTCACGTTGTAAATCAGCATAGAGTTGCGCTCGTTTTTGCGGATCTTTTTGAAACAACGCTTCTTCAACTTTTTGATTCATCTTAGCATCAAAATACCCATGCTGCCAACTAGGATAGGCTGTGTTTTTTGCCTCAAACCGATTATCCGGATTATAAACAAGACGT
>NZ_JBHIOQ010000025.1:0-3002 GCF_042195565.1 Bartonella sp. AP88XZML | reverse complement strand
CTGTAATAAATACTTTGACACCAAGACAACTTATTCCTGTTAGTGAAATGCAGCGAGACACGAAAGCTGATCAAGGTGTTGCGTTGGGTAATACTGCAAAGGCAACTACTTACTCAAGTATTGCAATAGGTAGAGATGATCCAGATTGTAAAAATGCGAGCGGTAAACTTGGCTGTGTTGGGGCGATGGCAGAAGCTGAAAGAGCGATAGCTATCGGTTTATCAGCTGAAGCTAAGAGTTATCAGGGAATTGCTATTGGTGCTACTGCAGAAGCATCCGCTGGGAGTGCTATTGCTATAGGTTCTTTTACAAAGGCGAAAGCAAAAAATACTATCGTTTTGGGGTATACTGCAGAGGCGACAGGTTTGAATAGTATTTCTATAGGACGCTCGGCGCACTCTTTGGGTCAGCATAGTATCGCAATAGGTTCTGATGATATTCAAGATAAATATCCAGATGATTATACAACTGCGAAGGGTAATCATTCAATTGCCTTAGGGCGTGTTGCTAAAATCGGAGGAGAAAATGGGATTGGTATTGGTCAGCGTTCATCGGTATGGGAAGATGCTAAAAATGGCATTTCTATCGGTTACTATTCAAAAGCTCAGGAGTTGGATAGTATCGGGCTAGGTCACGAAGCTCTTGGGATGGTGAAAGGGAGTGTTGCAATAGGAAGCTATTCTAAAGCTAACATTGCTGCTGGTGAGAGTGGTTATGATCCTATAGCGAATGCAGCTGCAGAAGATAGTGCATTTTCATGGAAAAGCACGTCAGGTGCAGTGAGTGTTGGAAGTGTTGGTGATAAAAAAACGCGACAGATTATAGCAGTAGCGGCCGGTAGTGCAGATACAGATGCAGTGAATGTTGCGCAGCTGAAAGCGCTAAGAAAGTACACAGATAAAGGTTGGAAACTCTCTGTTGGTGGTGAAAATTCTAAGGCTGTTGCGATTGAAAGTACGGTAGATTTTTCTACTGGAAGTACCAATCTTAACATTACAAAAGGTGATAAAGACAATAATGTAAAATTTGATTTAGCTCAAGATGTTACATTAACGAGCTTAAAGGCAGGCACAACTGCCCTAGATGCAACAGGTCTGGTAATTACTGATGGACCGAAAATAACGACCTCGGGCATTGATGCTGGAGGTAAAGAGATAAAGAAAGTTAAGGCTGCGGCACTCACTGAGACTTCACAACAAGCAGTGAATGGTTCACAGTTATTTGCAACAAATAATGAAATTGCTGATGTAAGAGACAGTATCCTTGTTAAGCAAGAAGAAGAAAAAGAGGAGAAATTAGCGCGTAGTCTCCGTGCGGGGGGTACAGGTCTTATCACCATTGGGAAAGGAACTGGTGGTACTGAAATCAGCATTCTGAATAAAGATAATGGGAAACGGAAAATTTCCGGTTTATTAGGTGGCGATCTCAGTGCAAATTCAGATGAAGCAGTCAATGGTTCTCAGATAAATATACTAGGTGGTAAGGTAGCTACTTTTTTTGGTGGAGATGCTGACTTTGGAAATGGAAACTGGACAGGTCCAAGTTTCAAGATTAAGATCTTCAATGAAGATGGTATTGAAGAAGATAAAAGCTATTCTGATGTAGCAAGTGCTTTAACAGGGGTTGGTACTTCTATCACAAATGTAAAAAAAGAGGTCACTGAAAATATTGATCAGAATGCTTTGATGTGGAGCGAAGAAGAAGGTGCGTTTGTAGCAACGCATGGGAAAGAAGATGCAAAAAGCAATAGCAAGATTAAGTATCTTGCGAATGGCGATATATCTGCAAGCTCAATGGATNTAGGTGGTGGCGCTAAATATGAAAGTGGCGCATGGACTGCTCCTAAATTCACTGTTAAGTCCGTTAAGGATGATGGCGAAACAGAAAACAAAGAATATCCTGATGTAGCATCTGCCTTTGAAGGTGTAGGTACTTCTATCACGAATGTTCAGAATAAATTGACTGAACAGGTTAATAATGTGATTAACAAAGTAGAAAGCGAAAGCTTTGTTCAGCAAGACAAAACAACGCATCGTCTCACTATTGGCGCAGCAGTAGAAGGCGGAGAAATCAACATAACCAACAAGAATAAAGGGGATAGGATACTTTCTGGAGTGAAGGCAGCAACACAAAATAATGAAGCGGTTAACAAAGGCCAACTTGATAAAGAATTGAAAGATCTTTCGAATAGCCTTCAGTCTGATGATTCAGCCGTTGTTCATTACGATAAAACAGGTGATAAAACTGATTATACGAGTGTGACTTTAGGTGGTAAAGATAAGGCAGCTGTAGGTCTTCATAATGTTGCTGATGGTAAGATTGCTGACAAGTCACGTGATGCAATCACGGGTGGTCAGATTAATAAAATCGGTGAGGATGTAGCTAAGTTTTTAGGTGGAGAAGCATCCTTTAAAGATGGAGCTCTTACACAGCCAACGTATAAATTATCTTACATTGCTAAAGATGGAAGTGTAACAGAGAGTTCGTTCCAAGGTGTTGGAACTGCATTTGCAGGTCTTGACACGAATATCAAGAATGTGAACGCTCGTATTAAGGAAGTTTCTCAAGGTGTTGCACAGGATTCGTTGTCGTGGAGCAAAGATGCAAATGCCTTTAGTGCGCAGCATGGAGAAGGAGAGAAAAAAGGCAACAGCAAGATCACGTCTCTTAAGGATGGAGATGTTGCTGCTAACTCAACGGATGCTGTTAATGGATCCCAGCTCCATTCTACGAACAGTTCCCTTGCGGAATATTTTGGTGGCGGAACTAAGTATGAGGAAGGCAAATGGACGAAACCTGATTTCAAAGTTGCACAATTTGATGCTGATGGCACAGAAAATGACGAGAAGACTTATCACAATGTTGCTGCTGCTTTTGAAGGTGTTAACAGTACTTTCACTACTCTGAATGAAGAGATTGGGGATGTAAGAGACAGTATCCTTGTTAAGCAAGAAGAAGAGGTGACGTCAAGTCGTAGTCTTCGTGCGGGGGGATCGGGTGTT
>NZ_JBHIOQ010000024.1:0-3546 GCF_042195565.1 Bartonella sp. AP88XZML | reverse complement strand
GCAGCTCCAGTGCATGATGCCCGATATCCAAGGGGCAGCTTTCAATAAAAAGGTCGTAAAACGTGCTTTTTTAGGGAGAAAGTTGCTTGAATCCCCTGATCAACCTTTAGTTCCAGCTGGTCAATTGGGTTGGGAGTGTATAACGGGGTATTTTGACAAGATAGAACGGCAATTTTATGGGGTTGTCCGTCCGACAAAAGACCCACAACGGTGGGCGAATAAGTACTTTAGTCAAGTGATGTATATCCTTAATAGTCAATCCAAAGGCGGGATAATGGCAGAGAGTGGTGCATTTAAGGATGAGAGAGAAGCAGCAAAAAGTTTAAGCCGATCAGACAGTATTACATGGGTTAAACCTAACGCATTGGCAGGTGGTAAAATACAACCAAAGCCTGTAGCACAGTTTCCACAAGGCTTTTTCCAACTGTTTAATGAAGCTAAGGAAGCAATTAATCAGGTGACGGGTTTATCACCCGAATTCATTGGTACAAGGGAAGTGACACAAGCGGGTATTTTGGAGGCACAACGACGCCAATCCAGTTTAAATCTGCTTGCTTGTCTATTTGATGGTTTACGTTTGTACCGCAAGCGGCAGGGTAAGATTATTTTGCACTTGATACAGAATTACTTGTCCGATGGTCGTTTGGTACGGATATCTGGTGAAGAGAATGCGCAATATATTCCATTGACGCGTGAAGAAGTAACGAGTGTCGAGTATGACATTGTTGTCGATGATGCTCCAACCAGCCCGAATGAGAAAGAGCGCACCTTTGGTATCATCACACAGCTGCTCCCATTGCTTCAAAATGCGATTACGCCGGATATTATGCTTGATCTACTTCGTTATTCTCCATTGCCTGCGTCATTGCTTAATCGTGTGAGTATTCGGTATAATATCAAAAAACGCAATAAAGTCAATATGTTGTTTGCAATTATTTTATATGAATCCACTTAAGAATCCATCTTTTTATACGTGATTCATTTGATCATTTTTTATATAAGATTGCCATGTATGAATAGACCATAAAAAGCAAATCATGACGTGAATATTATAACGCATGTGTGTATTCAAATAAAATGAAAAGCCGATATCATTCATAACAGTTTATAAATTTTATGATATGTTTTTATCACTCAAAATCGCATTGTTTAAAATTTAGTTGTTTGGAATTATCGATAACATACGTTTAAAGATCACATCTTGTTTTAATGATTGGATTGTTAATCGCATGATAAAAACATAAAATTACAGTTTTCAAAATTGAGAAGCGTAAAATCTAAAAATGCTATAGCAATATCTTATTACCTATAGAGGGTAATCGTTTGAAACTGTTATAAGATAAATTGTACCAAAAGATACGCATTTATAGAAAATAGAGATCATATAATTTTTCCCAAAATTGGGAAAAACCTCTAAAATGGCATTAAAGAAATTAACTGTTTGAACCTGTCATAAGCTTATAGGTTTAATTTAAAAAATTGCATAAAAGGATTAAGGATAAAATCGCTTTTAAAACGCTTACTAAAAGTTAAAAAAACGATAAAGAGGTATTTTATATCTTATGAAATGAAAAGCCTTTTAATGAATAGATTGCAGACTAGTTTTTAAGAACGGAATTATTCGCTTCCACAAAAAAATGGAGGCGGGTAATACCATAGCAGTAAAATACTATTTTACCTTAGATATGGTACTAAAAAACGTTTTAAAAGTTACCATTTAAAAGTACAGAGCACAAATATAGAGCGATTAATTTGCAAAGAAGTTCTGTTTAAAAGAAACTTATGAAAGCCTTTCTAAATGAACGTTTAAACATTTGAAACAGATGTTTATAACAGTTTTTAAAGCCTTGCGTTTGATAAAAGCGGTTATTTATTTGTCTTATGAGAGATTGTTTTGAAAACCAATACTCGTAAATGTAAAAAACGAGTTTTGTTAAAGCTAACAAGCGTTTTGATTTTATAGAATGCGTTATTTGAATTCACTCAGCTCGATTTTGAGCTTAGTATATTGAAACGTTTTAAAAGAAGCATTTTGATCATGGGCTTTGTTTTCAATGAATCTCTTTAAAATATAAAGACGTTATGATTAATACGTTTGAGAGAAATGAAAAGCGTTCATTCAAATGAGTGAGTAAAAATCATACGCATTATTTACATTCCTTTTGATAAGTTTTCATATCTCAATAGAGCGCTTGCAATATAATACGTTTTGTATATATGCATTCATTACTCCATTGTGGATGATTATTTTTCTATCATTATAATCGTTATTTGAAAGCCGCGTCATATCACTTGACACGGCTTTTTTTATGTTACTCTCTCTTTTATGATATGTTTATAGCAATGCATTTTATATGCGTTTATACACCATAAAGAAAGCACGCCCCCCACGCCGTTCTTTATTCTGTTTTATCAGTTATATTGACAACATTATCCCTTTCATACACCTCACAATTTTTTGGAACCAACCTTACTTTGCTTTTTTTATTGATTTTTGCATTGCCATAAACACGCCCCCAGACCTTAGTATAGAATAAAACCTTGGCATTGCCAAAAACAGAGCCATAAATTTCAGCACAACCGCCCACCAAAGCACCACCATAGACCTTGCCATGTATTTTTGCACGACCATTAATAAAGGCATAATTATAAACCTTGGCATAGCTATGAATACGGGCAGAGCCAGCAACAATGGCACGACCATAGACCCTTGCATAACTAAAAACCGTAGCATCATAAGAAACATGAGCATAATCATAAATATGAGCATCAGCAAGAACACGGGCAGCACCACTCACATGAGCATAGCCATAAACATTGCCATAAACATGAGCATTGCCATAGACACAAGCATGGTCATAAATTTTTGCGTATTGAGAGATGAAAGCCTTGCCATAGATTTCACAATTCCCATAGACTTGACCACAAACTTGAGAAAAATGCCGTATTTTTGCATTTTCATACACTCTTGCATGACCATAGACACAAGCCTCATCATACACCCAGCAATTACCATCATGGGATAGGTTAACTTCCTTTTCAATAAAGCCGCCTAAAGACCCCGTCTTAACATCATCAAAATCTTTTAAAGCTTTAATGCGATAAAGATTTATAATATTTCGAGTAAGTGCATGTTTGATTTTTTTGATTTCACTGGTTAATTCGTATTTTTTGCACATAGGAGTACCCTCACAATTTAATGTGATAAACATTTGATAAAATTTGAAATGGAAAAATTGGGTTGGAAAGCAGGCGCCCCCGCCGCGCCCGCGCATTATTTACGCAGCGTTATTTTCAATAATCTTTACAACGGTATCGTTTTCATAAACCTCACAATTTATGGGAACCCAATATAAATCACTATCTCTTTTTAATCTTGCATTGCCATATACATTACCTCTAATCACGAAATAACCAGAGATTTTCGCATTACCATAAACAGAGCCATAAACATCAGTATGACAGCCCACGCTAGCATTCCCATAAACCTTGCCATAAATTTTAGCAGCGCCACTGATAACAGCATGATCATAAACTACCGCCTTG
>NZ_JBHIOQ010000023.1:0-1185 GCF_042195565.1 Bartonella sp. AP88XZML | reverse complement strand
GCTGTATTTAATTGCAGATCATATTGATGTCTCAGAGAGCGAATTGACTTATGGCGGTTTAGACTTTCAAAGCACCAATGCTCTTGAGATTCACCATGCGCGGCTACAAGCCGTGACAGATCAGGGTGGAACTGGAGATATTCTCTTTGTTGCTCCAAGCGTTATGGTGGATAAGGCAAGCTCTGTTTTAGCAGCCAGAGATTTCGTGATCAAAACAGGGGAGCTTGGAAATAGTGGTCAATTGGCATCGGGGCAGGATTTAATCTTTAGCGTGACGGGCAATGTGACCAACAACAAAACGGGCTTAATCTATGTGCAGGGCAATGGTGCTTTACAAGTTGATGGGGCTTTGTTGAATGATTTTGGCACCATAATGACAGAAGGTGATTTATCTTTTACCAATGCAGATGGCAGCGGAAAAAGCCTTTCCCTTGTCAATAAAGCAGGCTTTATTCAAGCGGGTGGAAACTTAAATATCCAAACCAACAGTCTCAAAAACGAAGCTGATAGCACGCCTGTCATCACAGAAAAAACCGAATATAGCGATATTTCTTTCCAAAAACCAGAGGATTTTCATGGTAGCGGAGATGGGTTGTTATATCATAATACACAGCAAGATCTTTGGGGAAAGGGGCACATTGAAGAGCCAGACTCAATTCTCGGTGTTAACATCGAGCATACATTATTTAGTTTGGACGAAGTACTTTTTGATAATAAGGAAGGATCATACGGCAAAGCAACATTGAAAGATGGAACAGTCTACAAGGCTTTTACTTGGGTAAAAGGACGGGCGCATGGTAGAGATCATATGCAGACATATAAATGGAATGGTTCTCGGCGGAAGGGAGGATGGTTTGGGTCAATAAACGAAAATTGGTCACACATGACAGAAAAGACTGTCACACAAGCATTTTCGCATAAACCAACTGTTTCGGGGGTAATACAATCTAGTGGCAATCTTATTATTAATGCTGATACCATTGACAACCATTATAGCTCTATGAGAGCAGGGGGAAATGCCGATATCCACGCCAATGTGCTGACCAATTTAGGTGCAACGGCTTATAAAAACACTTATCTTGGTTGTCAGGCTAATACAGACAGTTGTTATGGCTATAAAGCTGATGGAAGCCGCGATGTTTCTTTAGATATAGCCAATGGCAAGGATCGCCAGATTGGTTCAGA
>NZ_JBHIOQ010000022.1:0-2336 GCF_042195565.1 Bartonella sp. AP88XZML | reverse complement strand
GATAAAAAACATTGCCAAGAATGTTTTAAATCACGGCAAAGCCAAGGATGCAGCAGAAGGGGAAACCAAATCTGCTATCAGTGATGGGACTATCATCCTTACTGATATAACTGGACAGAGGGCGATGGGGCAAGATGCTGGACAAATCATTGGTGCACTCAACCGCAACACCGCTACAGCCCACCAGGCAGTAGGACAGCTAGATGTCGCACCGCTTGAGGGAGCAGTGCATGATCGCGTAGATATGATCAATGATTTATCGGATGAAGGATTGGGATACTGGGACAAAATACGCGAAGTCGCAAATGTTAAAGAGCATCCAGTAGGTGAGATTTTGCATGATGAAAATGGCAATGTCCTCTATTTAACCGATGAAAATGGAAAACCTATAAAAGGCAATGATGGAAAAAATATTACTCTGTATCGCTATTTAAAACCAGGAGAAGAAAATCATTTACAAAAAGGCTCTGATGGCAACAGGCGTATGTTCTATAATGGTATTTCTAATTCATCTGATGAAGCAGCCCGTAATGCCGTCAAAATGGCTGATAATGCGCATGAACCCCTTTATTTTACCTACCACCCCCAAGCTAAAGATAAGCTAGTAGAGTTCGGGGTAGCAATTTATGAGTATTTTGGGGGATGGAGTAATTCGACCAAGAAATTCCAAGATTTTGCCTCTCGTTATGGTAATGATGGGGCGATTGTTAGTGCGCATAGTCGTGGTAGCTTAACAGTAGGCAATGGACTACGTGACTTTGAAAAGCGCGGCATCCACGGTATAGCAGAAAAAACAGATATTTATCTTTATGGACCAGCGGATCATGCTCAATCGATAGCGAATGCATTATATGTCGTAAGCGATGGCAAAAATGATCATGTTTACTTACAAAGCCATGCATCTGACCCCATTAGTACGTTGTTTGGTTACAATGCACCTACTTTTTATAAAGTACCTTTAAATCTAGATGTTTCACTTTTGGAGAAAGGTATAAAAAATCCTTTATATATGACGCTGTTTGTAGGAAAAAGTTTATTGACTACAGCAACCTCTCCATTGATAGAGGGAGGGAGGGCGTTAGGCGGTTATGATCCTAGTCCCCATAATTGTTATGGTGATGCAAGTAAAGCGTGTATAACTAATTATGGAACATCTCCTACTAAACAAATTCATTCAATTTATTCGACTTTAGATCATTTATGGAAGAAAAAATGAGACAAATTTTAAAATTATTGAGTGGTATAGTCCTATTAAGTGTGACTGGATGTGACATATCAAAAATTGACAGCAGTCCTCCAGAGTACGTGAGTATGTGGGAGAAGGCAGGTGCAGATTTTACTGAGATAGGAAAAGCCTTATTAGAATGTGGAATGCCGAGTCTTATTGATGCTGATTCAGAAAATAGAAAGCTTAGTGTTAATGAGGATGCAACAATTTATGCTTGCATGGTTCAATCAGGATTCCATTATAAAGGGAGAGGAAACTGGTGTTATACATTTAGAGAAGAAAACCTTCCCATTTGTCAGCTTGGTGCTGTCATCCCACAGAGAAGTGTTGAGAAGCGCTTAAATAGCCCATTTTGTAAAAGGTATAAAAATGCGGATGAATGCCAACCTTAAGTTTTGCTGTTTGTGATGGTCAACAATCCCTCATCCTTGCCTTCGCTTGAAATGACGGGATTGTTTTCTCAACCAATCATCTCAATATTGGTCACCGTTGTTTTAAGCAGCGATGACAGAAAATATCAACAAGCTTCCGAGCTTTTTTATTGTAAATAAATCCATTGAAAGAGGGGAATAATGAAGAAAATCTTAAAACTGTTGAGTTGTATAGCTCTGTTAAGTATCACTGGATGTGTTAACTCAATTCCCTCACTTTCTCCAGCATTATGGAGAAATAAAATACTTTTAGAATGTGGAGTACCGGACCTTAATAAGGTTGTGGCGCTAGATTTGAATCAATTTGCCAGTATTGAAATGTGTATGGCGCAATCAGGTTTTCGTCCTAGCTTTACAATACAAGAATGGTGTGAAAATCATAAATCGGATAATCTTCCCATATGTCGTCCTGGTGCTGTCATGCCTCAGCGAAGTGTTGAGAGACGCTTAAATAGCCCTTATTGTAAAAAGCATTCAGAACAACTTGAATGCCAGCCTTAAGTCTTGCTTCAGCAGAGAAAGCCTTGAATTTACACCAAATAAAGCTCCAGGTTGATGAGTTTGAGAAAGCCTTGTCCGTTCTTACGTGACAAGGCTTTCTTTTTATGCCGCGTCATTTTGACGTTGCTGTTTTGCTTGTTCGATTACATTCAAAAGATCCGATTGTAACCAACGGG
>NZ_JBHIOQ010000021.1:0-25052 GCF_042195565.1 Bartonella sp. AP88XZML | reverse complement strand
TTATCTCCTTGAATATGCTGGAGATACAATGCCTTTTTGCTAATTATGTTCCAAAAGGGATAAAGATATGCGCCAAAAGGACAGAAAACATCGAAAACAAGACGGTGATCATTACTTAAAATTCTTCTTATATGACTCCAGTCTAGAACTGATAATACTAGTTTATCGAGAATTTTAGTTGATGGGGGGAAACGGTCTATGGGGGAATGGCTCTCTTTTCCCGTTCTGTACTGCAATGTTTAAAAGATTGAATGTCGTTGTGAAGTTTAATCTTTCCCCCTTAGCTTAAAAGTAAGCTCTCTTAATGCTTTTCTTTCAAGTAATGTCCTGGATACTGCCTGAGGAAAACTTTGTAAACGCTTTTCCATCATTGATTGTGTTTGAAGGTAAAAAGTAAAATTCTGGAGTCTTTATTTTATTATTCATTTTTTTGTAAAAACAGCACGTCTTCTAAAATTTTATTTTTTTATATTGTACTTATAATTAAAAGAATGCTTCAATTATTCAAAATAAATATCAAAAGTATTCAATTCAAAAAGCTATGAGAGATAAAAGAGAAGGAAGAAACATTAGTGTTCTAAGTTGTTTTTCCTTCTCTTATTGCTCTATATCAAAACAATGCTAGAAAAATTTTCTAAGTTCTTTGAGTAAAAACTCCCAAAACCAGAGAGGAAAGTTGAAAAGTTTTGAGACAATGTCCAAAAGTTTCGAGATTCTCTCCAAAGGTTGTTTTTTAGTTTCGCCCGCAGTTTTTTTATACGATGTAAGAGCACTTTGATTTGAGAGATAAATTTGGTTCGATGGACCATCTTGTATTAAGAAAGTGCATTTTGTAAAGGTCATGCGTTCAACCTTTATGACGTAGGGATTATGAACTGTAATCGGTTCATAGGTGCTACAGGTTTTCACTTTTGCATTTGCAGTTGTCATGGATTCTGTTTCAAATGTATTTGTATAAAGGTTACTTGTGCGTTTTTCGGGTTTACTGTCGATTAAAATACATTCATCCATTATGCTTTTTATGGGTGCATTTACTTTGTTTATAAAGTTTTTGAGATGTTTAGAAAATTGAGTTTCTAAGGATAGGATTTTTAGGGATGGGATTTTTATGATTGTATTCATTTTATCAAGTTTTTTTAATACTTTTTTTATTAAAGTCCCGTAAATGTCTTTAATGTTTAAAAAATCACGAACACCAAGTTTACTGATGGCATTATAGGACCACCCTGAAAGACATGCGATCATTTCAATTGATTGCTCGTCACCTTCTTTGCTCTGTATTGCTTTTAAGTCTTTAAATTTCGGGCGGCGTAAGGTGATTTCTGTGTATGTCTTTCCTTCCACTTTAATAGGTCCAAGTAATTGGTACGTGGCTCGTTCTGTTATATTCATTAATAGCTTCTCCTTGCTTTCTACATTAGATGCAGAATGATTCGTCAAATTTTTATTATATCATGTTTGTCAATAGCTTAGGCAATAAACTTTGTGCTGGCTATGTAGAATGAAATTCTAACAAAATGGACAAGATGAATTTAGATTTTAGAGCGAGATAGAAGCACAATTTGCTTTATGATATTAGTGGGCTATTAAGTTTATTTGCTCAACTATTTGTGTTGATAAAGACTTCTCCATGAGGCATTGTTATATGCTGTATTGTTACAATAATATTTGTGTGGGGAGTTTTGAGGAAAGGGAGTTTGTGGCTTCTTTTTTCTTTGAGCGTTGTAAACCAATTCTGATAAAAGATGTTGTCGGAAGAGTGATGTTGTTGTCATGGAGAGCGATAGAGTTTGGAAGCGTTTTTGTTGATGATATCAATGAAAAAAGCTGATGAATATAGGGCAACATGAATACAACAAAATGCGCTATTTCGGATTGGGAAATATATCTCTGAAGGAGAGGTTTGATCTTTTAGCTTCTTTTGCGTATAGTTTTAAAATTGCGATTTGCTATGCTTTAAAATTAATTATAAAGTGAAGAACTAAGTGGTTATTTACGTGTTGAGTGTGTGCGTGCGCATCATACACTGGATTTATGTCTCAACAAGATGAATTATTCTCGAATAAAGTAAAAGAATAAAGAAAATTGATTATTTTATTCGCTGTGGATAAAGTTAAAATAGCTTTATATTTATAAATATAAATTATTATTTTTCTATAAACGTAAAATTTAAATATTTTTAAATTTAAGAAATGTGACTTTCCTGATGAAACATAAATATACATTACCATTCATTATACTTATCGTATGTTTATCGACGGGAGGTTTGATTTCTACCGATATTTTTTTACCGGCACTGGGCGATATGCGTCAATATTATCAAGTGACACAATCTCAAATTCAAAGTGCAGTGGCGGTTTTTTTGTTGGCATTGGCACTTGGACAGCTCATTTATGGGCCGCTGAGTGATAATTTGGGGCGTAAAAAAACACTTCTATTGGGCTTATTCTTGTGGTTATTTACGACACTTGGTGTGATTTATACGGTTCATATTCACGCTTTTCTTGTGTTACGTTTTTTGCAAGGTCTTGGTGCTTGTGCGGGACTTGTCTTAAGTCGTGCAATTATCAATGATTTGTTGGATAAAAAAGCGGCTGGAAAACTTTATTTGATTGTTTTCCCTTTTATTGGAATGTCACCAGCACTTGCACCTTTCATTGGTGGACTTTTGATACAAGCTTTTCATTGGCAGGCAACTTTTATCTTTTTAAGCTTTTTTATATTTTTGACCATTTTGCTATGTTGTTTTGTGCTAAGCGAAACTCTACCCCCTCAAAAACGGCAGCATTTTTCTCCTGTAGGATTAATGAAGGCATATTTAGGCGTTTTCAGAAATAAACAATTTATTTTTTATGCACTTATTCCGTGTTTTTCTTACGCTGCCTATTTTGCTTATATTGTGGAGTCGCCTTTTTTACTCACGACTTTGGGGTTATCGCCGATACACATTAGTTATAGCTATATTGGTGTCTCGTTTCCCTATATTTTGGGAAATCTTTTGGCGCGATGGTTTTTTGAACGCGAGTCTATGGAAAAAACTGTGGGGAGAGGGTACATTATTTTTGTGATAGGTGGTGTGCTGTTTGCTTTGCAAATGTATCTAAGCCCATGGCCCCTTGTGACAAGTTTTATGGCTATTGCTGTTCTTACTTTTGGAAATGGTTTTTTATTGCCGTTAGGAACAGCGTTGGCTATTTCATCGCATCCGAAAGCTGCGGGAGCGGCTTCTGGTGTTATGGGATCTTTGCAATTAGGAAGTGCGGCACTCAGTGCAGCGGTTATCGGAAAAATCTCTGGTCATAGCCCACGGGCTATGGCAACTTTGTTAGCTGTGTGTTGTATGATTGGTTTTATCATTTATATTCAAAAAGCGCGTCATTTTATGACTTCAGAAATAAGCTGAGTAAATGATAAAAAGAAAGCATTATGCGGAAATGCTTTTGATGTTTTACACAAATGGGGCACCTGTACATTAGATGAATTTTTTTTATTAAGTTGCTGGATTGAGTGGGTTTAAAATTTGTTACAAGCTTAGTTTGAGTTTAACAAATCGATTATTATGGGGGGAGAATATGAGCTTAGAGTTTCAACATATTTTCATTATATTGGGTAGGAAAAGTTCTGGCTCTAATGCATGTGTAAAAATAAGGGGAGGAATTGATCAATGAGCCTTCCTATTATTATTCTTTCTCCTGTAATGCCAATTTGGGATGGTGGTGTTTTTTGTTCTCCATTGACAAAACTATGCTTATCAAAAGGATTCCCTGTCACTCTGCTGGATACGCTTTCTCTTTTTCCTAAGGGTTCTCATGTTCTCAATTATTCTGCTGTAGACATTTTATCTTTTATGGCAGAAAAACTTAAAAGCTATTTTAAAGAGCCCGCAGTTCTTGTGGGATTTTCTATGGCTGGAACATTGGTACAAATATTGGCAGTACAGCTTCCCAATGTTCAAGCGGTGCTTGCTGTGAATGCGCCTGGCTATCCAGATAAGGTTTTGCAACGGCGCCTTGGAGATATTCTTGCCTCCTTAGAAAACAATGATTTATCGGGGGCTTTGGAAATACTCAATGGTTTTATGCATCCTTCTGGCGTTATGAAAAAAAGAGCCTTATTGGAGATTCCTGATGAACAAAAAAGCGTGGCAATTGAACGCATGACAAGAGGCTTTAAACTCTTATTAGAAATAGATGCTAGAGATGAAATAGTTAAGTATAAGGGGAAGTTTTTAGCTTTAGTGGGAGAAAAGTCGCAACTTGCAACGGTAGATAATCAGACAAAAAGTCATAATCTGAACCATGAATATAAGATTATCTCTGGTGCTGGTACGCGTTTGTGGGAGGATAATCCTACTATGACGGATGCAGTCATTGATGAGTGGATGGAGGGACTATGAAAAAGAAAGTTCTTGTATTACCTGGTGATGGGATAGGACCAGAGGTTTGTGATGCTGCGCTGATGGTTTTAGAGCAATTCCAATTGCCGATTGAATTAACTTATGGTGATATTGGTGTTGAATGTTGGAAACGGGAAGGAGATCCTATCCCTCAAGCGACTTGGCAAAAAATTACTCAGAGTGATGCTATTTTACTTGGTGCTGTGACCCGTAAAGGAAAAGAAGCGGCTTTAAAAGAACTTGCTCCGCATTTAAAAGAGAAAAACCTTGCCTATGTTTCTCCCGCACTTCAACTCCGCCAAAAGTTAGGTTTGTTTGCGAATATACGTCCTGTAAGATACATCTTTGGTCCCCAACGTCCTTTTCATTTTTGTGTTATCAGAGAAAATAGTGAAGGCCTTTATGCTGGATTGGATTTTCGGGGTATTTCTCCTGAAACAGCCGTTTGGCTAAAACATCCAAATTTGACAAAATATGGGCTTGAGGAAGCAGCGTGGACAGTCCGTTTGCAGACACGCTTTGGTTTAGAGCGGTTATTTGAATACGCTTTTTCTTATGCAAGGAAATATAGCTTTAGGCGAGTTACTTTTGCTGATAAGCCCAATGTTATGCGAGAAAGTGGACAGTTTGCTCAGGAAATTTTTGAGAAGATTGCGCAAAACTATCCGGAAATTGAAGCAGATATTCAGAATGTTGATGCGGTTGCTTTGTGGATTGCAACCAAGCCAGAGCGGTTTGGTGTGATTGTTGCTGAAAATATGTTTGGCAATATTCTCTCTACTCTTGGCTCTGGTATAATGGGGGGATTGGGGCTTGCATCTCATGTGAATGTGGGGAGCGAGATTGCTTGTTTTGAACCTGTTCATGGAAGCGCACCACGTATTGCTGGACAAAATAAAGCCAATCCTTCTGCGATGCTTTATACCACGGCTTTACTCTTAGAGCACTTAGGCTTTAAAGATGCAGCAAAACAACTGTCTGAGAGTGTTGATCAGGTTATTCGTGCTGGAAAAACCGTTACCTATGATCTTGGAGGTATAGCCTCTACCCGTCAAATGGCTGAAGCTGTTCGCAATTCTCTTATGAATTCTGTCTTTGTTCATCGTGCGGCGATTATCACTGTTGGTGATGAACTCCTTTCAGGACAATATTTGAATACGAACTTACAAGATTTAAGCCAAAGCTTGAACAAGAGAAATATTCAAGTCACACGTCATTTTGTTTGTGCTGATCAATTACAGCAAATCAGTGAGACTGTTGTTTCTTGTCTTGGACAAGAAGATCTTATCATTATAAGTGGGGAATTGGGACCAACATCAGATGATAAAACACGCGATGGAGTTGCTCAAGCTGTAAAGCAGCCTTTGGTACATCATGAAGATGTTTGGCAAATAATAAAAGGTCAATTACAACGATTAGGGATTACGGCGGATAAGAGTAATGCGCGTCAAGCATTGTTTCCGGAGACAGCAACCGTGCTTGATAATCCTACAGGCACAGCACCAGGGTTTTATCTCTCTTGCGATGGAAGTACGCTTGTTGTTTTGCCTGGTCCACCATCACAGGCTCTTGCGCTTTTAGAGAATTATTTAGAACACAACGAGAAGAAATATTTTTCTGTATCGCGTGCGGAGTATGCATGGACTTTGATTGGAATTGATGAAAGTACCATTGCGCAGTGGGGTGATGATCATCTTGAAAATGAATCCTTTGAACGGCATTTTTTATGGAAAAGCCCCTATGTTTTGGTGCAACTGGTTGCTCAATCAGAAGCGCCCTTGGAACAACATTTCGTGGAAGAATTTGAAAATCATTTTTACCCCCATTTGGTTGGGGCAGAAGTTACTACTGCTTGTAAACAATTAGCGATGCATGCAGAGGTTCATTGATCTGCCAATGATCCGCGGCTTTTAAAATATTTTCAACCCATAGAAAAAGGTGCAAAAGATATTCCAAAGCTTGAGGTTGAAGTGAGCCTAGAGCCTTCTTTGGAGACATTAGAAAATCAAGCAGAAAGCCTTGGACATGCTACCATGACTATACGGATGAAAGGTTATGGTGATGATCGTATAACTTTTCCCTATACGCGACCACTTTTAGGTGTCGTCTTACAAGAATATGCAGCTTGGGCTGTCTTAAAAAGATATTTGAAAACGAAGAAGAAAAAATGAAACTCTGTGGGGATGTAACAATATTGCTCAAATTATTGAACGTTCTATTATAAGAAGTATTTTGATCCTTTTCTTCAGTGGTTTTTGTCTATAGGTTAATTTTTCTTTTGATGTGTAAATGAATGACTTTGATTGATTCAAAATTAAGAAAAACTTTACGATATTAGGCTCGCTACATTCAATATTTATAATGATTAATTATGATTATAAATCAGTATGTTATCTTCCATAGCGCTGATAACAAGGAATCCAGAGACTTCGTGTGTCTCAAGCGTTGTAGATAATTGAGATTCTTTGTAAATCAAAAAGCGATGGTGTGAAAAGACAAGAAGTCGTGTCATTTACAGGAAAGCTTTGCAAATTTTATTGAACAATATGTCCCTGAAGAGTTTTATTGTGAACATGTCCCGTTCCGTTATCTGATAATAAATTGCTGTAAAGAGCTCATAAAATTTTTCCTTTAAGTTTTTGTGTGATTGCATGATCGTTGGGTATTCGCTTCCGAGGGGCGATATTTTTCAATTTGATAACAGGACGAACTATTTTTTCTGTAAGACGTGAAGATTTAAGGAGTGATCATTTTACGCTTTTGTTTTCTTTTTGATTGGTAATTTGTAGGAATTTTTTTGGGGAAAATATTTAATGTGGTTAAAAACATTTTATGCGTGTGTGGGAGAAAAATAAAAATGTGGTCTTAATTGTTGATAAGAGTGTCAATATTTTTGATGAACAAATTTTAGTCGTAATTCTTAGTACCTAGATGGGAAGTTTATTGCATTTTTTAACAGTTCGTATTCTATCTGTTGTGATGCGCAGTGGTTTTTTAAGCAAAAAAGAAAGGGCTTTTATGTATCAGATTGATTACAACAGTTATCGTTCTGTCAAGAGTTTTAGTCGTCGCGTTCATTTTCTCGTTATGCATTATACGGCTATTGATTTTAAAGCCTCGATTATGGCGCTTACAGGAGAAAAGGTTAGTGCACACTATCTTGTTCCTGATCCTTCAGAGCAGACATATCGTGAGGCAGGCTTTAAGGATATGCGTATTTTTAATCTGGTTGATGAAAATGAGCGCGCATGGCATGCGGGTGTGAGTTCATGGGCTGGGCATAGTCATCTCAATGATGCATCTATCGGGATTGAAATCGTTAATTTAGCGACTTATCATGATGGGACGGGTATGTTTCCTCCTTATAATCCAATACAAATTGATGCTGTTAAGGAACTTGCCTTGAATATTCTTCAACGGTATCCCGATATTATGCCAACTGATGTGGTGGGACATAGTGATATTGCCATTGGAAGAAAAAGTGATCCAGGAGCAGCTTTTCCATGGAGAGAACTTTATAGCGCAGGTATAGGAGCATGGTATGATGATGAACTAAAAAGTCATTATCAAGAGCAATTCTCTAAGAATTTGCCATCCAAAGAAGATGTTTTGGCGAAGCTAAAATGTTATGGATATGACATTTCTGCTGCGTGTACCCAAACAGGATACAAAGATTTGATCCGAGCATTTCAACTTCATTTTCGTCAAGAAAATTATGATGGGATTCTAGATGTTGAAACAGCAGCAATTCTTTATGCATTGGTTGATAAGTATTTTCCGTGAATTCAATGCGTTTTAATTGAAAATATGGCTTATGATTACGTGTAAGCCTTTTTATTATCAGGAAAGGCTGCTTTTTGCCAATTGGCTTTATGTAAAAAGGGCATTAATCGTGTAAAAAATCCTCTATACGGTATAAGGCGTTTTATGGAAACATAACTCTGAAAGCTCTATGATTTGCAGAGATTAAATTTTATTGTTTCTTTGTCTTATATTTTTCTTCCTTTAAAAACGCATAAAGCCAAGATGTTGCGTATATGATGACATGTGCCTTACGCAGGATGAAACGCCTCAAATAAAATGGACTTGTATTGTATATTTCATGCTTGTTTTAAAGAAATGTCTTTTAGTGTGTATCACAACATATATTTTACAGCGACGTTCATAGAGAATATAATCTAAAATCCTCTATGAAGTGTATCCTCATTTTGATGCTTAATAAAAGTGCCTAGCACTATCGTACACTTTGTTAGATCTCAATGTTACTACAACCCTTGGAACTTAAAACGATACATAAAAGGGTTTTCTTTACTCGTTTTTATTCACACGGCTCTCTCCACTCGTCGTGTACAAGTGAATGGTTTTGGTTGATTGAAACATGCAAAATTATAAATTGATCATTATAAATCAAAGTGATGCAGATTCAAGAAAATAGGGGCATTTACAGATTGCTACTGATAGGGGGGCTATTCTTTAGAAGGGGAAGAGGTCAATTCATTTTTTTGAAGATATATCTCTTTTCTCTTTTATTGCTTTAGGGGATGTTTGCGTCGTTTTGACAACATGTTTCTTGATGATTAAGTTTTTTAATGAAGCAGTGTTATAAAACATTGTGTTTTAGAGTGTTGATAGAAGACACATTCAGGCATATCAAAAACACAATGATGTCTTGTTTTTTCAATATTTTATCTGTTCAGTATAGAATTGACCAGAGAAGTTCATGACCTAAATTGCAAAGGTTAGGTATAAATTACCAAGAAAAATCAATTTAGGCATAAAGCAATGGGGGTTATTCATGCTTTAAAGGGCAAGGAAGAGATTGTGTTTGAAGTGATGTGTAAAAGCCCGTGTGAGGTGCTCTTATCAAGCATATCAGGTTAATCTTAAGAGTAGTTTTATGAAACTAAGTCGGTTTTTTCCGAGAGACAAGACAATACGTATCAGGAAAAGATATTCATGATATTTGATTTCAAAAATAAAAACTGGCAAACCATGTTGCCAGTTTTTAAAAGCTGTAGCTTAAATAGGATTAGAATGAACGCTGTAAACGGATCATACCTTGAAAAGCACTTTTCTTATTGAATAAATGTTTTTCATCATTATTTTTATCCGTCACAACGCGATCATCGTTCCAAGAAACATAGGTTAATTCAGGTGTAATCACAAATCCTGGAACCAGCGTGTATGTAATATTTACAGAAGTTGCAAAGGTTTTTACAGCACTATAAGAAACTTGAGCATTCAAATTTGCTTTTGGAGTAAGCTTGTAAGTGGCACCCGCCCAAGCAGCCCATTTACCACCCCAGTTTGCATAAATTGTTGTGCTTTGTCGTGATAATTCATTTTTTGTATTTACTGTGTAGTAATCAAGTCCATTTTTATAACCAGCCATTACCCATAGATTGAAACGATCGTTAACATTGAAATCTGCACGTACTTTTCCAGCCCACTTTTTGTAGTAAGTATCATATGCTGCAACCGCTGAAAAACCACCCCATTTTTGCATAAACTTTATACCCAAAACCACATTCGGGGTGTAATTTTTAATTGCTTTACTTGGAAGAGTATCATTCGTGATAGAAACAAGCTTATCATCTTTATCAATGTAGTATCCTACTGTTCCTGGAAGAGCATCTGCATTATTGCCTAATTCAGCGCCGATAATAGCAGAAAAGCCGGAGTCACCATTAAAGGTGTAGGAAATAAAATTAGTGCGTGTTGTGCCGGCAGGTGCTATGCTGTCATCATTGAGAACATTTCCATAACCACCAGTCCAACTGTTGAAAATTGTATCATCAAGACCTACGCGAAAACCACCCAGTTCAATGTAAGCTGCTGCAAGCCTTGCACCAGCTTTATCATTACCATCACCCCAGCTTGAATAAATTCTTGCATATGAACGAAGTGTTCCCATTTCTGTTTCAGAAGCTGCTTGAAAAACAAGAGTGAGCCGTGATGATGCGCCATAGGTTTTTCTTTTGTCTCTTAGTTCAGTTTCGGTTGTTGCATCGATATTATCACCGCCTATAAAATCAGTACGAACATTTCCTGATAAACGCATGCAGGTTTCTGTTCCAGGGATATAAAAATATCCTTTTCCGTAGGCATCACAAACGCGAATATATTCTACAGGTTCAGGTTCGGCGATAACTGTTGAAGCAGCATGTGCTCCAGAAATTGCTAAAAAAGCTGCTGTAGAGCTTAAAAAGAGGGATTTAATATTCATATGGGATCTCCGAGGTCCGGTTAAATTTCTTCTAAAGAGTACCATTTGCCTAACGCATTAAGGACAAAGACATAAGTAAAATACGCAGCACTTGTTATTTTAGCTATAACTAATCTTTTTAGAGTTTCAAATATGAAATTACCTTTTTGTAATATATACATGTACTATTCGAGATGCTGTGGTAAAAAAGACACAATTTTTGTTTTATTAACTTTTGCTTCCTATGGGATCAATAGGAGAAAAATTTTCAGATATTTGGGAAAAAAATCGAAAATGTCTTGAACTTTCTGTTGATACCATTTATGCCTCTCTGTTGGAGAGGTGGCCGAGTGGTCGAAGGCGCTCCCCTGCTAAGGGAGTAGGGCTCAAAAGGCTCTCGAGAGTTCGAATCTCTTCCTCTCCGCCATCTATTGTTATAAAAGCAGTTGACTGTGTATCGGAATTCTGTTTATCCCGTTGGGATTATGCCTCTCATATAAAAAGCATGTTCTAAACACAAATATACTTGTGTTGCTAATTTATACACTTGTTTTAAAGAGATATCTTTGCAATGTGTATAAGCCCATTTTGCGACGCTGCCTCGTAAATGGTATAAAACATAAAAGTTTCTGTGAGACATATAAAGCCTTATAAAGCCACACCATTTGTATACTTATGAAGATGCAAAGAGGCATATTATATATCTGCCTTCCTGTTGTTATAGATTTTGACTATGAGAGTTCATAAAAGGCATTTTTCCTTTCTAAATCGTTTTTATTTATACGGCTTTCTTTGCTTATGATGTGCAAGCAAATGATTTTGATTGTTTCAACCATAAAGCAGATTTGAAAAGAAAAAATCTTACAATATTCGCGTTTGGTATATTATCATTATAAATCAACGTGTTGCTTTATATTTGCATTGTATATTGAAAGTTGGATGTGGCAATGCTCTCAAAAAAGTTATAGATTTCTTTTAGAAGAAAACATTGTGGGTAATAATTTTAAAATTTTCCTCTCATCATAGAGACTTTTGAGAGTGTTTCATCCATCTCATGACAATCAAACCACATATGAAAAAAGTAATGGTCGGTAATATTAGGTAGTAAGATGGAGAAACTTTTGCAGGAAGAAAAGAAATAATACTCAATACTGTAATTGAAAATATTCTTCCGCTAAAAGAGACAGCACCAACAACACCGGAAATATGCTGCGTTTGTTTTTGATTAAGTTCTGAGAAAAATAAGCTTTTTGCACCGATCGGTACAGTGCAAATAAATCCATGGATTAAAGAGAAGGCGATGACTGATGCAGAAGTTTGATGGCTATGAACTGAAAAATAGAGCGCTATGCACATCAGTGCAGAAAAGAAGGAAAAATATTTTATAGAATTCTTATATTTTTTATCAAGAACATGATACTTAGACATCAGTAAATTTGAAAAATATTGTGCTGAAAAGGCTCCAATATGGCAGCACATCAAGATGAGCATTTGCGAACCGTTGAGGTGATGAATTTTTCCCCCTGAAAGTATTATCGGTTGCCAGAAATGATAAATAATCTGAATACCAGCGCTAAAAAGGCACATGAGGAAAATAAACCATGCTCCTCCTACTGTATTTTGAAATATCCAAAGCGTTTCCTTGGCATTGTGCAAGATTGTTTTTGTTTTGGATGTTTCAATTGTCGTTTTCTTTTCTTCAGGAACAATAAGGAATATCAAAAAAATAAATCCCATCATGAGGCATGAGATGATATATCCCATAAAATATTGTCCAGAGTAATAGATCGTTCCAATTCCTACAATCCCACTGAGAATACTTCCGAAAGAGTTAACCTGGTGGTAGAGATGAGCATAATGCGAAAAGTGATCCTGTTTATCGCCTAGAGAATGGTAAATCCATCCGTCAATGGCGCTGACAATGATGCAAATGCCTGCTGCATAGAGAATTTGCGCAATAATAAGTGCTGTCATATTGGGAGCTTGAAGGCATAGAAGATAAAATACTCCTGTCATAAAGACCCCAGCCATAACGGAATATTTACGCCGATATCTGTCAGATAAAACAGCACAGGGAAAATCAAGCAGCAGAATGGTGGTGGAAAAGACAACCTGAAGCAGAGCTAATTGCGCCAGACTAACTCCCATGGACATTAAAAAAATCGCATGGTAAACGCCGATCAGCATGCGGATAGCATTATAGGATCCATAGGTGAGAGCAAGGGTGCGTGCTCTGTTCATTGTGTTGTTCCATAGATTGTACAATAAGAATTTTCATTGAAAAGAATATTTTTCTGTGAAAAGGGAGCGGTTTCATATCCCCATTCAGGGATTAGTGGAAAGAAGGCTTCCATAACCATCCCAAAATTTAAAAGGTCCCTTAGTCCATATGGGACTTCAAAGCGTATTAATGAGAGCAAATGATGCAATTGTAAAGTGATTATGAGAAGCAACATAAGCCTCATAAATGAGATTGTTATTTTTTGAGGGGAGTTGCTTGTGGGGCTGTTGCTTCCGTAGTAATCATTTTGTCTAGATCTGTAAAATGACCCTAGGACGGCAAGATCATTGACATAATTAGGACTTATAGAAGTATGTTTATTTTTTATACACCATTTACTGATCCATTCTCTTTGCTGATCAGCTGAAATAGCACAAATGATCCATAAATCGGTTTTTGGTAATTTTTTGATATCTTTTTTTATAGTCATCAACATTTGTAATCCCTCCATTCTTTCTGACTGTTTCTCCGTATCACTTTACGTCTAAAATTTTTTTTCAGAATTCATCTTTACTTTATTTATTAAAAAGATTGTCTCGCAAGGTGCGTTTTGATCACGTCATTATGATTAAGAATTAAATTTCTGATATAAGAGGAAGGGGGCATGATACATTGTGACTAAATACATAAATCCCTCCATATCCTGAAATGATGATTTCCTTTTACAAAACAGTATCCTGAATGGAAGCTCGATAACCATTACTTTGATCATGGAAATGATAACCTAAAAGAGTGCTTATGAGTGCTTGAAGATATTCTTTAGATATTACAGAAAGAACAAGAAAATAGTTTAAAAAAATCAAACTTGGGATGAAAGCTTTCATCTTATGATGGATGATGGTGAATTTTAAACTTCATCTACTGTTTTTTTGATCTACTGTGCTGTAAGAAAGATCAAACTCCCCCAATTCATGTTTCTAATTTAGATCATTGATCATAAACATTATATACTGTCTTTTCAAATTATAACTTTGCTCATTGCTTGTCTTCACTGATTAAATTAACATTTCTCTAAAAATGCCGCTTGAGAAAAATGCATCCTATCAGTTTAATATTCTATGATCTTTTAATTAATTTAAAGAAGATAACATAAAATATACGATAAAAAATGAATAAATTTCAATTTTTATAAAAAACACAAACTTTTTTACTGCTGCTGATAAAAAACAAAGCTATATTAAAAGTAGCCTTTATACCCTTCAATACTATTGATTTTTGGTTGTTACTGGATGAAGGTTCCTTTGTTTTGGAAAGAGCAGAGCAGAGTTTAAGAGAAGAATGGGCGCGTGCGCAAAAGCTTGGGCGTGATTTGTCTTTAAGTTGGATACTAAGCCGCCTGATGGTTGAAGGTGTTCACCATGTGAACATAACGCAACCTTGTAAGGATATTTTAGTCGCACCTGATGAAGCTGTCGCTTTGGGGGATATTGTCTTGTCTGAACTGGGGCGTGCTTATTGATTTTCTCGTTGTTATTGCTGCTTAATTTCAGCCATTATTTTTCTGAAAAAGAAGCTTTGTAGGGAGAAGATCATACATGGAGCAGGGCGTAAAACGATGAAATGCATATAACTGATCCAGTAATGTTGACAATAATCGTTAAATATGTTGCTCTGGCTACCTAAACAAATGGCTAGATTGGCTTTTATTCTCTGAGATAAGTGTTACTCTCAATGAGATAGAATGCGGATGAACGAATTATTAGTTAAGGGATTAAGAGTAATGGGGGGGAAAAATAATCGTCAAGATTTGAGTTATTTCAAAATCGCTGTATTCGGTATGATTATTATGATTTTGGGGATGGGGATTGGGCGATTTTTCTATACGCCGGTATTTCCAGTTATGTTGGATGAAGGATTGTTTACCTTTCAGCAACTTTCTTATATAGCTAGCGCTAATTATGGCGGTTATTTAGTTGGGAGTATGTTTTTTTCGTTTTGCAGATTTGGGTATATATCTCGTGCTCCCTACATGTTATCTGGTGCAGCTATAGTGACGAGTGCACTTATTTTTGCCATGGTATTAACAACAAACTTTTACTTGGTCTTCTTTATCCGCTTTGCTGCCGGTATCGCGAGTGCGGCAATGATGATTTTTGGTTCTATGATGGTTATGCAGCATAGTCACAAGTTGTGGGTTATTGCTTCGCTCTATGCAGGTGTGGGAGTTGGTATTCTGCTGGGTAATGAGTATGTTATTATTGGTTTGAGTAAATCGCTGAACGCGAAAAATATTTGGTTTGGAGCTGGTTTTATATCTGTTGTATTGTTGCTCTTGTTGTTTATTTTATTTCCACGTCGTGTTGATGCGTCTCAATTTGCTATTAATGAGTCATTGGCACACGAAAATATCGTTTGGTGGGAACTCGCTCTGATTTATGGGCTTGCTGGGTTTGGTTATATTATTGTCGCGACATATCTTCCTCTGATGGCGAAAACATTTAATTTCCCACTACTCGCTAACCACTTATGGTCGTTTGTCGGAATTGCCATTGTTCCTAGTTGTTTCATTTGGTTATGGGGAGCCCATCGGTGGGGGGTATTACGTTGTCTGATGCTCAATTTGCTTATCCAAGGAGGATGCGTATTACTGACATTATTCAGCCAGTCTCTTGTACTGATCGTTCTCAGTTGCATAGGGTTTGGATTTACTTTTATGGGGACGACCTCTCTAGTTATGCCGTTAGCTAAGCGTTTGTATGCGCCGTATGGCATAAATCTGCTAGGCTTGGCTACCTTAACTTACGGTTTTGGCCAAATATTAGGACCTCTCTTGACGAGTTTTTTACAGTTTGGTTCACATGCCATTGCGCTTTCCGTTATCTGTGGTGCTGTAGCGCTTTTTGCTGCTGCTGGAATCTGTCAATATTGTCTTTGTAAAAAGGTCGTTGGCGTTTCATAAACCCGCAATCTTCACTAAAAAGTCGAGAGAATTTATTCCATTCTTTTTGAAACATTTTGTGAAAGTCAAATTATTCTAATAGGGGAGATTACAGAATGCTTCACTCTACAGTCGCTATTTTGGGCGTTGGTCCTCGTGGGATCAGTATTCTCGAACGCTTGCTCACACTTTATTCCCATTATCCATTTTCTGGGAACATTGATATTTTATTGATTGATCCCAATGAGATGGGAACCGGTACCCATAGTGTGCATCAGCCAGATCATTTATTGGTTAACACTGTCGCTTGCCAGATTACTTTATTTGGTGATGATACAGTTAAGGGTGTCGGGCCTATTCGGAAGGGACCGAATTTCTATCAATGGGCTATTCAACAAGGTTATCGTAATATTAACGGTGTTTTTTCTCGTACAGAGCATGATGTTGGGAGAGAAATCAAAGAAAATGATTATTTATCACGTCGTTTGTTAGGGGAATACCTGTCTTGGGCTTACCAAGAACTCACGCAAGATTTACCTTCCGGTATTCGTATTAAGGAGATCCGACAAAAGGTTATTAATCTCCATATCCACCAAGATAATAAAACGGATGTTCTTTTGGAAGATGGCTGTCGTTATAGTGTAGATTTTGTTTATATGACCACGGGTCACGGTAAGAATATATATTCATCGCATGATGAAAGCCTGCAACAGTTTGTCGCTGCTCACCAAATGAAAAATGCGCTTTTGAACTATTATTCGAATCCTTATCCAATTGAAAAGTTGGACTCTATACAATCTCAGTCTCGTGTGCTGGTGCAGGGAATTGGATTAACTAGCTATGATGTCTTGTCGCAATTGACTTACGGTCGCGGTGGGACTTTTACTGAAAATGCTGGACAATTGCGCTACATGCCAAGCGGCACAGAACCGAAGATAGCTTTATTCTCCCGTCAAACATTGCCTTTTAGTAGTCGCGGGATTAATCAAAAGGGTGGTAGTGGGCAATACATACCATCATTCCTTACTCTCGATGCAATACATCATCTGCGTAAGCAATCCAGCATTGCTAACGGTTCTCCGAAGCTGGATTTCGAAACGCAGCTTTTACCTCTGTTGCTTAAAGAAATGTGTTATGTCTATCGAAGTACGCAGCTGGGGCACTGGCTAGACCCTGAAACCTATGTTGTTACTTCCAAAGACGAGCAGTGTATTCAAGCGTTGCTGTATCCTTATCGAAATAAAATATTTGCTTCTTTGAAGGATTATACAAGATTCTTCATGGAGCATTTGAAGGACGATCTTCATTCTTCCGCTGTAGGTAATGTTGATGGCCCAGTGAAAGCTGCTACAGATGTGCTACGAGATGTCCGTGATATCTTACGTTCAGCAATTGATTTTTGCGGGTTAACGTCTTCATCTCACAAGTACTTTATTGAATATTTTAATCCAAACTTTAACCGTATTTCTGTCGGCCCACCGATGCAGCGAAACCAAGAGTTGAAGGCTCTGATGGAGGCTGGTATCGTGACTTTGGCTGGCGGACCTTCACCTAAACTTGTTCTCAATGCTAGTACCAGCCGTTTCGAAATTCAGTCTGTTTTTCAAGATGAAAACAGTTCAGTTGATGGAGATGTGCTGATCAAGGCCAAGATTGATAGTTTTTCTCCGTTGCGTGATGAGTCCCCTTTTATCAAAAATTTGGCTGCTCAGGGCATCATTCGACCATTTATCAACCAAGGATATCATCCTGGTGGTATTGATATTGACCGTCGGCAGCATCCTATAGACACTAAAGGGCAAATACAAAATACATTATGGGTGGTCGGTAATCCAGTAGAGGGGCCTAATTTTTATACATATATTTTGCCTAGGCCTTTAGTTAATTCGCGTGCATTGCGGGACGCAGGGCGCTGTGTCACTGACATGTACGAGCAGCTTCTTAATCGCTACTCAGTCAAAGATTCAACAATTAATGTACATTGATGATGTAAAAAGCTTCCTGATACGCATGTCCTCCGTATCCGTTATAATGGCGATGCTGATGCTATTCATTTTTCTTATGTCTATCTCAATAAGAACTTGGTTTCTTATTCCATTGGCTGGAGTGACTGTTTTCGGTTATTTGCTTTTGACGATACCATACTGGTGGTTGAAGGGGAATGCACGCAGTGGTGTGTTCATCCTGTTGGCTTGTACTTTAGTGCTGATATGGCGTTGGCACTTGCCTGATGTTCGTACTGTGCTTGTGCGTTTTACTGATGTCTTTTGGCTATTACTCGCCATGGGATTGTTGCGCCATGTGATGAATACATGGCGTATTTCAGAATTTCTCTCTGAACGGTTGATGCGCTATGGAAAGGGTTCGCTTACCCTGTCCATCGCGATACTGACTGCGTTTTTAGCTTGGCCGATGAGTTTGGGGGTTATCCCCCTAATGATTGATGCCTTGAAAAAAAGTGTTTTTCCCTCTCGCCATTTGGCCGCTATTGTGATGCGAATGATGAGCATCACGATGGTACTGATGCCGACCAGCATCGGTGCAGCAACAGTTTTCGCTGCTATGCCTAGAACACCAATATTCACATCCGCTGCTTTGGGGATACCACTTTTTCTATTCAGTCTGTTGTTGTTGTGCCTTTCTCCTGTTGTACCGCTAGCTAACCCGATTATTTGCGATGAGAGAAGAGCGAATAAAGAAGGAGAGAGAGTAAGAATTTGGATTTTTTTGATATTTTTCTGGCTAACATTTATCGTTGCGTTGACAGTTATCAAGTTGAATGCACTACAAAGCATTGCATTGACGGCAAGCATTCTATACGTCATTGAGCGTGTGAGTTCACGCAGTATTGATTTTTTGACTCCTTTGGTGGCAGTGATACGCAGTATATCCAGTGAAATTATGTTGTTGCTAGGTTGTAGTCTGCTAATATCTACTTGTGATTTGCTTATTCCTTTGTTGCCGGTGACGTTTAGTCACTCATTGGCATCACTTTCTGTTTGGCAGCACTATGCCTGTATTCTCTTTGTATTGCCAATTTTCAGTGTAGTAGGAATTCATCCTATGGTGCTATTTAGTTTGGCATTTCCCTTACTAGGGTCATCGATGGCTTATGGGGTTACGGATTATTTGGTTTGGATTTGCTTCTTTATTGCAGCTCAACTCCTTTCTCCTGTATCAATAAATGCTATTTTTGCTTCCAGTAGCCTACGTATTTCACCGGTGGATACGAGCTTTAAAATGCATAGTTATTATGTATTAATATTTAATCTTTTTGCGTTCATTTATTTGAGCTTTTTTATTCAATATTTGTAAATTATGGAGATCTTATGCCTTACATAAATATTAAAATTACTAATGAAGGGGTTACCTCTGAACAGAAACGGCAACTAATAGAAGGGGCAACTCAATTATTAGTTAATATTCTGAATAAAAATCCGAAAACGACTGTTGTCGTGATTGATGAAGTGGAGACAGACAATTGGGGTATTGGGGGTGTTCCCATTACAGAATTAAGAAAAGCTCAAAATAAAGAATAACTCTGTGTATTTGACAATAATTTAAGGTCAATAGGGATAATCAATGTAAAAAATCACGTCCCTTAGCAACATTTGATCAGACCGCCTTTGGGGCGGTTGTTACAGCCCCTGATGCTGACAACCAAGTTTTTCCCCTTAACGAGCCCGTGTTGGTCTTCACCCATGAGACAGAGAAAATCCAAAAGCTTGGGCGAAGGGGAACGGCTCTTGATGTGATTAACGCCGTGTGCGCACAGGGGATTGAGGCACAAGTGATCCTTGTGCGGGTGGAAGAAAAGTCAATCATTGCTGAGACACAAACCGAAATGGTGGGATCCAATACTCACTTGACCGGTGTGCATGCTTTAGCGCATGCGCGGGGGCATTTGGGTGTGGAACCTGGAATTCTCTTAGCACCGGCTTATAGTGCAGGGCGGATTGATAATGGTAAAAACCCCGTGGCAGATGCTTTAGAACAAGTGGCAGAAAAGTTGCAAGCCATTGCTGTGTTTGATACGGGTGGTAAAAACACGGAAGAAAGTCTTGCCTATCGTGCAGATTTTTCCTCACGCTTTTGTTATTTGATTGACCCCTTTGTACGGGAGGCAAATCGTGAGGGGGGTGTTAGTGTTAAACCCGCAAGTCCTTTTGCAGCAGCCATGTTTATCAAACGTGACAAGCAAAGGGGCGGTGTTTTTTGGTCTCCTTCCAACCAAGATGTGCATGGCATTTTAGGGACAGCACGCCCCATTAGCTATTTTGATGGCGAAATTGATCATGAGGCAAATCGCCTTAACCAAGCCGATATTGCGACCTTTATTCCAGCACGGCTTAGCCAAAATGCGCATTTAGGTAATTCTGTGGGAGAAGTAGCTTCCAATGGACGCATTTTATGGGGCAATCACACCACCTCTAGTGACCCACTCTGGCGTTTTGTCAATGTGGTGCGCACCCGTGCAGCCTTGGAAAAAACCATCATCAACAATTTCCGCCCTTGGGCCAATGATGAGAATCTGACTGGTCAACATGTTATTGCCATTACCCGCAGCCTTACACAGTTTCTTGATGATCTGATTGCGCGTGGTGCGCTTTTGGGGGGCCGGGTTTGGTTTGACCGCGATTTAAATTCCAACAGTACTTTGCAATTGGGAAAATTGCGGGTCGAATTTGATGCAGAAGAAGTGCCACCTTTAGAAGATTTGAGTTTCGGCAGCCGGCGCAATAGCGCTTATTTTGACCGTTTGGCGCAAGATATCCAAAAGAAAATGACTTATCAATTTGGCGATACGCTTGAAACTTATCGCAAAGCAGCAAGGAGTTAAAGCATGACTTTACGCATTGTACGCGGTTTTACCTTGATTGTTGATGATGATGTGAATCTTCACCTTGATCTTGAAACATTGAAACTGCCCACGTTGGAAGAAATTACAGAAACCTATCAACCAGGGGGCTCTGATATGCAAATTGATGTGAGCGGTCTTGGTGTGAAAGCTTTGAGCATGCAAATGAAAATCCGCAGCCATACCCCTGAGGTCATCGGTATTTTTGGTGGTCCTCCTGGTCTTCGTCATAAATTCACTGGCAAAAAACATGTGATCTCTGAAGAAGATGGGCGTGAGCATGAACATTCCATTGATGTGACAGGGCGGTTGGTCAAAGTCGATAGCGAAGGCTTAACGGCTGGAAAAGCGACAGGCTATGATTGCGAGATCAAAAATATTTGGGACTATACGGAATTTTGGGATGGTTCTGTTTTGCACCGCTTTTCTTTTAAACGGGGCGGCTGGCTTGTCCGCAATGGGCAAGAGATCGGTTCTCGCCGCCGCTCTATTCTCAACTTATAGGAATTGATCATGACAAGTTTACAAACCAGCATTGACGTGGAATTGCAGGTTCCATTTCTTTATCAAGATAAAGGTGGCAAAGAATCTCTCTGCAAGAAACTGACCTTTTATCGCCCCACTTTTAAGCATGCCAAGCAATTAGCGGTGCTCATTGGACCACAATTGACAGAGCTGCTGCTTCCTGAGTTTGGAGAGCAAAAAACAACTTTGAGCAATGATGTGCTTATCACGAAGCTTTCTCAAGTTTTGTTCACAAGTGAGGCAACAGAAGGCATCACAGCACTTTTGGCTGATATGTCACGTGAATCTATTGAATTGATTGATCGAGTTGATGTGATGGATATTGTCGCAATATTGAAGGCTTTTTTTGCTTTTTTTACGCAACGCCAATCCTCTCTGCCAGACAATTTGGGGCAGAACTAGCCCTTTATTATCACTGGGCGCCTTCAGAGATTAACCAGATGGATTGGCTGGATGTGATTGCCTATCGAGAAGAACTCGCACGCTTTAAAGCCCAAGAATATGAAAGTCATCAGTTAGGATAAGAGACGATCATGGATGTTTCCCTTGTTGTGCGTTTTGTCAATCATCTGCAAGAGGGGATCGCTTCTGCCAAGCGGGATCTTGCAGCCTTTAGTTCAGATATTGCGCATTTCCAAAACAAGACAAGGCAGCATTTTAAAGGGTGGTTTGACCCGGAGCATCTTGAGGATGCGACAAAGAATGCGGAAAATGCTTTTATCCAAGCGCGAGGGCGTATGGTGGGTGCCATTGCGCAAACAGCAACCTTAATTGCACCGCTCTATAAAGCCATGCAATTTGACCAATCGATGAAGGGACTAGAAAAGGTTCTCGATGCCCCCTTAATCGTTTAAAAGAATTGCGTCGTTTTGCTTTGGAAACCTCCACCAAGATTCCGCTAGCGGCACGTGAAGTTTTGGAACTGATGACCAGTGCCAGCCAAGCAGGCATTGGTGAACAAGACTTAGAGGCTTTTAGCATTTATGCCGCTAAAGCAGCTGTTGCTTTTGATATGACGGGGGATCAGATTGGGGAGCGTTTTGCCAAATTGCGCAATGTCTTTAAGCTTAATCAGGCAGGCATTGAAGATTTAGGGGATGCGATCAATCATCTCTCGAACCACATGGCGGCAAAGGCCAGTGAAGTGTCTGATTTTACCAATCGTGCCACCGGTGCGGCAACCATGTTTAAGCTCACCGCGCGGGAAACAGCAGCATTTGGCACGGCGATGATTTCTGCTGGGATTGTCCCTGAGAGTGCCGCGCGTGGCTTTAATGCCATGAGTGCCCGTATTCAGGCAGGAGGCAAGCATATTGAAGATGCTTTTGCCAATATCGGGCTTTCTCGCGAAAAATTTATGCAAGATCTGGACAAAGATGCCACCGGTACCTTGGTACGCTTTTTTAATGTGTTGGGTAAATCCGAACAGGGGATGCGCTCGCTGATTGCCATTGCTGGGCGCGATTTTACTGGTGATTTTGCCAAATTGGTGGGCAATCCAGAATTGTTAGGGCAAGCTTTAAAATATGTTGAAGACCCAAAAGTCTTTAAAGGGTCCGTAGAACAAGAGGCGGACAAACAAGCAACCGGTGCCATGCGACAATTTGAACTCTTACAAAACCGCATTGTGGCTTTGGGGATTAGCATTGGTGAAGTGCTTCTGCCCCCCCTCAACAGTCTCATGGAAACTGTTGGCAATTTTACCAATGGGCTTATGGCGTGGGCGAATGCGCACCCAACTTTAACAAGCGCCATTATCAAAACCATTGCTGCCCTGATGGCTTTTAATATTGCTCTGCGCGTGTTGCGCTTTACCATGGCTGGCACACGTCTTGGCTTGCTACAGTTGATAGGCTCTTTGATCAAACTTGTTGGTGTGAGCGGTAAGCTTAAAACAAGCTGGCGGGGCTTAGCAGCCGCAGGGCGCTCGCTGGGTTTGCTAACCGCGGGTCTTGGGGCAAGTTCGCTCCGACTCTTACGCCCCATGACCTTGTTGGTCGGGGCTTTACGGGGGATTGCTGTCTCAGGAAGTGCATTTGCTGCCTCTTTTGGTTGGATCGGGACAGTGATAGAAGTGGCTGGGGCAGCTATTTCCTCTGTTGTGGGGGGTATTTTTACCCCGATCGGGGCGGTCATTGCTGCTGTTGTGGCTGTCATCCTTGCTGCTGGTTTTGCTTTGTGGAAATATTGGGATCGTTTTTCTTCATTTGTCAAAGGCTTTGCACAGGGGGTATCTCGGGCTTGGGGGCGTGCCTTTGAAGCCGTCATGCGCTTTTTTGGTGCCGATACCACCACCATCACCAAATGGAAAAATATAATCGCCAATGCTTTTGATCTCTCTCAAACTTGGCAAAAGTTTAAACAAGAGCTTTCCTCTGTTGCCGAGTGGTTTGGCAATTTGTGGGAGGGCGTTAAACAAAGCTTTTCCAACTTTTGGCAATGGTTGAAGAGTTTTTTTACACAGGAAAAGCTCTCTGATGCTGCCAAGGCTGGTATGGAACAAGCCGGCGAAGATTTGGCTAATTCGATTGTCGATGGCTTTATGTCGTCTATCTCACAATTGATGGATTTTTGTAAATCTTTATCTCACCGCATTAAGGGGTGGATTGGTTCCATTGATGTAAGAGAGTTTTTGCCAAGTTTTTTGGGGGGTAAAACAGCCATCCAACCCATCGTGCAATTTGCGGGAGCTTCTCCTGTAAATTCATCTGCGAGAGAGCAAAGAGACAAAGACCGTTCCCCCATCACACACAATCAAAATGTCACAGTGCATGTTAATGGGGCGCGTGAACCCATGGCCACTGGTCGTGCGGTTGCCCATGCTTTGCAACGGGCACGTGCTAATGCGCTGCATGGCGGGACAGAATGAGGGGAGGGAGCCTATGAGAGATCCTTTGATGATGTTAGGTCCGCATCAATTTTATGTGGACTGGCTGAATTTCCAATCCTTTGAAGAAGAGTTTTCCGCCTCATGGGTTTGTATGGAGCGTTTTGGCAAGGCACCCAGTTTGCAATTTACCGGCTATGGCAATGATGCAAAGACCATTCATGGAGTTTGGTTTCCAGAAGAATTTGGTGACCGGGTAGCGATAGATGCCATCACTACAACTATTCGAAGAGCAAAGCCTGTCCAGATGCTTCGTTGGATTAATGATACCACCTATAGTGTCCTTCTCCATGGACCCGTAGTAATCACCACGATCAATAAAGAGCACGACTATATCAGTCGCTCTGGTCAATCACAACGCATCCGCTATTCCATTACTCTCTTACCCTTTTTTAATGGCGGAAAACCACAAGGACAATACCAAGAGAGACAATATCAAATGGGGTATTACCAAGAGGAATCTACCCCATGAAGATACCCAAAAAGCATGTTGTTGTAGAGTTAGAGGATATGAGCCTCGATCTTATCTGCTTTCACCATGCCATGGCTGTGTTAGGAGGCCGGAGGCAAGCTGGTTTACTCAAAGGCTATTGTGAAGCCACACTGGAAGCTAATCCAGAGATTGCTAAATATGGTGTGTTTTTACCGCGGGGCTTAACGGTTATTCTGCCTGAATTTGCACTTCATAATCCCCAAAGCATGGTGAAGCGGTTATGGGATTAATGCGCACACACCCTTTTATTGTGGTCAAGGTGGGAGACAAACCTGTTCATGAGGTTTTTTACCAGCGTCTTTTAACCGCAACCATTACGGACCATGCCGGGAATGAAGCCGATACATTTGAAGCAGAGTTTGATGATCGTGGCAATGATTTAGAGGTTCCCTCAAGCAACAGTGCGCTACAGGTGATCTTTGGTTATGAGAACAGCATCAGTGCATTTATGGGGCGTTTTGTTGTCGAGTCGGTGGTGAGTATTGGGGGCAGTGATGGAGAGATCTTGCGCCTTTGTGGCAAAAGTGCC
>NZ_JBHIOQ010000020.1:0-25191 GCF_042195565.1 Bartonella sp. AP88XZML | reverse complement strand
GAGGTCTTCCCATGATCAACGTGACCAATCGTACCAATATTAACATGCGGTTTTGTTCGTTCAAACTTGCTCTTCGCCATTTGAGCTCTCCATTTTCCGTCCAAGCCAAGGACTAAGTTAAAAATTAATTACCAACCTGAAATTACGCGTATTTCTTTTGAATCTCCAAAGCAACAGCTGAAGGCACAGGCTCGTAATGATCAAACTGCATTGTATACTGCGCACGCCCCTGACTCATAGAGCGAAGAGTATTCACATAACCAAACATATTTGCCAAAGGAACCATTGCATTCACAACCGTTGCAATGCCGCGCGCTTCAGTTCCTGAAATCTGTCCCCGACGAGAATTGAGATCACCAATAACATCACCAACATAATCATCTGGTGTAACAACTTCCACCTTCATGATCGGTTCAAGAAGCTGTGCACCAGCCTTCTTTGCCCCATCACGAAAAGCCGCACGAGCAGCAATCTCAAAAGCCAAAACCGAAGAATCAACATCGTGATAGCCACCATCAATGAGAGTCGCTTTTACACCAAGCATAGGAAAGCCCGCAAGAGGACCTGACCCCATAACACTCTCAATCCCTTTTTGGACACCGGGAATATATTCTTTAGGAACAGCACCACCAACAATCTTTGACTCAAAAATAAAGTCATCACCATCATGAGGCTCAAAAACAATTTTCACACGAGCAAATTGACCTGCACCACCCGATTGTTTCTTATGCGTATAATCAATTTCCGCCATTTTAGTAATTGACTCACGATAAGCAACTTGAGGCTGCCCAACATTTGCTTCAACCTTAAACTCACGCCGCATACGATCAACAATAATATCAAGATGAAGCTCACCCATTCCAGCTATAATAGTCTGACCAGATTCCTCATCCGATTTAACACGAAATGAAGGATCTTCGGCTGCTAGACGGTTAAGAGCAATACCCATTTTTTCTTGATCTGCTTTTGTCTTCGGTTCAATTGCAATCTCAATAACAGGCTCTGGAAATTCCATCCTCTCCAAAATAACAGGCTTCAAAGGATCACAAAGAGTATCCCCTGTTGTCGTCTCCTTAAGTCCTGCAAGAGCAACAATATCACCAGCAAATGCTTCTTCAATATCCTCACGAGAATTTGAATGCATTTGAAGCATACGCCCCAAACGCTCTTTTTTCTTTTTCACAGTATTCTCAAGAGAAATACCTTTCTGAACTTTACCTGAGTAAATACGACAGAACGTCAATGAACCAACAAAAGGATCATTCATAATTTTAAAAGCAAGCATAGATAACGGAGCATCATCAGAAGATTCGCGTGTCGTCTCAGCCTCATTCTTTACATCAACACCCTTAATCGCCGGAATATCAATTGGAGAAGGAAGATAGGAAACAACAGCATCCAAAAGTGGCTGCACCCCCTTGTTTTTAAAAGCCGTACCACAAAGAACCGGATGAAACTGAACTTCTACTGTCCCCCTACGAATGAGAGAAACAAGCTGCTCGTTGGTTGGCATAACACCTTCCAAATAAGCCTCTGTCGCAGCTTCATCAACCTCCACAGCCATCTCAATCAATTTCTCGCGATATTCTTCAGCTTTCTCCTTTAACTCAGAGGGAATTTCACTTATCACTGCCGAGGCACCAATAGAACCATCCCACTTTAAAGCCTTCATTTCTACAAGATCAACAACTCCTTCAAAGTCATTTTCAGCACCAATCGGCAACTGCAAAACAAGCGCTTTAGCACCTAACCGAGAACCAACCATCTCCACACTACGATAGAAGTCAGCTCCTATTTTGTCCATTTTATTAACAAAAACCATACGAGGCACGCGATACTTCTCAGCTTGCCGCCAAACAGTTTCCGTTTGAGGCTCCACACCAGCATTTGCATCCAACAAGGCTATTGCACCATCAAGAACACGCAAAGAGCGCTCAACTTCAATCGTAAAATCAACGTGCCCTGGCGTATCAATAATATTAAAGCGACGCTTCCGACCGTCTTGCCCTTCCCAAAATGTCGTTGTTGCAGCAGACGTAATCGTAATACCACGCTCCTGCTCCTGCTCCATCCAATCCATTGTAGAAGCCCCATCATGGGTCTCGCCAATTTTATGATTCTTACCGGTATAGAACAGAATACGTTCAGTCATCGTAGTTTTACCAGCATCAATATGCGCCATAATACCAAAATTACGATAATCTTCAATTTTATATTCGCGAGCCATTATATTTGCCTTAGTTTAAAACTTCTACCAGCGATAGTGAGAAAAAGCACGATTAGCTTCAGCCATACGATGAACATCTTCACGCTTCTTCACGGCAGAACCACGATTATTAGCCGCATCCATCAATTCACCAGATAAACGCTCAACCATCGTCGTTTCATTTCGACCACGTGCCGCCGCAATCAACCAACGAATAGCAAGAGCCTGACGACGATCAGGACGAACATCAATCGGAACTTGATAAGTAGCGCCACCAACACGGCGTGAACGAACCTCAATATGAGGAGCAATATTCTCTAAAGCTCGATGAAATAGAGCCACAGGATCTGTTTTTACTCTTTTTTCCACAGAATCGAGCGCACCATAAACAATACGCTCTGCAACTGATTTTTTACCATCAAACATAATGGCATTCATAAATTTCATAATAACCAAATCACCAAATTTTGGATCTGGATTAATCTCACGCTTTTCTGCTCTATGACGACGGGACATTAGCTTTGTCTCTCAATATTATTTTGGACGCTTTGCGCCATACTTTGAACGACGCTGTTTACGATTCTTGACACCCTGCGTATCAAGTAAACCACGAATAATGTGATAACGAACTCCTGGCAAATCTTTCACACGACCACCACGAATCATTACAACAGAGTGCTCTTGAAGATTATGTCCCTCTCCAGGAATATAACCAATTACCTCAAATCCATTCGTCAAGCGAATTTTAGCAACTTTACGAAGAGCAGAATTAGGTTTCTTCGGTGTTGTTGTATAAACACGCGTACAGACACCACGCTTCTGCGGATTCGACTGCAGAGCAGGAACCTTATTACGTTTAACTGGCGCCACACGCGGCTTGCGAATCAACTGGTTTACGGTAGGCATGCAACCTTCCTCTTTTCGATCTACATTCGTCTCACCCAATCGGGCTTTTCTATTTTTATTTCTATCCACCCCAACAGAATCGGAACAGATATCTAAGTCTATACACAAAATCGGGCACACCTGCAAAAAACAGTTTACCCGACCATAAGCAGAGAAGGCAATAGCCTTTTGCACTAGCATTTGCTTTTAATCTTCTTAACACCTGTGAATGATCCGGTTCATATCCAAAACACCTGATTACATTCACATCGGTTATATCCATCTCTAATAGCGAGAACACGTACATTCGTCAAGAACTAAACAGCAGAAAGTTTTTAAAAATGAAAATAAATTAAATTTTAAAACTTTAAATTTGCTTTTACCGCTACTCTTGATAAATCAATTTACCATAGTAATATCCCCTATAAACAAAAAAACAGCGATGTGACTGTAGTAAACATAAATGCAATAAATTGAATTGCATATTGGATATCTAATGATGAGCGCCATGAAAATAGCAACGTGGAATATTGCCGGGATAAAAGCACGACATGAAACATTATGTCAATGGCTGCAGCAAAGCCAGCCGGACATAGTCTGTTTACAGGAAATTAAAAGTATCGATGAAAATTTTCCACGCGATGCAATTGAAAGTTTAGGTTACCATATAGAAACACACGGACAAAAAAGTTTTAATGGCGTTGCGATTCTCTCTAAAAAAACACCAGATGAAGTGATCCGTCGATTACCAGGCAATGATAATGATAAACAAACACGTTACATTGAAGCTGTTTATTCAACAAACAAAGGTGTTGTTCGTGTTGCATCTCTCTATTTGCCAAATGGGAATCCTATTGAGAGTGAAAAATATTCCTATAAGATAGAATGGATGGAAAGATTATATACACATGCAAAATCATTGCTTGCGTATGAAGAACCTCTTATTCTAGCAGGTGATTATAATGTCATCCCCACTCCATTAGATGCAAAAAAACCTCAAGAATGGTATCAAGATGCCTTATTTCTTCAAGAAACAAGAAAAGCATTCCAACGTATTCTCCATTTAGGTTTTTATGATGCTATCCGGAATGTCACCGATACTCCCTCCTTCAGTTTTTGGGATTTTCAGGCAGGTGCTTGGCCTAAGAATAATGGGATTCGCATTGATCATTTATTATTATCACCAGAAGCTGTTGATCAATTAATTTGCGCTCATAGCCAAACAGAAGTAAGGGGATATCAAAAACCATCCGACCACGTTCCTGTTTGGATTAACCTTAATATCAATTAAGAAAGTAAAATCCTCATTTCATGAGACAACAAAAAAAATTCCACTCAAAAATAATAACTATGCTACAGCATATAAACAGTATATCTTAAGCAAATAAAATAAAAATAAATGAATGGAGGACATAAATGAAGAAATCATTATTAATGCTTATTGCAGCAACGTCCATTGGATTCTCAAGTTTCGCGCATGCTGAACATGATACTCTTGAAAAAATAAAACGAACAGGTGAAATTACTTTAGGTGTCCGTGAATCATCTGGTTTAGCCTACGCCCTTGGTAATAATAAATATGTAGGTTTTCATACAGAAATGGCAGAACGGATCATTGATGATATCTCAAAAAAAATTGGTAAACCAATTAAAATTCATTATCTTCCCATCACTTCTCAAAATAGAATTCCTCTCTTAAAAAATAAAACCTATGATTTTGAATGCGGCTCAACAACACATGATATTGCCCGCAGTAAAGAAGCAGCATTTGCTTATACGACATACATTGAAGAGGTTCGGATTGCTGTAAAGAAAAACTCTAACATTAAATCTCTTGAGGATTTAAATGGAAAAACAGTTGCAACGACCACCGGTACAACATCTGTTCAACTTATTCGTAAAAATAAACGTGCAAAAAACATTCAGTTTAAAGTTTTAAAGGGGAAAGATCACGGAGATAGTTTTTTATTATTAGAATCTGGTAAGGCAGATGCTTTTGTCATGGACGCTTCAATTCTTGCTGGACATATTGCTAAATCAAAGAATCCATCTGATTATGTCATTCTTGATACTGTACTTTCAGTCGAACCTATTGCCTGTATGCTCAGATTAAATGACAAAAAATTTGAACAAACAATCAACGATAGTATTGTACGTCAGATTAAAGATGAATCACTGGAAAAGCTTTATAATAAGTGGTTTATGAAACCGATCCCACCTGCTAACACTGTTATGAACCTTCCCTTGTCAAAACAAACAAGATATGCTTGGGATCACCCAAATAATAAGCCTCGAGAAAGCTACGCAGAAAAAGATTTATAGAATTTAATAAAGAAGAACCACACTCTTTTGAAATTGAGTGTGGTTTATATTTTAATTCACTTTTTAATAAATCTGGACTATGTAGATGCGCGTGGTTTATTGTCCTATTTGTGAATGACTAATTTGAGGGAATATCAATTAATGGACTTTTCTTTCCTTTGTAGAGATGACCTTACTCAAACATTGGTAACAGGATGCTTGGGAACTCCCGGCGTGAGCCATACCTATTTAGATACACTTCTCGATGGCTTTAAAAATACGGTTATATTGTCTATCACTTCACTTATATTAGCTGTATTGTGTGGTGTTGTTATAGGAACAATGCGCACTTTACCCAAAACATCCATAATCAATTATATATTTCGCACTATCGGTACTATTTGGGTAGAGATTATGCGTAATATTCCCCTCCTTGTACAAGTGTTTTTGTGGTATTTTGTTGTTCCGAAGATTTATCCACCAGCGATGAAATTTTCCCCCATTCTCTTGATAACATGCGCATTGGGATTCTTTACATCTGCACGCATTGCTGAACAGGTTCGTTCAGGCATTGAAGCGATTCCTTCTGGACAACGCTATGCTGCTATGGCAATGGGATTTACAACTTATCAAAGTTATCGCTATATTATACTACCACGTGCTATACGTGCAATTATGCCACCTCTTACTTCAGAAGCAATGGGGATTGTGAAAAATTCATCTATAGCATTCGCCGTTTCAATAAATGAGCTCATGCAATTTCAATACCAAACAATTGAAGAAGTAAGCCATGTTTACGAAAATTATTTGCTTGTTACGATCCTTTATATTCTAATAGCCTTATTCGTATTCATTGTGATGACAGTCATTGAACAAATACTCAAAATTCCTAATTTTCAAACAAAGGGAAATTGAATATGATGAATTTCATAAGCTCTCAGTTTGGACTTTATTTTCCTTTCAATTTTTCCGACTTTGATTTTTCCTTTTTTACCTTTGATGTATTTCGTTCTTACATTTTATCAGGTTTACTCTTTAGCGTTTTTCTAACTCTTTTTGCAACGGTATTGGGGTTTGTTTTCGGCACACTTTTAGCAATGATGCGCCTTTCTTCCATAAAACTTCTTTCTTGGTTTGCAATCAGTTACATAACAGCTATGCGTTCAATACCACTTGTGATGGTTATCTTATGGTTTTTCGTGCTTCTGCCTTTTTTAACTGGTATATCCATTGGTGCAAATAAATCAGCACTCATTACCTTTACCGCATTTGAAACGGCTTATTTTGCTGAGATTATGCGTGCTGGAATCAATTCAGTTCCGCAAGGACAAAAATATGCAGGACAAGCTCTTGGAATGACATATTGGCAAAGTATGTACATTGTCATTCTTCCTCAAGCCTTTAGAGATATGCTTCCAGTCTTTTTAACACAAGTTATTATCCTTTTTCAGGATACAACCCTTGTTTATGCCATCAGTGGTCATAGCCTTTTGAATGGTTTTGATATTGCTGCTAATAATTTTGGTGTAAAGCAAGAAGCTTATATCTTAGCAGCTATTTTCTATTTTGTTATCTGTTTTACACTGTCACAAATAGTTTTGTATTTACAAAAAAAAGTATCCATTATTCGCTAACAGGAAAAAAAATGTCTACTCATATGATCGAAATAAAAAATGTTTCTAATTGGTATGGCGAAATTAAAGTCCTTAAAAACTGTACAACCAATATTAATAAAGGAGAAGTCGTTGTCGTTTGTGGTCCATCAGGCTCAGGAAAGTCAACACTCATTAAAACTATTAACGCTCTCGTCCCTTTTCAAAAAGGTGAAATTTGGATTAATGGAATACCTGTTCATTCAAAAAAAACGAATCTGCCTAAATTGCGAAGTCAGGTAGGAATGGTGTTTCAACACTTCGAGCTTTTCCCCCATTTATCTGTCACAGAAAATTTGACAATTGCACAAATCAAAGTCCTAAAACGAAGCAAAAAAGAAGCACTTGAACGTGGATTGTTATATCTTGAACGCGTTGGCCTCATTGAACACAAAGATAAATATCCTGGTCAACTTTCTGGAGGGCAACAACAACGTGTTGCTATTGCACGTGCCTTAACTATGGATCCACTTGTCATGCTTTTTGATGAACCAACATCTGCTCTAGATCCTGAAATGGTAGGTGAAGTACTCGATGTCATGATTAGCTTAGCAGAAGAAGGTATGACGATGATTTGTGTAACCCATGAAATGGGATTTGCACAAAAAGTCTCTGAGCGTGTTATTTTCATAGATCAAGGAAAAATTCTTGAAGACTGCTCATCTAAAGAGTTTTTTTCTGATCCGCAAGCAAGAAAACCGAGAACGCAAGAATTTTTGTCTAAAATCCTAAGTCATTAGCCATTAGATTATCAAAAAAAGCTATCTTTACTATGAACTTGTATACAAGAAAAAAGAGTTTAATATAAGATGAAAGAATGTAAAAATATTACAATCAGATGTTTAAAAACTGTTATTCTTTAAAATCTCAGCAACCAGTGAAATTGCTGTACGTCTCTCAGATTCATTACAAAGAGCAAAAGCCTGTTCTTGCAAAGGATGAATCCAATTTTTGTCTTTTACGTTAGCTTTTTCATAGGCAGCAGTTAACATTGCTGCCCCACGGACAATTTTTCCTTCTTGAAGCAGTATATTTCCAAGCATTGCTTGGGCAGAAGGATTTCCTTTTTTTGCTGAAAGTTGAAACCATCGTGCTGCTTGTATAAGATTCTTCTCCCTTCCCTCTCCCTTTAAAAATATTTTTCCTAAATGATACTGAGCTTTAGGATTTCTATAGTTTACCGCAGCCTGCATATAAAGATGAGCAGCATAAGAAGGATCAGGTTTCACAGGTGATTGAGGAATACCTTTTTTTATATATCTCGCAAGTTTAACCAATGCATCAGAAACATAACTTTCATCCTCTGAACCAAGATCAGCACCTTTTTCAACAATATATGCAAAAAAATTATATGCCTTATAATCATTTTTAGGGACACCATCACCGTTTGCATAGATAGAGCCAAGTTTCCAATTCGCACCAATATGGCCTCTCTTAGCTGCACAACGTAATGCTGCAATAGCCTGATTTATATGCCCATTTTTATAAGCAGACATGCCACGTTTAAAAAAATAAAACGAACCATCATTCGCTTCTTGCAAGCTATTGACATCTATTACATAAACAGTCGAAAAGAATCCCCCTAAAATCACAACAATCGTGACTTTTTTCCATATCTGAAACCTATTAACCATTTCCCCCCCTATCTCAATTTTAATGATTATATCTGTTACAAATTTCTTTGTAGATATTTAAACTCTTTTTCTTAGTAAGAAGCATACGCGATTTTAAAGTAAAAATTTTAAAAGAAAAGACAAATAGATAAAAATCATCCAAAATGTTCGATAAAATTAAGTATCCATTTTTATATACAACAAATTGATTTTTAAATATAAATCATCATTCTATATTTTGTAACACATCCTTTAACATTCTAAGCTTTATCGATCTTAAAATTTTATACGTATGAGTAAAAATCGTTCAATAAAATAACGTGTATTAAACAGCAACTTGAGAATGAAGAGAATACATGATGAATGGTAAGCGTTTAAATATAAAAAACAATACGAAAGATGGGTAAATATAATGATGATAGTTAACTTATAACTTCACGACTGCCTTACCACCTTAAAGATGAAGTTTTTTGTCTCCGTCAATCTATAAACAATACAAGCTTTTTGTTTAACGGATTGCACCTGACATCATTTCACATGGGGTTACTTCATACTTTACACACAAGTTCTAACTCAGAATACTCACCACTACATACAAAAAAATACCACATGTGTAATTTTACATGCCTTATATTGCTACTCTAAATGATGATATTTTACAGAAATAAAACAATGTTTTGATTTATAATGATAATTTACCTTTTTGCATATTGAATGAGGACCTCGAATATCGTAAGATTCTCTCATTCCAAACCTGTTCCAGGTTAAATCAATCAAAACCATCCGCTTGCACATTACAAGCAGAGAGAGCTATGTGGATAAAAACTCTGTGTAAGAAAGAACTAAAAATGCCTCTTACGAACAGTTTGAGCTAAGGGTTGTCCGGATATTGGACAGAATGGTGCCCCCCCGGCGCTTGTTACTTCACAAGCATAAAGAAGGGAAGCTCAATGGATTTACCGTTATACCACTCATGATCTACGTCGTGGAATAGGCTTGGATGCCTTAAAAGATGTCTCTTTAATGATAAACATAAAACAATGGATTTCAGTAGAGATTTTATGATCGTTCATGAAAAACTAACAAAAGAAAAAGTTTCTTTAAAGAAGATCTATACTAGCCCTACTGGTATGCAATTATCTATCAAAAAAATAAAAAGTTGAAATCAATCTAACCGCTCTAAAGCAACAAATATTTTTTTCTGCGCTGCACGCAGTTCTACAACCCTGTTCCGCTCACGCTCAACAATTTCTGCTTTTGCATTTGCTATAAATTGGGGGTTATTTAACTTAAGCGATATTTTTTCAATATCTTGTTCAATTTTACTGACATCCTTCCTCAAACGAACACGTTCAGCCTCCAAATCAATCAACTGTCCTAATGGTAAACAAAAAACAGCCTCTCCCAAAATCATTTGTGCCGATACTTCCGGAAGTTTATCAGAGAAATCAATAACTTCAATACGCGCTAATTTTTTAAGAAGTGCATCATAACGCTTCACACGCTCTCGCGTTACTTCCCCTCCTTCGACAACAACAAGAGGTGCTTGTGTCGCCACTGGAATATTCATTTCAAAACGTACAGACCGAATCCCCGTGACGACATCAATAAGCCAATTAATATCATCAGCAGCTTCTTCATCTATCAATGTTTCCTCTGGCCATTTTGTCAATGCGAGCATATCCTCACGCTTGATGGCTTGCGTTTCTGTAAGAGACCATAACTCTTCCGTCATATAAGGCATAAAAGGATGAAGAAGTTTATAAACTTCATCTAAAACCCAAGCAGTACAAGCTTGAGCCTCATTTTTAGCATCTTCATTTTCCCCCTGAAAAATAGGTTTGAGAAGCTCCAAATACCAATCACATAATGTATTCCAAATGAAACGGTAAAGAGTGGCAGCTGAATCATTAAATTTATAGTGTTCAATACCAGTCGTAACTGCTGAAATTGTTTTAGATAACTCTGTTAAAATCCAACGATTAAGCGGCAATTTTGCTTGTTCTGGTTTAAAAGTTGGATCATGCTTCACACCATTCATCTGTGCAAATCGGGTAGCATTCCACAATTTCGTAGCAAAATTACGATAACCAGCAATACGGGAAACATCAAGTTTTACATCACGACCTTGTGCTGCCATAATAGCTAAAGTAAACCGAAGTGCATCAGCACTATATTGATCAATAAGCTCTAAGGGATCAATAATATTTCCCTTTGATTTTGACATCTTTGCACCCTTTTGATCCCGTACAAGAGCATGCACATAAACCGTTGGGAAAGGAACGTCACCCATAAAGTGAAGTCCCATCATCATCATACGAGCAACCCAGAAAAAAATAATATCAAATCCTGTCACAGATAAAGATGTTGGGTAAAAAGTAGATAATTCAGTCGTTTTATTTGGCCATCCTAATGTTGAAAAAGGCCAAAGAGCTGATGAAAACCAAGTATCTAAAACATCCGGATCACGGATTAATTCAACAACCTCACCATAATGAGCAAAAGCTGAATCTAAAGCCTCTTTTTCACTTTTTTCAACAAAAACCGTTCCATCAGGACCATACCAAGCAGGAATCTGATGTCCCCACCATAATTGGCGAGAAATGCACCAAGGTTGAATATTTTCCATCCAATTGAAGTACGTCTTTTTCCAGTTATCGGGAACGAACTGCGTTTTGCCTTGTTGAACAGCCTCTATCGCTGGCTTTGCTAATTCAGCAGCATGAACATACCATTGATCCGTCAAAAAAGGCTCAATAGGGACACCACTGCGATCTCCATGAGGAACCATATGGGTATGATCATCAACAGAAGCTAAATATCCCTGTTCTTCCATCAAAGAAACAATCTTCTGGCGAGCAACAAAACGATCAGATTTATCGAGATTTTCTACTAACATTTTTAATTCATCTGATAAAATCAAACCATCGAAAAATGCTTCATTTTCACGAAGAAAAATCTCGGCTTGCTGGGTAAAAATATTGATCAAGCGTAAATGATTACGCTGTCCTACTTCAAAGTCATTAAAGTCATGAGCTGGTGTGATTTTTACAGCACCACTTCCAGCTTCAGGATCAGCATGGCTATCACCAACAATTAATAACCTACGACCAACAAGCGGCAAAAGAGCATTTTTACCGATAAGATTTTTATAACGCTCATCTTCAGGATTAACAGCAATTCCTGTATCACCAAGCATTGTTTCTGGTCGTGTTGTCGCCACTGTTATAAAAGTTGTCGCATCATTTGGATCAAAAATTTTACCTTCAAGTGGATATCTAAAGTGCCACAAACGTCCTTGAACTTCTTTTTGCTCAACTTCAAGATCTGAAATAGCTGTCAACAATTTAGGATCCCAATTGACGAGGCGCTTATCCCTATATATCAACCCTTGCTTATAAAGCGTGACAAAGACTTCACGAACCGCCTGCGACAACCCCTCATCCATTGTAAACCGCTCACGCGACCAATCACATGAAACCCCAAGGCGACGCAACTGGTTTGCAATAACGCCTCCAGTTTCATAACGCCATTCCCAAATACGCTCAATAAACTTTTCTCTCCCCATTTCTTGACGCGTTGACTCTTGGCGTTCTGCAAGTTGACGTTCCACTACCATTTGCGTAGCAATCCCAGCATGATCCATACCAGGCTGCCACAACACATTTCTGCCACGCATCCGCTGAAATCTAACTATTATATCTTGAATTGTCGTATTGAGCGCATGCCCCATATGAAGTGAGCCCGTAACATTAGGAGGAGGAAGCATAACGCAAAAAGGTTCTGCACCGCTTTTAGAACCAGCTCCCGCTTTAAAAGCCCCACGAGTCTCCCATCTCTTTGCAACCCGTTGCTCTATAGAGGCAGCATCATAGTTTTTTTCTAACATTCTATCCATCCATAACGCCGCTGAAAAACACAATATATGATCAAAACCTGATCAGAATCTCGTGAATCTCAGCCATTCACTAGAGAGCTCGCAAAATCGCAAACAAAATTCTCATAAAATGAAAAACATAAAAATAATGTAAAAATAATTAAGACGATTTTTTAATCGCCTTCATAATCTCTTCACGCAAAATATCTTCCAGCAAAATAGGCAATTTAGACTGTAACCATTCTGCTATAGCAGGACGCAACACATCCTTTGCAATCTTTTCTGCAGAAGAAATACAATATGCAGACAATTCCACATGACCATCCCTTCCAGCGTCTGACTGTGATTTCCTTATCTCATCTTCATATTCTTTTGCTTTATAAACAGAATTCCGTTCTTCAGAAGAAAGCTTCATCTTTTGCATATCCATACCAACTGTATTATTTTCTGCCTCTATATCCTCTTTCTCTTGCGTTATCTTCCCTCCTTGATTTTCAGAAGAAAGACCAATACGATCAGCTAAAGCTTTCATAGCATCATCAACCGATAAGGTTGTATCATAAATACCCTCGGATGCCACTTCTGAAGCATTCACTGCAACATCTTCATTTAAAAAGTGATCAGATTGAACCGCATTTTCTTCGATTATTTCACGAATAGATGTTAAAATTTCATCCATACTTGGCTCACGTAACACGCTTGAACTCTGTACCATACTTTAACAACCTCTCAAAGACGCAACAACAAATAGAATCATATTTTCAGTGTATGCAAAAGAATTATAAGATCAACATGCCTCCTACGATATTTTCAAATATGCTTGTCATAAAGAGGGCGCTACACACAGTTTTCTACACTTATAAAAATAATATCTCGCCGCAATATCTTTCAACATATTCAACTGTTGATTTACTAAGCTTTTAAAAACTAAAATAATTTAATAAGATTCAAAGAGATACTTTTATGTATTATCGGATATATTTAATTGTTTTTAAACCTAAATAACTTGCAGTCAATTTACCAATAGAAGATTGAACACTATAGCTCGCCACAACAGCATTACGCTCTGCCATTGCAAGCGCAATCTGAGCATTAATCAATAGAGTACGAGAATTTAAAACATCCAGCGTCGTTGCTTGCCCTACGAGATTTTCTTGAACACGACCTTTCAGAGCAATTTCAGCAGCACGAACACTTTCACGGTAAGCAACAACAGATGAGCGTGCGCCCTCCAACTGAAACCAAGCAGAAGTAAGTGCTTGTCGCGTATTACTATGCGCCAAATCGAGTTGAAGCTGCGCCTGTCCAAGCTGTTCCCTTGATTGGCGAATTTGCGCAGACGTACGCCCTCCTTCAAAGATTGGGACACTTACTGACAACACTATCGATTTAGAAATGCCATCTTCTCCAACCCCGCTGTAGATTCGATTATAAGATGCAGTTGCAGAAAAATCAACTTTAGGGAGCAATGCCCCTTCTTTCGCCTTTACATTATAAACACTCGCATCGACTAAATATTTAGCATAAAGGATTGCTGGATGCATCACAACGCTCATTTGGTAAGCCATATCAAGGTTGACGGGAAAATCTTTGGCTACAGGTGGGCATTTTAACTTTTCAGGATCAGAACCAATAACTTGTCGATACACTGCCTCTGCTGCTTTTACATCAGCACGAGCAAGACTCAGCTCTGAAACCGCCACGGAACGTGCAGCTTGAGCTTGAGCAAGATCAACATGCCCTCCTTCACCCACATCAAATTTTGCTTTATTGGAACGAACTTGTTCCTCAAGAGCTGCCAAATTTTCTCTCCGAAGATCGGCAACACGACGTGCGTGATAGACATTAGCATAAGCGGTCACCGCCTCCAGAAACGTATTTTGTTCAACATTACGAAGATATTCACGCTGAGCCTGCAACTTAACTTGAGCTGAAGAAAAGATATTTTGCGTGATAAAACCATCAAATAATCTTTGATTTAATCTCACTCCTATAGATCCAGAAGTGACATAAGGACCTGTAAAAGACTTATTGCGCCCATAGTTCCCAACTCCCTCAACTTGTGGCAATAGCCCCGATCGCGCAATGACAACATCATCACTGGATATACGCACAGCTGCACGTTCACTATTCAACTTAGCATTATATTTATAAGCCTTAGAAAAGGCATCCATCAATGTTTCAGCACAAACAGCCTCTGATAGAAAAACACTCAACACCAGCAATAAACACGCCTGAAACTTCTTGTTTACTCTAAACATAATACACACAATAACAAACCCCAAATAAATTACAAAATTATCTTTTATTCACAAAACAAACAAGCACTAAAACACAAAACCAGGTGTTTTGAAAAAACAAGGAAGAGGCTTTACAGCGAGGTTAAAAGCACGACGAGCCGAGATGATCCCATCTTCTTTTATATAGATTTGTGCAACAGCAGCATTTCCATGCCCTTCAACCACAACAAGACGTCCACAGTCTTTCATTTGATCAAAGATACCTTGAGGAATAAAATCAACAGATCCCTCAATGAAAATCACGTCATAAGGTCCCTCAACGGCATATCCTTTCTCTAATGGACCATGAACGACAACCACATTATCACATTGATTCCGTTCTAAAGCTTCAAGAGCACGTTCAAAGAGAGATTTATCACTTTCCAGCGCAATCACAGACCCTGCAAGTTTTGCAAGCAACGCTGCACAATAACCACTATTTGCACCAATATCTAAAACAACATCTGATGATTTTACAGCGGCAAGCTGTAGTAATTTCGCTAGAGACGCAGGTTTCATCAAATAGCGTGCAGGAACCCCATCTTGCTCTGGACATAGAACAATATCAGTATCAAGATAACTTAACACTTTCATATCTTCCGATACAAAATCTTCACGAGATACCGTTAAAAAGGCTTCAAGAACTGATAAATCCGTTACATCGACTGTACGAATTTGATTGTCAACCATTTTGCGACGAAGCTCAGCAAAATCTGCAACCATAACGAATATTTTCTCCTAACCTACAAAAAACAAACAAAACAGCGACAATAAGGGATAAAGATCTCTTAAACTATGGGCGTTACAAAAAAGGATACTACAGTCAACAATTAGATTTTAACTGTATAATCTCTCATACAAAAGTGTCTTCACAAGAATAGAGGGAAATAATCTATTTTCCTATACCTCATCTCCCTTAAAAGCCGTTTCGTTTAAAATCGGCTGGAGGCCTCGCCCGGAATCGAACCGGGATACAAGGATTTGCAGTCCTCTGCGTAACCATTCCGCCACGAGGCCTCGTCAACAAACATAAAGGTTTCAATAAGGGAAGGCAACGCATCCGTCAAGGTGTAGAAATATTCTCTCGCCTTTTTTCCTCTTATTACACAATTTATCATATTTTTTTAAAAAAAGTAATTTTATCCTTTGCAAATCAGTATTGCTTTGCTATAGCCTTTTCAACGAGATGATTGGGCACCATTCCCCGGTAGCTCAGCGGTAGAGCAACCGGCTGTTAACCGGTTGGTCGCTGGTTCGAATCCGGCCCGGGGAGCCACTTTTCTTTTATTCCACGTAGTTTATTGTTTTTTCTAAAGTTTTTAGACATGAGGGATTCGTTAATAAAAGTAATGGAATAGGATTTTTGCAATAAAGTAGAAACGCAATATCCTACGGGATGTGTTTTTTGCAATGAACGCAAAAAACTATTGATTCATTTTAAAATAGCACAAATAAGATTACTTTTCTCAAACCACCGCACCTCTATAAGAGGGCACTGCAATTATTTGCACATTATAAATTATAAATTACGATTTCTTTCATCAAAGATGAATTATTAAGCTCCATTAGCAATGAAACTGTCTCATATTTTTTTTCCAAAGAAAGAATGATTTATACTCAATAAAGAAATTAAACTTAAAAACCTGCTCATGAAGCAATCATTTTGAAAAATGGAAGAAACAATAATCAAGGTCATATATTATCTCCATACACCCCACATAACCTCCTCCCCATCCTAAAAGCAAAAAACATAAAACAAGTCTGTAAACACTCCAACGTCTTATCTAATAGGTTGCCTCCTGCTAGCCACTTCAACGCTTTACAAACAACCTTGCCTTGTTCACCACACTGTCATAAAACATTTAATACATAAAATCTTATAGGCTTTATAGCCCCAAATACTTTATATCCCCCCAAATAATAGTGTTTTACAGTAAAAACCAAGATAACGAGCTAAATTGTTAAGAATCTTGAGAAAGCCTTCAGAAATCATGACATTCTCGCTATTGTATTATGCAGTCACATGCTTTTTTAAAGAGATATCTCTTAAATCCCCCAAGACTCTTTCACAATGACACCCCCGTAAATGGTATAAAATGAAATCGATTGATCAGCCCCATCTTTATTTATAATAAAAGCCATACCATCATACTATTTTCCAACTCTCAATCTCAGCAATCCCCCATTGCCTTTGAAAGAGTTTATAAAAATTATTTTATTTATTTTTCAAATGTTTATTTATATGACAACTTCACACATAACGTGCAAGCGAATACTTTTGATTGATCCGCATAAATAACTTAAAAATGAAAAAAATACGATATAGTGAATTATTAAATATATAAAACAATGAGTTATTATTAGACATCAATTTTTAAAATTAAAAGTTATCATTAAAGATAAAACACATCCTTTATAAAAATAATTTTATATAAATAAAATCTACTTTTATTCCCATTTAAAAAAATGGGAATAAAGCAAATAAATAATTGCCTCTACAATAAAGATTTTTAATAAATCCAAAAAGTTAGAAGTTTTCATTTCTAAAAAATGAAAACCTCTAAAGGATCTTCTTACTTTGACAAGAGTATTTTATAGCTCTTTTCATCAACAAAAGTAAAAAATCTCCAGTACATGATCTTTTTTCAAGACTTTATCTAAGCAGCCCTCTTAACTGATTTTCGAAAACGAAGAGGCTTTGCACGCTTTACTACTGCTTTTGCTTTTTTATGCCTCTCATTTTGAGGTGAAGAATTCTTCCGCTGCAACTGTGCGGTATCATCTTTTCGACCTAAAAACTGTTTTTGATGTTTAGATTTTTTAAAACGGCGTTCCTTATCGTTTTCTTTTTCTTTACTTTCTCGTACAATTGGCTTTTCTGGAAACGCTGCAAATTGTTCTGGAACAGCCTCAGCCACCAATTTCATACGAATCAAGCGCTCTATAGCACGCAAGCGGGACCTTTCTACCTTCTCATCAAAAAGCGTAAGTGCTACACCAGATGCGCCATTACGTCCTGTACGACCAATACGATGTACATAACTTTCAGCTTCATCTGGTAAGTCGTAATTAATAACGTGGCTTATCCCTGGTATATCAATACCGCGTGCAGCAATATCTGTTGCCACTAGAATCTGCACAGATCTTTCACGAAAAGCTTTTAAAGCAGACTGGCGAGCACCTTGTGATTTATTTCCATGAATTGTTGCGACTAAATATCCTACCTTTTCTAAACTACGTGTGACAGCATCTGCCCCATGTTTAGTTCGAGTAAAAACAATAACCGAATCAAAAGCTGGATTTGTCAAAAGTTTACTTAAAACATTCTTTTTTTCATTCGTAGGAACACAATATAATTTTTGGCAAATCTCTACAGCCGTAGTACCTTGAGGAACAACTTCAATTTTAACCGGATCATTGAGTAAACATTTTGCAAGCACAGAAATTTCCCTCGGCATTGTTGCAGAAAAGAGTGCTGTCTGACGCTCTTGATGCAAAAGCTTTGCAATTTGCTTAACATCATGAATAAACCCCATATCCAACATACGATCTGCTTCATCCAAAATCAAAAAACGAGATTGGGAAAGATCAACACACTTTTCACGAACAAGATCTCTCAAACGCCCTGGAGTCGCTATCAAAACATCCACACCTGCTTCCATACGTTTAATTTGTTTTAAACGTGATACGCCCCCAAAAATAAGACATGTTGAAAGATGTGCTCCTTTCGCCGCAGTGCGAATCGCTTCATCAATCTGAACAGCAAGTTCGCGCGTTGGAGCTAAAATCAAAGCGCGTGCAGTTTTAGGGCAGCGTTTATCACCTAAAGCCAAAATCTGACTTAAAATAGGCAAACTAAATGCCAAAGTTTTTCCAGAGCCTGTCTGAGCAACACCTAAAATATCGTGTCCTTTCAACATCACTGGAATAGCTTGTTCTTGTATAGGTTTAGGTTTACTCATCCCAGCAATGAGTAAATTTTTAATCAAAAGAGTAGGCAAACCTAACTTTGTAAAAACATTTTCTTCTTTTATAGGCAAAATAAAATCTTTCCTTAGCTGAAGAACTCAAAAGAAGTAACCATCTGAACTCTCCACTCAAGAATCCGCGCAAGAGAAATCCCTGACATTTTAAATGAAGCAACGCCTAAAAAGCGGCTTGCGCAACTCATGAACACCTTGAAATCAAGATAAAGGCGTATAAACTTCACTTTACAAAAAGCCAACAAACCAGCCTAAATGCCTTCATCTCTATTATCTTTGGATTATGATAAAAAAGCAAGAACTTTACGAAATACATTTATCATGAATAAAAACAATATTTAGATCGTTTACTTTTTGATGATTGTGTCCATCGGTAAATGTACCTTGATAAAATCAGGATAAATCTCGAGAAAAACTGGATTTTGTAAAGTTTTTTGACCGCCATAAATTAAATACCATTGGTTTTTATCAAAAATCGCCAAAGTTTTATATTGAATGATGCGATCTTTCATCTCAAGAACTGTTGGAATTAAAGCATACAAAGTACCGTTATCAGTTTGTAAATACTCTATATTTTCTTTATCTAAATAATAAGCACCAGAAGGCAACCCCTCAAATTTCTTATGCAACTGTTGAAGAAAATCACTACGTAAAGCACTCTCTGTTGTATTCAATCGATGTGCCATCTCTTTATAAAGCCGCTCAGGCATATAACGAGAAATAGGCATAAAATCCCCATTTTTTATAGCATTATTGACATCAACAACGACTCTTGAAAGTTCATCTTTTTGTACTATTGTTGGCTGAGATGCTAAACTCTGTTGATTAACAATCAAAAAGAAAAATAGACTCAGCACCGAATAAAAAATAGGTTTCATCATTATACTTCTTGTTTTAGTAAAATTTCAGTTTCTCAAATAACAAAATCAAATAACGTTTGATCATCAGTAATATCACGATAACGCCAACCTAACGCTTGAAATTTTTCCTCTAAAAGACAAAAATTACCGTATTTTTTTGTTTCAATCGCAACCAATACAGAACCAAAGTTTCTCGCTGACTTTTTAAGATATTCAAAACGTACGATATCATCATCTGGTGATAATGTGGAAAGAAAATGACGCAATGCACCAGGATGTTGCGGAAAACTAAAAATAAAATATTTTCTCAACCCTTGGAAACGTAAAGAACGCTCTTTAATTTCTGGCAAACGCTCAAAATCAAAATTACCTCCTGAAATAACGAGAAGAATTTTTTTCCCCTTTAACTCTTGAGGAGGAATACTGTTAAGCGCATCAATCGATAAAGCACCAGCCGGTTCAAGAACCACACCTTCAACATTAAGCATTTCAACCATCGTAGAACAAACGCGGTTTTCAGGAACCGTAATGACAGAATCAGGGGGAAATTGCTTTAGAATTGTATAGTTTAGAGCACCAATTTCAGCCACAGCAGCACCATCTACAAAAGTGTCAATGCTTTCAAGCTTGACGCGTTTTCCACTCTCCAAACAAGCAAGCAAACTTGCAGCTCTTTGCGGCTCAACAAAACGAAGCTTTGTTTTCCAACCATATTCATGTAAAAACTTGCTCACTCCACTTGCCAAACCACCACCCCCTACTGGCACAATCATCAAATCTGGCTCACTTTCTCCATTGAGTTTTTTCCATTGTAAAGCAGCTTCACAAAGCACTGTTGCCTGCCCTGTAATAATGCGAATATCATCGAAAGGTGGAGCCATTACACCACCGCTCTCTACGACAAAGGATTGCGCAGCTTCATAACATTGATCAAATGTTTCACCAACCAAACGAATATCAATGAATTCTTTACCAAAAATACGTGTTTTTTCAATTTTTTGTTGTGGCGTTGTCATAGGCATGAAAATCACGCCTTTACGTTTAAAATAACGACAAACAAAAGAAACCCCTTGCGCGTGATTCCCCGCTGAAGCACAAACAAATGCAGAATCTGGTGATATACAGCTAAGCATTTCTGAAACAAAATTGAAAGCACCACGAATCTTATAAGACCGCACCGGTGTTAAATCTTCACGCTTTAAATAAATTTCTGCATCATACTTTTGACTAAGAAAATCATTTCTTTGAAGTGGTGTTTCAGCAAACACGTGATGCAATCCCACCATAGCTTTTGTGACGTCTTGAATAAATTGACTCATAACACTAATCATTTCATACTTTATTTACATTATAAAAGCTTTTTCTATCGATAAAGGAAACTATTGTCAGTCAAAATTTCACTAAAAAATGAAAAATGTTTCTTTTGTCATTAATTCTTGATTCAATAAAAGATATAGCTTATGAGAGAACTCACATCGCGGACGTGATGAAAACGGTAAACATAGCAGACTTAAAATCTGCCGGTCGAAGACCTTGCGGGTTCAAGTCCCGCCGTCCGCACCAGATTATCTTAATCTCTCTTATTTTCCAATGATTTATTAAAAGTCAAAAAAAATTAAAGCACCTTCTAAACCACCTTTCGTAACTTTATTATAACGCTATAAGACGGCACCGCGGTGGTACTAAAATACGAATCATTGCTGCTTTTTGAGGTACCTTTTTAGCACTTTGACCTCCTCCTCGTCTTTATAGGATGGAGAGGCAATCAGTATTGCTAATTTGGGATTGGCTTATACTCTTCATGACTCTTGTAAAACGACGCAAAAGCTCAGAAAAGAGATAGATGCAAAAGACAAAATAATAGATAAAGAAGCTGAAAAAATACGTGCACAAAAAGATGTGATTCAAAAACAAGAAGAGTTAATTCGAAAATCAACTGCTTCTAAGATTATTTTTCCTCGAATGGCAGTAAAAAATTGGCCCAAAAGTAGTTTCAAGTACTTTCTCACGACCATTTTTTCAAGACAGGCAATCACAACACGCTCTGTCATAGCGCACATATAAATACGCAACAGCCTTCATGGGGGAAGATGATCATCAATACACAAACCGTTCTCTGCCTTGATCTAGATCTAAGACAGGCTGGGCGATTTCTCGTGTAGACAGCAGTATAACAAGTAGCACTTGTCAATTTTGAATTTTGTCGTTTTAAAGGCGATAGTATGCGCTATTTGCGTTTTCAGCAATGGCTTACAAAAATGAAGATCACAACAGATAAAGTCAATGCCTCACAAGAAGAGATGATTAAGACGGTGTGTGCAAAAGGATACAATCCAAAAGATGACAACGAAGCAAATGCTTTAGCAATTTTATATTTAGTTAAAGAAGGAAATGCGCATGTCTAATGCAATGCCATGGATAAGATTCCTTTTTGAATGACTGGAACAGTGAGATCGATGGAATGACATGAGAGCAAAGGGGCATTTATATAACGCTTTTCATTCGCATGTATGACAAAAAAGCACCAATTAAAACAGATTTTGAAATGCTTGCCCGCGCTTGCAATTGCTCGCAAAAAAGTTTGTAACTATTGTCGAATATCTCATAAAGAATGATAAACTTATTGAGAAAGATAATGGTTTGTCGAATACGCGCGTTGAAGAAGAGCTAAAAGATTTTACTGATAAAAAAGTGCACATATCGCAAATTCATAGTGAGGCTGGAAAAAAGGTGCACAATAAAAAACGCTATAAAAACACTTTAATGATTTTGCTGAAGCAAACGCTAAGCAAAACCAAGCTATAAAGAAACAGAATAAGAATATATATAAACTAAAACTATCATTTTAGTTAGCAAAAAAAACTGCTTCTGAAAGTTTAGAAACAAACGAACAGGTTGACGAACCAACAGAGGTTGCTGCTGTTGAGACCACATCAGAGCAAATCGAAACGGGTGTAGAAAAACAACCTTCCATTCACGAGCAAGAGAACATTACGAAAAAGCTAAACGGGTTAGAAATGACAGTGGCTGTCGTACCCCTGATGATTTCGAATCTGTTTATGATTTCGCAATCGAAGAGGGATTGCCTCCAGAGCGTGTCAAAGCCGAAATGGCAAAATTTCGAGATTTTTGGAAAGCTAGAACAGGCAAAGATGCACGCAAAACGGATTGGAAAGCAATGTGGCGCAACTGGGTGCAAAAAGCTATCGAGGATTTAGAGAACGGAAAAAACTATGGAAATCACTCTCAAAGGCAAAAAAGTGTAGATGAACGCATCTCAGACAGTATCCTTGATATCGGGCCTCGAGGTCACTTTGAAACACATTCACGAGATGATAACTCCGGAGTTTCCTTTAGTTTTGAAAAGTGGCAAGCATTGACACAACAGCAGGAAGCGATTGCCTTAGAAGCGTGTGATCAACTTCACGAATTGTTTTCAATAAAAGTGAGTAAAGAGGACATAACCAAGGCAATTTGGATGCTTTCGTGTGGTTCAAAAAATTTCGCAACAGGCAGATCATGAAGGTATGGCGCTTACCTATGGAATGGTTTTGGAAAGTGTTTCTGCGTGGTCACTCATAAAAACGGTTAAACGGATTTTATGCGATGAGGTAGAAGGTTTATCGGATACGTTTTTTCCAAACACTCGTGAGTTAGTAAAATTATGTCGTGATTTGGAAAATAGTCTTTTGACAAAAGCCAATCTTGTACACCAGGCTGTTTTGAACACCCGTGAAAAAAGGCTGAAAGAAAAGGCAATGAGAGAGAATTCAAGACCACTCACGTTGGTTGAAAAGCAAGTGAAAAACATTGCAGGTTAGCAAACTAGTGAAAATTTCTGATCATTTTGTGATTGGATGTGCATTTAAATCGACAAAATGGCACCGTACAGAGTGATTTAAAGATTTTATGATAAAAAATCTATCATATAAAACGCTCTGTACGGTCAAATTTAAGGCAAATAGACAAATTTGTAAAATTAGGATTAAAGCATGTTCATTTTAAAACATCTATTCTTAAAAAACCGTAAACAACCCATGCGAAAGAGGTTTGTTGCAACGGCAGTGGGTATGCCCCATGGGGGATGGGACAGAGGAGTATTTTTACAACCTCTACGAATACGAAGACGGCACAAGAGAGTGTGAAAAGTTTGATGGTGGTCAGTATTACAAAACACCTAAGAATGCGGATTTTAGTACCAAAGCGCAAGTAAAAGCATGGGTTTACGTTGGTGATATTCCGAAAAGCATTCTCAATTACGAACCTCTTATAGACGAGATCAACAGAGAGATAAAAAATATTGACTTTATTCAGAGTATATTGCGTATTGCTCTAAATGCGCTTCTTAAACATTTACACAAAAGCATAAAAAGCTATTGAATCATGGGCTTTATGTTATATTTTTATATAATATTAGAGAGGGCGTTTTATGCATACAACGAAATTACGTAAAGTTGGAGGATCAGTTATGCTCTCTACACCGCCTGCATTGCTTGATGTTCTTCATCTTACTGAAATATGCAAGTGGGTTTGGCTATAGATATCGCAAAATTACACTCTTTAAGAATTGTTAGCCCAATGTAATACTTCGGACGATTTTGCGGATAAAGATGTAGAGTGGTTTGATGCTAAGCTTGTTGGGAGAGAGCTCTTGTAATGAAGCGGGGTAAATTTGGTTTGTATCGCTTGACCCAACCTCTGTCTATGAGAAAAATGAATGCATCCTGTACTGATTGTGTCACCGGAGGCGTTTAATCGTTTAACAAAAACACTCATTGTTTTGCCCATTACGAGTGGAGGAAATTTTGCTAGAATAGCGGACTTTGCTGTTTCATTGGTGGGAACAGGGCTGCATACAACAGGTGTGATATGCTGCGACCAACCGCGTTCTTTAGATATAGTAGCGCGTAATGGGCGAAGTCTTAGCAAAGTTATCAACATTTCTTACTTGAATTTTTTCTACAATTTTTAATGTTTAAAAACACCAACTTTAGGTAAAAAATAAAAAAGCATAAGATCATGATTTTTTCTGTTGACAATCGGCTAAACAATTTTTCACAGAATAAAAATCAATATTTGACTAATGATGTCATTAATTATGACTCAAAAGAAGCAATGATGAAAGCTGTCATCACTAAGCCAATGTGTGTTGTTGGAGACAATAAAAGCACTGTTCGCTTTGAACCATCAACACCCAATAATCCATTTGTTGAAGTTTCTAATTAGATCTACGCACGTCTCAAGCGCGCCAATGCTGCAAAACTTCTTGTTGAGGCCAAGATGGTAGCAAAGCCTGACAAAGCAATTGAACAAATTAAGCAGATAGAACAAGAAGCCACACAAACATCATCTGAACCAATGACTGAAGAAACCTCTCTCGAAAAACCAAAAGCATCTAAGGTCTCTCAATCATCAACACCTACTCTTAAAAAGGCTTAGAAGTTGAAGTTAATCATCCACCAAAAATGGTATCTTCAACAGGCAAAAGATACCTTCACAAGCCTTCAAGCCCCTCGCCTTAATTGGGCTCTGCGT
>NZ_JBHIOQ010000019.1:0-23273 GCF_042195565.1 Bartonella sp. AP88XZML | reverse complement strand
TTTGGTAAAATTTTACGGAAACTTCGCATTGATCACTCCGAACGCCTCTTAGATATGGCTAAGAAATTAGACATATCTGTATCATTTTTATCTTCTGTCGAGATTGGCAAAAAATCTGTTCCTGTAGGACTGGAGGAAAAAATCATAGAGCTTTATGGTTTAGATAAAGAGAAGGCTTTACTCTTAAGGAAAGCAGCTTATGCTTGTCGCAAAAGTTTTACAATCAAGACTTCTGATCCGTTGAGACGTGAAGCTGTTGGTGAGTTTGTTAGAAATTTAGAGAATTTTTCACGACAAAACTTAGCAGAATTAAAAGACTTTCTTGAGAAAGTTTGCAAAAAAAGAGGCGTCCTATAGAGATAGGTTGAAAAATCCTATTCCCTAACTTTTATTTACGCGTCCCTCACTGTAAAAAATATATGGAAAATCAATAAATTATTGTTGATATAAAATGCAATGGTGGGCGTGACAGGCAAATAAAAAGCAAGTAAAATAAAATAGTTATGTCTAATATAAGGGAATAGGTGAATCTTGATTCTATTGAGTTTTTTTGCCTCTATCCCTCATCTTTTTGAAGCTTTTTTATGGCTTCAAGAGAGAGTTTTTTACGGTCTGCGCTCTTTGTGTAAAGAGATGCCATAGCATCATTTGTCCAGCCAAAAATTGCTTTGAGTTGTGATACTGTTGCACCAGAATTAGCTGCGCGTGTTGCTGCTAATTTTCTTAAGCCATGTGCTGATTTTTTGATTCCCGCTACGTTACAAGCCTCACGAAAAAGGTTGCCAAAACTTTCTTTAACTAGTTTTTTACCTTCTTTACCACAAATGAATGTTTCTTCTCCAATAGGACCAGTTTCAAGCGTTTTGGCTAATTCCGGTAAAATAGGTAGAAAGACATCTGTTTGGAATTTACTTTTCTCTGTCTTGAGATGAATGATATTATTCTTTACATCTTTCCAGCCAATGCGGACCGCATCACCACGACGCAAACCCGTATACAAAAGGACATCAATCCAAACGCGTTCATGGGTACCATGGGACCATCTTTGATAATATTTCTCAACATCTTCTTCTGTCCAAACAGGAAAGCCGCTTTTATTTTTAAGAGGAGGTTTTTTGACCCCTAAAGTCGGATTGTTTTCCAAAAGACCTTGATCAATTGCCCAATTAAAAAGCNTATAGAGATAGGTTGAAAAATCCTATTCCCTAACTTTTATTTACGCGTCCCTCACTGTAAAAAATATATGGAAAATCAATAATTTATTTTGGATAAAAAAGAACATGGTGCCCAAAAGAGGACTCGAACCTCCACGCCTTACGGCACAGGTACCTGAAACCTGCGCGTCTACCAATTCCGCCATCTGGGCTTATAAAATTCATCTAAGCGCATGAAGCAACTCTGTCAATAAAATTATAGAATTTATTTTTTCAGCTTAAAACGATAGCATTGAACTTTTAAGGGAGATCATGATTTTAGAAGTTTAAGGTGTGAGGACTGTCTTTGATAAAATTGTTGAATCCGGATTAAATGTGTAAATAATAGGAATGCCGGTCGCTAATTCTTGAGATATAATTTCCTCACCGGAGAGACCTTCAAGCGCCATAATAAGAGCACGAAGAGAATTTCCATGTGCTGCGATCAAAACAGTTTGGGAGCGCAAAATATAAGGCTGGATATGGTAAAGATAATAAGGCCAGATGCGCGCACCGGTATCGCGTAGGCTTTCTCCATTCGGCGGCGCAATCGTATAGGAGCGGCGCCACATTTGCACTTGCTCCTGCCCCCATTGTTGGCGTACTTCATCTTTATTTAAACCAGAAAGATCACCATAATTACGTTCATTTAATGCGGGATTTTTTATCACTTCTAAATCTGATTGTCCCATTTGCTCTAAAATGTGCTGAGCGGTTTTTTGAGCTCGCTGTAAGGCAGATGTATAAGCGATATCAAACCTCAAACCATATTCTTTCAGTTTTTTTCCTGCTGCTATCGCTTCTGCATGACCTTTTTCTGTTAAATCGGGATCTTTCCAACCGGTAAAAAGGTTTTTGAGATTCCATTCACTTTGTCCATGACGAATTAGTGTAAGTATGCGTCCCATTATAAATTGCCTCTATTCTATTGATTGTTTAAAATTTATCGTTCAATCCCAAAACATCGAACATTGAATAAAGACCGCTTTCATGATTTTGTGCCCATAAAGCTGCTTTTAATGCGCCATTGGCAAAGATAGAGCGTTCTTGCGCTGTGTGTGAAAGAACAATGCGCTCATTGGGACCAGCAAAAATGACACTGTGTTCTCCAACAACTGTCCCACCACGTGAACAAGAAAAGCCAATGGTGCCTTTTTTGCGTTTACCTATATGACCATTGCGTTCGTTGACACGCACATTTTTAAGCATAACATTGCGCCCTTCAGCTGCTGCTTGGCCAAGAAGAAGGGCTGTTCCAGAAGGAGCATCAACTTTGTTAGCGTGATGCATTTCATAAACTTCGATATCAAAATCATCGGCTTCTAATGCTTTAGCGGCTTTCTTTACAAGGTTGGCTAAAAGATTTATTCCAAGGCTCATATTCCCGGATTTGACAATAGTTGTATATTTCGCAAAATCTGCAATTTTTTCTTCTTCTGTTTTGCTAAATCCTGTGGTGCCAATAATATGGACAAGGCTTTTTTGAGCAGCGTAGTTAGCATAAAGAATACTGGCTTCTGGTTGTGAAAAATCTAAAATACCTTCTGTATTAGAAAAGGCATTTTCGGGATTGTCAGTGATACTAATCCCAAGAGAATCTGAACCAATTAATGCACTGGCATCTTTTCCTACAAACGGTGAGCCTTTACGTACAAGAACAGCACAAAGCTCTACATCTTTCCTCTGCTGGATTGCTGTAATGAGTTCACGTCCCATTCTTCCATTTGCACCAACAACTGTAAGGCGCATTTTTATCTCCTTATGATACTTTACTGTGCAGTATAGGCAAATTCTTGCCTTCTTTCCAATGGTTCTTTTTCTTTATAGAAAATTTTTTTCCTGCTTTAATTTATCTTGTTGTGCTGTAAAACACTGTCGTTTAGAGCAAGTGATATAAGATCTACAAATTTAAATAGAGATGTTTTTCGTTAGAGTGTGTGATGAATATTCTTAAGTAAGGTTTGCTTATGAAACCTAATGAAGATTGTGTATTACTTTACGCTTTTGTTTCTTTCGTTCTTTAAAGGAGAGCGTTCTTCATGCAAAATAAGATCTTCCAAACAAAATAGACCTATATTGTCAATTCATGCGCTTTTCTTAAAGAAATATATTTATCAATTCTTCTAAACTTATTTTATGATAGTGCTCGTGAGTGGTATCACGAGAGAGTATCCATGAATAATATAAAATCTATTTTGCGCCACTATCTTTATGCTTCATGAATAGAGCAAATCAGCATTATCATACGTTTTGTTAGCCTTTAATGTTTTAACAATTCTTGGCACTTAGTCATTTTCACTCATCAATTCCATTTGTGACGCATAAGAAAACGATTATTTATCATTGTATATCAATATGTTATACATAAATAAAATCACGTAAAAAGGAGTAAAAACAAGGGGCTAACAAGAAGTTGGATTGTTTACACACGAGAGTTGGCCGGATTCTTCATCTTTTAGGAAAGTCAGTTGAAAAAATTGTTATGTTGTAAAAAACGCATGATGAGGCTTTGTTTATTATAGAGAAAATAGGATATATATTATGCAATGCGTTTTTTCATATATTGGGAAGAATGGAGTATAACATGCGTTAAGTATTGTTATTTTATTTGCCTAGCTTCCAATGATGCTACAGTTCTTGTATTTAAAGAGAGTCTTTAAAATCCTTTCTTAAGTATTTTTTATCCCTGTGCTGATCTTTTTTGTGACACGATAAGAAAGTGATTTTTGTGATTCAATTATAATGGGTTTTATTCTCTGTTTAATGCGATCATAAATCAATGTATTATTATATTGTTTATACGCATGCATAAAAATTCATAAACCTATAAATATCCTTTAGATAGAATATCACTTTTATTTTTGTTTGTGAGAGAAGGCTAGAAATCAAGATCTGCATAGTGAGCACTTGCAACAATTCCGCGGACGCGATCTGTTAAAAGAGAACGAAAAGAAGGGCGTGATTTAATTCTCATATACCAGTCTTTGGCAGCAGGAGATTGTTCCCAGTCAATTTCCCCTAGAAAGTCAAGTACAGAAATAGAGGCTGCTGCTGCTAGATCTGCATAGGACAAGGCAGAACCGACTAAGCTATCGCGAGAGGCGCAGAGCCAATTGAGATAGTTCATATGTGGTAAAATATTGGCACGTGCATTGCGTAAAATTTGTGAATTAGGAGCACCACCGCCAATGGCAAGTGGCATTTCACGTTTATGGATTCGTTCTCGTACGATATGGCGCGTTGCTTCATTTTCGAATTTATTTAAGAACCAGTCATTGAGACGGCGTACTTCCGCACGATCTAAAGGATTTTCCGGAAAGAGCTTATTTTCTTGTCGTAAACTTCCATGTGTTTCGTCTAAATATTCGCAGATAACAAGAGGACCTGATAATGGAACCTCGTGTTCATCGAGAAAAACAGGAACATGACCAGCGGGATTGAGGGCTAGAAATTCGTGTCTTCTTGCCCATTCATATTCTTCAATCAGTTGAATAGTTACACCATATTCCCCAAGAATGAGGCGTATGAAGCGCGAGGCAGCGGATAGGGGAGAGTGAAAAAGTGTCAGCATAATTTACACTATCAAATAGAGTTGAAGAGAATTCTTTCAAGTAATCATTTTTATAAAGATGCTTGACTAGAAGTACAAGATCATTAGTAGCTGCTAGTAATTATAATTAATAAATTGTTAATGACTAGGAATTGTTCTCTTATGCGATGGTTTGCAAAATGGCAGCACGTAATTCCTCTAAACCGATAGCTTTTTCTGAAGAGGTTACAAGAAGCTCAGGATAAGCTGCTGAGCGTTTAAGAAGCTTTGTTTGTGTGCTCATAATTAATTTTTCCAAGGCATTTGATTTGATTTTATCGCTTTTTGTCAAAACAATGTGATAAGAAACAGCTGCTTTATCAAGGAGAGCAAGAACATCTTCATCATTATTTTTAATTCCGTGCCGTGAATCAATCAAGATATATACACGTTTTAACGTTGTGCGCCCCCGTAAATAGCTAAAAATCAAATTTGTCCACGCATCAACAAGATTTTTAGGAGCAGCAGCAAAACCATAACCAGGCATATCTACTAATGCTAGAGGGGGAAGGTCTCCTAGTTGCCCACTGAATCCATCGGGGACAAAATAATTAAGCTCTTGAGTCCGTCCTGGTGTATTTGAGGTACGTGCTAAGCTTTTTTGTTGGACGAGTGCGTTGATTAAAGATGATTTTCCAACGTTGGAACGTCCTGCAAATGCAATTTCCGGTGGTCCTTCGGGGGGAAGAAAGCGTATTGCTGGTACACCACGAATAAAAATCCAATTACGAGAAAAAATTCCAGAAAGGGAAGAATCTCTTGTCATTCATGCACTTCTTTTTTTGGTGATCTTCTCCAGATGGCTTTCAGATTATCAAAAAGCTCAATTTTAACTCCTTGGCGCTTCATCATGATACCTTGCTGAATAATTGATAATATATTATTCCATGCCCAATAGATGACGAGACCAACAGGGAAAGAGGCGAGCATAAAAGTAAAGACAACAGGCATCCATGTGAATATCATCGCTTGGGTTTGGTCTTGAGGAGCAGGATTCATACGCATTTGTAAAAACATCGTTATTCCCATAATCAAAGGCCATGCACCAATCAGAAGAAATGTTGGCGTTGTATATGGCAAGAGACCAAACAAGTTAAAAAGAGAAGTTGGATCGGGTGCCGCTAAATCTTTAATCCAGCCAAAGAAAGGGGCATGGCGCATTTCAATGGTGATATAGAGAACTTTATAAAGAGCAAAGAATATTGGGAATTGAACCAACATTGGCCAACAACCAGCAAGGGGATTAATTTTTTCGGTTTTATATAGTTCTATTATTGCTTGTTGTTGCTTGGTTCTATCATCGGGATATTTTTCTTTTATTTCTAGCAACCGCGGTTGTAAAAGCTTCATGCGTGCCATAGATTTATAAGATTTATTGGCTAGAGGAAAAAGAAGAGTTTTTAAGAGCACCGTGACAAGAAGGATGGCGATACCAAAATTTCCTGTTTGTTTATAAAGAACATCAATGAGAGAAAACATTGGTTTGGTGATGAAATCAAACCAACCCCAGTCAATTAAAAGAGCAAACTTTTTGATTTTTAGATCATTTTGATAGTTATTAATAATTTCAACTTGTTTTGCACCAGCAAAAAGCCGATTTGTAATAGTTTTTGTTTCATTTGGAGCAATCGTTAAAAGCGATCCTAGCAAGTCAGACTGATAATGCGTTTGCAAACGATCAAAATAAATAAAACGGCTTGTATATTCTTTATTTTGCGGGGGAATAACTGCTACAGCCCAATATTTATCGGTAATACCAATCCAACCTCCTGTTACTTTGGAGAAAGTCATACTTTTCTGCCCATTATCAGGATTCGGGTCAAGCTCTGCTAAGGTTTTATATTTTTCAGTTTTGAGCGAATCTCCTGCAATACCTATCATACCTTCATGAAGTAAATAGGTTGCATTTGTATGTTCTGGTGGTGCTGCACGTGCAACGCGGGCATAGGATGAGAGATATATTGGTTGATCACTTTCATTGCTGATAGAATCTTCAATGGTAAACATGAAATGATCATCAACAGAAAGAATACGCCGGAAGATCTGTCCTTGTCCATTATTATAAATTAAAGTGATGGGTGTTGAAGGAGTCAGGATTGTATTGTTTCCCTCTATTTGCCATTGTGTATCCGATTGTGGCAAAGCTTTTGCTGGTAAAGATGCACTTGCAAAACCAAATTCAGCAAGGTAAGTCGTTTTGAAACCCTTAGGATTCAGCAAATCGATTTCCGGTGATTTTTTATCGACTGTTAAACGATATTTTTTGAGGTGAAGATCATCAAATTGTGCACCAACAAGATTAATAGAGCCTTCCAGTTCATTGGTTTTGATCGCAATACGCTTTGTTTTGGCCAATACAGCTTTCCGGATTTCAGGTGTCATTGGCTGTTCGATGATAGATGTTGCTTGATGCGTTGAGGTATCGTCAGAAAAATTCGTCGTGGTAGTAGAAAGGGTTGATTGTTGTTTTGACAATTGCTGTGCGATGACTTGTTGTTTTTGTAACTTTGCTTGTTTGGGAGCAACATGAAGAAATTGCCATGCGATGAGCACTACGAAAGATAAACCAATAGCGATAAAGAAATTGCGGTTATATTCCATCCGTACACCCTTGTTGTTGTTGCTGATGTTTTATTTTTGGTTTTATTCGCCGATTTAATTCACTAATTAAGGATGTAAAAGGCGCATGTAACGCATCACGATATGCTACAATGACATAGTCTGTTCCTGCTTCCATGTGGTTTGTTACACCAACTCTTACGGCTTCACGCAAGCGCCTTTTGATACGATTACGTTTCACAGCATTACCGTTTTTACGAGTAACAGTGAAGCCTACACGTGCAACAAGAGAATCTTTTCTTTCTGTTGTTTGTTCACGAGATTTAACTTCGAGCAAAAATAAAGGACCACGCCGCTTTTCTCCTGTACGGACAGCCAAAAAGTCTGCTCTTTTGCGAATACGACAGGGATGTTTTTTCTTCATAAAAGAACATTTCGCAATTTCACTAAATGCCTGCAAGCAGGCATTAGAGGTTCATAACAAAAGTTTCACAACGAAGAAATGGTGAGCAATCCTCAACGGTTGTGAAAATTTAAATGGTTAAGCAGAGAGCCGCTTACGTCCACGAGCACGTCTTGCAGCAATAACTTTACGTCCTCCAGCTGTAGCCATGCGTGCACGAAACCCATGGCGGCGTTTACGGACAAGTTTAGAGGGTTGGTAAGTACGTTTCATTTATTTAAATACCGCGGAGTGCGGCCCTTCTTAATCTTCGTTTTATGAGCAGTTATGCGCGAGATGAACGATTTTATCATATCATACGGCTGTTAACCCATAAGGAAAAATATAAAAAAAGTCAATCTTAGATTGTTTTTCTGGCTCTTGAAAGAATACAAAACACCTTATAATTGTCTGTGATACTTTTTTTACGATACTGTAAGAGTGTCAGAAATAACGATTGAGTCTATAGAAAATAAATGACTAGGGCGTTAAAGAATTAAAGAAAGTATGACTGATTATTGTATACTCAATTTAAAGTATCCTTTAATATTAAAAAATTTTTTCAGTTTTTGTTTTTACAAAATTTTTATCAGAACATTCATTAAAGTGGTTGTAGACAAACACGATTGATAGGATTTTATAGCAGATTTTATGTTTGAGATTCTTTATTTAAGGATGGTTTCATATTTTTAAAGAGAAAAGATATAAGTAATTTATACTTTATAATTTTGAGTAAAGTAGAAAATTATCAGGTGATGAACCTGTAAGTATTTTTCGTTCTTATGCTTATATTTGCTGGTATTTTTATAGAGAGGAAAGAACGTGGATTCTATTACAAGTGAGGCTGTCCGCAACGTATTACGTAAAATCAAAGGACCAGATCTTGAAAGTGATATTGTGTCGTTGGGGCTTCTTTCTGAAATATTGATTGCTGATGGTAAGGTTTTTTTTTCCATTACAGTTCCTGATGGAGGTGTGCAAGAATGGGAATCATTGCGTCGTTCTGCTGAAAAGATGGTATGTGCTTTGGAGGGAGTGGAATCTGTTGTTGTCACACTTACAGCAGAAAAAACAACAAAGGCAGCACCTAGACGGAGAGCAAATCTCTTACCGATCAAAATGCCCATAGAAGGTGTGCAGCATGTGATTGCTGTTGCTTCTGGAAAAGGAGGGGTCGGAAAATCGACGATGGCAATAAATATCGCCTTAGCTTTACAAGATTCTGGTTTCAAGACGGGGGTGATGGATGCTGATATTTATGGTCCATCTTTGCCGCGTTTGACAGGACTTGTTAATCAAAAACCACAGCTCATTGGAGAAAAAAAAATTCAACCTCTTGAAAAATTCGGACTTAAATTGATGTCGATGGGATTTTTGGTTGAGGAAGAAAAGCCGGTAGTATGGCGTGGTCCTATGGTTATGGCAGCGGTAACGCAATTGTTACGAGACGTTTTATGGGGACCTCTGGACGTTTTAGTCGTTGATATGCCGCCCGGTACAGGGGATGCACAACTAACGCTTGCACAACAGGTACAATTAACAGGTGCGTTGGTTGTCTCTACGCCCCAAGACCTTGCTTTAGTGGATGCGCGTAAAGCAATAGAAATGTTCATGAAAGTCAATGTTCCTATTTTAGGAATCATTGAGAATATGAGTTATTTTATCGCTCCTGATACGGGAAAACGCTATGATATTTTTGGCTATGGTGGTGCACGGGCAGAAGCGGAACGTCGAGAAGTCCCTTTCTTAGCGGAAATACCGCTTGATGCAGCTTTACGATTTTCTTCAGATGAGGGGATCCCTATTTTTGTTGCTAAGCCTAGTGAAGAGCATACTAAACTGTATCGTAAAATTGTTGATCAAATAAAAAATCAACTTTTTTAAATGGATGTTTGTTTAAGAGAGTTTATTAAAACACAATTATGGAAGACGTAAAAATAGTTGCTTCTTTGTAAGGGGAAGTTTTAATGTGTGAGTGGAGTATATAGGTTAAATAAACAAAAAATTATTCATACGTTTGGGTAACCTGAAGGGGACCCAAATTAGAAGAGATAGAGCCATGAGGTAGAAAAAAATATTGGACTTGAGGCAAAAAGAAGAAGACCGAAAATAAAAATATTTTAGAAAAATTGTAAAAGGTTGTAAAAAATATTTTAAAAATCATTTTTTGATACGAGTTTTCTTGATATAAATCTCAACATTTCTTTTTAGAAGCATTCATTTTTTGCAAAGTAGCCTCAAGAGCTGTTGTTAAAGCATTCCTTCCTCCTTGATGAGAAAAGTAATTTGACAAAAATTCATTTGTTCCACCCTTTGTTGAAAACTCTTTTTCAAGCAGTGCAAAATCGAGAGATACAGAACGATCCGTTGCTATAGTTTTACGCATTTCATCTGTAAGATTTCCAAACATCATGGTAAGGAATTCTGCTGATTGCTGTTTTTTTAACCCTTGTGTTATAAACCATTGATGGGCAGTTTCTATAAAATTAAAATATACTCCCATAAGTGAACCAGCTGTCATAAAAAGATTAAACTGCTCTTCCTTATCCAGCACCAATGTGCCCCCCAATGCATCAAATAAAGTGCGTAAAAAGGGATGATTGGGATAGATTGGTGTCAAATTTTTGCATTCTGCAACAAAAGGTAATGGAACAGCACGATAAACTTTATGATTAATCCACTTTTCTATTTCTGCTGCTTTTGCCATAGCAAGTACGGAAATAACCAGCTGTTCTGGACGAAAACGAAGAGAGCACAAAACGTCTTCTGCAATTTGGTTGGGCAAGCAAAGAAAAACACAATCACTAACATCGAGCAACGCTTGGTTATTTTCAGCAATCATAACTTTATCATAAGTGCGTGAAAGGCGCTTTGCTGTTTGTGCATTGCGAGGCGAAACAATAATGGAAGAAACATCAAAGTTGCTTTTCATTAAGCCATTCACCATTGAAGCACTGATTGTACCCGTTCCCAAAAAGCCAAGTCTCATTATCTATTTCTCAGTTTCATATTTTAAAAGGAATTTCAATCAACATTTCAGGTGTTTTAACTAACATAAACGCTAATTGAAGAAGCAACACATAACATAGCAAAAATAATCAAGCCCAAATAGATTTTAGGCTTGTCAAAGAGAACGGCAAAAGCAGAAAACCAACCAACAACAGCTGCGGCTAATGCAAATAAAAACCCTGGTTTATTCATAAGCACAATATGCATTGCCATTAAGCCACCAATAATTAGCGCTCCAAAAACAATGAGCAAACCTGTTGCAAACTTTTCATAATCATCCATATTTCGCTCCTTATAGCGCTTAATTATTACACACTTTTTAACGCATATGCACATAAAAACGAAATGTTTTTTATTGAATATGGTTAAAACGGGGGGTGCCGTTTATTGATTAGATGTAAAAAATGCAGGGATATGCTGTGGCCAACGCCAAGGTAAAATTGCAATTAAATCAAAGCGTACAGACAAAAGGGCATAATCTTTTTGCCGTGCGAGCCAAATATCGGCAGCTGCCTTAATTCGCTTTTCATTCATTCGGGAAACCGCTTCCATTGCTTCAGCCAACGTTGAACGTGCTTTAACTTCAACGATTAACACAAGATTTCCGCGTCGTGCAATTAAATCAATTTCTCCACATTTTGTTTTAAAACGCCTTTCGGCAATGTGAAACCCTTTGCAACGTAGCCACCAAGCTGCCAATTTTTCTGCACGAACCCCTCGATAAAAAGACTTTTGTCTGCGTTTTTTTTGTATCATTTTACGCATTTTTTAAAAAGATTAATCGCTGAAAAAGTTCCTGCTTTTTAAAACCAGTTTTTTTTGCAACAAAAGCTGCCGCTTGAGCAGCAGAATGTGTCCGTGCGCGTTCTAATAGCATTTCATCAATTTCTTGATCACTTATCACATTTAAAGAAGAAGATGATTCTCCAACAAGGACAACAATTTCCCCACGAATATGTGCTTGTTTTCTGTAATTTTCTAACAAATTTCCCAAATTGGAAACATCTACTGTTTCAAACTTTTTTGTTAATTCACGACAAATGGCAGCAGGTCGATCAGCCGAAAAAAGAGTGACCATATCCTGTAAAGTTTCAACAAGACGATGCGGTGATTCATAAAAAATCAAAGTTGCTGGAATCTCTTTTAATTGTTCCAACCGTTTTCGGCGCTGTAGCTTTCGTGCACTCAAAAAACCTGCAAAAAAAAAGCTATCAGTAGGAAGCCCTGTCGGTATAAGAGCGGCTAAAAGAGCGGATGCTCCAGGAATAGGAATAATTTTATGACCAGCTTTACGGGACTCTTCCACCAATCGAAATCCAGGATCAGAAATAAGTGGTGTTCCGGCATCTGAAACAAGTGCTACTGTTTTGTTTTCTGCTAAAGCCGCTAAGAGCTTCGGACCCGCTTTTTGCGCATTATATTCATGATAGAGAAAAGGTTTTTTTTGAATACCGTAACGTTCCAACAAAACACGTGTTACTCGCGTATCCTCACACGCTAAAATATCAATTCCTGCAAGTACTTGCAAAGCACGAAGCGTAATATCTGCAAGATTTCCGATAGGTGTTGCCACAAGATAAAGCCCTGATTCTATAACGGGTGCAGAATAAGCATGCGCACCTATAAAATATGCTTTTTCACACATGCTCTTTTCTTTTCATTAAACTCTCCTCACCACAAGATTTTTATCCATACTCATAAGCCATTTTGGCTCATTTTTTACCAGCACATTTTTTATCATTACAAAGGCTTACCTTACTCGAATAATCGATTACACTACAATAAGATAATTTCATATTTAACGTCTTAATTTAACATTATTATCTATTTTGATCCGCGTTATTTTTTCCAGTAAAACAAATTCCAAATGTAACCAATATTCTATCAGCCCCATGATTTTCTATAAAGTTTTTCCTTCGAGAACCAAAAAACAATTTTGCGCATGTTATCATCTCATGCTTGTTTGTGCTCTTTTAAAAGCTAAGCTTTTTAGATTATTTCCATAACGCCGATTTTTCAAATATTCTATTGATATCCAAAATATTTTTCTGAGCAAATGTAAATAACTCCTTTTGAAACACATACAGTTAACTGGCAGCTGACTGTATTGTTATTAATCAAATATAAGCTCTTATCAGAAAAATACTTTATTTTTTCATATTCTCTACAGCTTTAACAGTATACAGTATAATGAGTACCTTAGAAAAGTTTAAGGCTAAATTTTATCTTAAAGATTTGATTTATAATGGAGAATTTATTATTTTGCTTATTGATTAGGAGCTTTAAATATCGTAAAATTATCTTAGTTCTTCTTATAGTCAATTAATCAAAATCATTTTCGTGCATCTTGAAACCTTCTCAAAGCAAAGATTATCGCATCATTGGGGATCGCAGAGAAAATGATGCTATTAGCTTGTGCTTTTTATTTCGTAAATGTGGAACTGTTCGTTCACAGGAGTGCGTTATACCTTTTTCGGATAGTGTCGCGAAATAATTGTTTGATATGTGTTGAGAGCTATTCTTAAAAATAAGCCCATGATTGAACAACACAAGTTTGCTTTAATTTTGGATACCTTATTTTTTCTGAAGGATATGATCCCATAAAAAAACGTAAGTAATAAAAGCGGGGACAATACGTTATCTCTTCTTTTTAGAGGATATTGTGATGCTTTTGAAAGTTTTAAAACCGAATGGACAGATGATAGTAAAGAGAAAAATAGTTTTTTTCCTTTCAGATTTCATATTCTTGCTAAATGAAGCTGTATTTTAGTTTCAGAGATTACTCAAATAGAATATGCAATATTTTTGCTCTAGCTACAAGAGCTGGAACGGCGTGCAGAGCTTTCATTCACCTTAATCTTTCTTTTAAATATACCACTTGTGTTCAATTTGGATGTTGATTTACAAGCAATAGCGAAAGCACAAGCTTTATAAAAAAACAACTCTATAAAACGCGTCATAGAGTGGTCATGAAAGCTATTTTGTTTTTTATCAGGTGTTTTGCTAATAGCGATAGTCTCCATGGCTTGGCATCTGCTTATTCTTACGGTATTTGTACACATTCATTACAGTATATTGGTAAAGGTTAGATGCAAGGCGATTATCCTTGATGCAAAAATAAAGGGTTAATGTGAGATTAAAGATTTTTTCGTGTCATTATCAGTAGAAACATTATAAAGGGCTTGAACAAGCATGCTCTTTATCTCTTTATCTCACAATGTTTTTTCTACATTCATTCGTGGTTTTTCTTGAGTGAGCATTACTTGACAAGTGTAGGAGAAAAAATAAACTTGAATTGTACCTCCGTAGGTTTTGCTCTTGGCTAGTTAAAACGATTGATGTTTCTTATGAGAGGGCTAAAAGCATTTTGGATCATATGGGAGAGGGGGTAAAGTAGAACAGGCTTACTTTCCTTCAGGTTTTCGAGAACCGCGGCTGTTCCTTTATCGCAGAATTGTCATGAATATATTCATTATTGTTTTGTCATTTAAATAAAAAAATTTTGATAAAAATATGTTATGTTTTTCTATTGAAAAAAGTCATGCGGTAGGGAGAGTATTTTATATGAGAATAGAGTTCTTTTTACATTGTGAAAGAACGTATGCAGGAAGATAATTGATAGATTTCTGATCTGAGGGAAATATTTTTATCCATTGCGTTTTGTATATTTCAATTTTAGGAGAATGAACAATGATTATACATTGGAAAATTACATATTGGGATAGAAGGGGCCCTCATTGCCTTGCGGACAGATCCAAGTGATATTTTGGTTTGGGTCTTTGATGTCACACGTTTTACAATGTATACAATTTGAAGCGTTGATCATATAAGTCAGATGATCATTATACTCTAGCCACTCGTAGACAGCGGCGGGGCAATAGTTTGTGGAAGGTCCTCCGTAGATTGCATATTCAGAGTCCTTTTGCTTTTTTAATGAGGCTATTTTTAAATGGCAAGGTTGATTTTCTTCATGATGCGTATTGGAAAGGGCAACACTTGAAAGGCGATCAAAGGTTATAACGCCATCTGGTTTTGGGTAAGCAATGGGTTGAAATTTTTCTGCTGATTCAAGGCATGCATAATCTTCCTTTCCATGGGAGAGTGTTTTAAATAAGGAAAATCCGAACAGTTGTTGCCACCACATATCAAAACCGGCAAGTTTAATTCCATATTTTGTCCCATATTTTGCCCAGAGCGGTTTGGCATTTCGCACTTTATAAAGATCTTTGCCAATGAGCCCTTTTCGCCATTGTTCTTCGATTTCTTTAACCTCATCATGGGCACGCCCTTGTGCAAGAGCGGTAGCGATTTTATCGGCAGCTAATATGCCAGATAAGATGGCATTGTGTGATCCTTTGATACGAGGAACATTGACAAATCCAGCAGAGCAGCCAATAAGTGCCCCACCAGGAAAGGTGAGTTTTGGTACAGATTGCCAACCTCCTTCGCTGATAACACGTGCACCATAGGAAAGACGCTTTGCACCTTTAAAGATTTTATAGAGTTTTGGATGTGTTTTAAAACGTTGAAATTCTTCAAAGGGAGAAAGATAAGGATTTTTATAATCTAAGTGCACAACAAAACCGACAGAAATGATATTGTTTTCTTGGTGATAAATAAAGCCACCGCCACCGGTATTATTGTCTAAGGGCCAACCCGTGAAATGTTGCACTAAACCGCGTTGGTGTTTGTTGGGATCAATTTCCCAGAGCTCTTTGAGACCAAGACCAAATTTTTGTGGTTCACGATTTTTGCTAAGGTTGAAATGTTGTATCAGTTGTTTTGCAATTGAGCCGCGTGCTCCTTCCGCAATTAAAGTATATTTTGCCAATAAAGCCATACCAGGCATATAATTTTTTCCAGGAGTTCCATCTTTGTTAAGCCCCATATCTCCGGTGAGAACACCAATAATAGCTCCGTTATCTTTTTGGATGATGGGTTCTGTTGCTGCGAAACCAGGATAGATTTCAACACCCAATGCTTCAGCTTTTTTGCTTAACCAGCGGCAAACGTTTCCAAGCGAAACGATATAACACCCGTCATTTGATAAGATTTTGGGATGCAGAATATTAGGAAATATTGTAGCCTTTTGAGGCTTTAGAAAAAAAAATTGGTCACGGGTAACAGGGGTCGTGAAGGGATGATCATTGTCATTTCGCCATTCTGATAAGAGTGTATCGATACCAATGGGGTCAACAACTGCGCCAGAGAGAATATGTGCACCAACTTCGGTCCCTTTTTCAACAATTGTGACAGAAAGCTCAGGATTAATTTGTTTAAAACGAATTGCGGCAGAAAGCCCTGCAGGTCCTGCTCCGACAATGACTATGTCAAACTCCATACTTTCACGTTGGTCATGCAGAGGTGCTTTCATGGCTTATAAAGCTTTCTCCAATTCTGGAATAATTTGGTGGAGATCACCTACAAGGGTGTAATCGGCAATTTGCATGATGGGAGCTTCTTCATCTTTATTAATGGCAACAATAATTTGTGCATCCATTATACCGGCTAAATGCTGGATTGCACCGGAAATGCCAACGGCGATATAGAGTTCAGGGGCAACGACTTTTCCTGTTTGTCCAATTTGCCAATCATTGGGAGCATAGCCTGCATCCACTGCTGCGCGGCTGGCACCTAAAGCAGCATTTAATTTGTTTGCAAGAGGAAGAAGCAGGGACATAAATTTCTCTTGAGAACCAAGACCACGCCCGCCTGATATAATAACACGTGCTGAGGTGAGATCAGGACGATCACTTTTGTTTGTCTCTGCTTTTACGAAAGAAGAAAGATTTGGATTGGGAGCTGGTGTTATTGTTTTAATGGGAGCAGAATTATTTTGGGAAGGCGTTGGGGTGAAAGAAGCGGTGCGAACTGTTATAATCTTTTTATAATCATTGGTGCGTACAGTTTCAAATGCATTGCCTGCATAAATTGGTCGTTTGAAGGTATTGGGTGAAAGAATGGCGGTAATATCTGAAATTTGCATAAGATCAAGAAGAGCTGCTACGCGCGGCATCACATTTTTCCCAGTACTGCTGGATGCTGCCATGATCACATCATAATCCTTTGCTAACATGAGAATTGTATCTGCCATAGGCTCGGCAAGTTGATGGGCTAAATAGTCTGCTTTTGCAATAAGAACTTGCCGCACACCATTAAGTTTAGCACTATTTTCCGCTATCGTTTGAATTTTTTCTCCGCAAACCAGAATATCGATATCATTACTGAGTACGCGTGCAGCGGTGAGTACTTTTGCTGTTTCTTCTGTATTATGATCGGCCAATAAAAGAATTGCCATAAGTTTTTGCCCTTTTATGTGAGTGTTGCTTTTACTCTAGTGGTGAGAATATTAAATGCAGTTCTTCTGTTTTAAGGCTCTGACAAGTTCTACTACATTTGCCACTTTTATACCGGATTGACGGGGTTTTGGCTCTTCAACGCTTAAAATTGTTAAGCGTGCTTTCGTATCGACGCCAAGATCAGTAAGAGATTTTTGTTCAATAATTTTCTTTTTTGCTTTCATGATATTGGGGAGAGAGGTGTAACGCGGTTCATTGAGCCGTAGATCGGCGGTCATAACCATGGGAAGGGGAAGACAAAGGGTTTGTGTTCCATTATCAACTTCACGAGTAACTGTAGCATGCCCATTTTCTATGTTAAGATGTGAGGCAAAAGTTGCTTGTCCCCACCCAAGAAGAGCAGCGAGCATTTGTCCTGTTTGGTTGCTATCGTCATCAATTGCTTGTTTTCCTAAAAAGACCATGTCGGGTTTTTCTTCATCAACAATGGTTTTGAGAATCTTAGCAATTGCTAAGGGTTCAAGTGTTTGATCCGTTGTGACAAGAAGTGCGCGATCAGCTCCCATTGCAAGTCCTGTTCGTAGAGTTTCTTGAGCTGCTTCTGGGCCAATTGAAACAAGAAGAACTTCTGAAATTTTACCGGATTCTTTTTGGCGAATGGCCTCCTCCACGGCTATCTCATCAAAAGGATTCATAGACATTTTTACGTGAGACAGATCAACGCCTGTACTATCGGGTTTGACGCGTATCTTGATGTTATAATCAACAACACGTTTGACAGCGACAATTATCTTCATAATGATCCTCTTTGTTTGTATGTTACAAGTTTATAGCAATACTCATAAGAAACCAAATTGTTTAGAATGAAGTCTCAATTTATAACTTGTGTTCTCTTTCGTATAAGCTTTTTTATGTTTACTTGTACTTTCTCGTCGTCATTTTCAATCTTCATATTTTTGCATTGCCATAATTGCCTTATTTGCTTGAATAAAAAGTAAAAAAATCAATCTGTCTTGTGAGAATATTCTTTTTTAGCTTCTTATGCTTTGTTTATGATGGTGCAATAGGTCCTTTATGCAATGAAAAATTAAGTGAAAAAGATAAAAATGGGGGGAATGATTTTGCTCTTCAAATCTTGAAGACAGAAAAATCAAAGATCTTTCTTTCAAATATTTTGGATAAAAATTGGGGAAAATATTTCTAATACAAAAGTTTTTGGGAGTTCTTAAAGCTCTATTTACTAAAATAGAGCACACTTTCTCATCATTTGTTGCGATTCTTTTCAAAAAGGTTAATGAGGGGTAGGCGTTTGTGAATACGAAGGGTCATACGATCGACCAGGCGACCAAACAGGTTAGGAACGATAAAGTCTTTTCTTTTGTTGAACAGAAAGAGAGAATGGATACTTCTGTAGAAGTAACGATGTCGGATATTGCTCAAAAATTACGCACCGTTTATGCGCAAATGCAAATGAAGCATTCGCCCCGTTCTTTAATGCAGCAGAGTTCTGTAGAAGAGCATTTTAAATCTTACTTAGATGATATTAGTCGGGCCATTTTGGCTGAACATTATATACGTCGTCAAAGAGAAAAAAAGCTTTTCCAGTTTTTAGAGCAGATTAAAACAATTGTTCAAAGTTTGCAGAGTGAAAAAAAAAGCTTAGAAGAAGCAGCGGTAACACGACGGGTGTCTCGTTCAAAATCACCTGATTCTGTTGTACAAAAACTTGCTCACATGGAATGTGAGGGAAATCAAGAACACTTATTACTTCAAAAGGTGCAAAATTTTTCGAAAGAAAACAGCATAATTTCACTCCAAACAAATGTTGAAAATACGTTGCAGCAAGAAAATAGAAGCCCTTTGCCCAGTGATGCTCTGAAATCTTCTTTTAAAAAGGCTGAGGGAGTAGTGAAGCATGCTGTGATAGAAGAAAAGGGGATGATGGGTGCTCAGGCATCTAATCATTGTATTGAGAATGATTTTTCTTCTTTAAGGATGCAGTCTCGGGAACATGTCTCGTTTTTATCTTATTTGGTAAAAAAAGGTATTCTTTGTTTTTTAACCGTTGCATTTGTGGTAGCGATAACGTTATGTTTTTATAGCTTTTTAAAAGGAGCTCGTTTTTTTTAATTTTTATGATGTTGATGTTAATATATGTGAAATGTATTGCGCATTCGTGTTTGTGCGGAAGCTATAGAAACTAAAATTATCCTTTAAACACGCAACAGAGATTATTGGAAAAGAGGATAATTGGAGAAGGATTCTCTAATTGTTAAAAAAACCTCAAATTATCTTGAAGGTTCTGTAAGTGAGTATTTATTTACCAATTGCTGAAATGTCACTCAATATGCTGATCTTGATTGGTATGGGAGTCGTTGCTGGTTTTTTTTCAGGCCTTTTTGGAATCGGTGGTGGGTTTCTCATCACGCCGTTATTGATTTTTTATAATATTCCTCCTGCTATTGCTGTTGGAACAGGTGCCAACCAGATGATTGCGTCATCTGTAACAGGAGCAATTACACATTTTAGAAGACGTACACTCGATATTAAACTTGGTATTCTTTTGGCGCTTGGAGGAGGGATTGGTTCTTTGATCGGGATTCAGGTTTTCTCTGTTTTGAAAAAGTTAGGTCAATTAGACTTAATGATTTCGCTTCTTTATGTGATTCTTCTTGGAAGTGTAGGAAGCTTGATGATCGTTGAAAGTTGGTATGATATGATGCGCAAGCGTAAGGCAGGAAAAGCCAATATTCGTCTTGCTGGTCGACATAACTGGATTCATCGCTTACCCTTAAAAATGCGTTTTCGGACATCTATGATATATGTTAGCATTATTCCAGTTTTAGGGATTGGTCTCATTGTGGGGTTGTTGTCTTCTATTATGGGAATTGGTGGGGGGTTCTTTATGATACCAGCATTGATTTATCTTCTGCGTGTTCCAACCAGTGTGGTGATTGGGACTTCACTTTTTCAGATTACATTTGTGTCTTCTTTCACGACAGTTTTGCAAAGTATGACTAATCAGTCCGTTGATATTGTCTTGGCTTTTTTGTTAATGCTTGGAGGAAGTATTGGTGCGCAATATGGAACACGGGTTGGACGGAAGTTAAAGGCTGAACAATTGCGTATGGCGCTTGCATTTTTAGTGTTGATTGTGTGTATGCGTCTTGCTTTTCAATTATTTATACGCCCTGATAATCTTTTCTCTCTGGATATTCTTATGAGATAAAAATGGGTAGATTGTTTTCTTTATACATCATTGCAGGTTGCTTTTGTTTTATTTCTTTTTCTACATGGTCACATGTTGGGACGCCAGCTACATTCATTGATCAAGTTGACCACGAAACTGTCCAAATTATTGTAACAACGAATACGATTACTGTGGATGCAAATTTTGCTGGTCGTGATCTTTATATTGCTGGTGTTTTGGAAAATATTGATCCATTATATTCTCGACAGAACCGTTACGATATTGTTGTAAGCTTGGAGGGACAAGATCGGACAATGGTGATGCGAGAAAAAAAACGCAATGCCGGTGTATGGGTCAATACAGATTCTCTTATTTTTAAAAAGGTTCCTCTTTTTTACTCTATGGTCACAACACGTGAAATTGGCGATATTACGAGCATTGAAGATTATAAACGCTTAGGGTTAGGATTACTCTATTTGCCATTGCAGACGGATGAACAAGATCAGAAAAAAATACAAACCTTTCGCGATGAACTTATAAAATTGCAAAAAGCTAAAAGCCTTTATTATGAGGAAGTGGGTGGGGTTCGTTTTGGTTCTGACACACTTTTCACAGCACATTTTCGTTTGCCAGCAAATATCCCAGTTGGACATTATAAAGTTCGCGCTTATCTTTTTCGTGATGGACAGTTTATTGATAGTGCAACAACGACTCTTGAAATTGTTAAAGCACATATCACTTATACAATTTTTTATGCAGCGCACAAGTATCGTTTTTTATATGGTATTGTTGCAGTGATTATTGCTATTACTACAGGATTTTTGTGTCGTTTGATTTTTCGAAAAGATTAACGCAAGGAAAATGTTAAGGCTTTTATTTTTTATGAAAAATTCGTAAGATAAGAAAAATAGGTACAACAACAATAGCTCCCGTCATAGTTATATGAAAGAAATTTGTAAGCGTTATAAATCCTGCTTCCCATAGTGATTGAAAAAAATCTACTATTCTTTGTATGAGGTTTCGAGGTGTCCATCCCAAAAAATTCATTACGATGCCAATGAAGAATGAAAGGATAAGCAATTTTAGACTAACACGGTTTAATGTTCCTCCAAGAAACGCATGAGAAGAATTTAACAATTTTTTCTTTCGGTTCATTTTAATATACTTTCGAAGATCGTGTTTTTTATTGTATTAACATAGTACAGCGATGTTATTATCATAAAGGAAAAACATTTTTTTATTTTTTCTTACTTTTTGAGTTTATCACCTTAGTCTGGTTAACGGTGCTGGTTTTTGAAATATACACATGTTTTATTGCATTTTTTGCGATATTTTCATGGCGCTTCTTTTATTAAATGAAGGGATATCCTTTCGTCTCGAGAATTTGTAGAGAAATTTTATAACGTTTCAGCATTTCTTATCAGAGTGAGAGTTCTAGTATATTGAAGATTTTGTAACGAACTTATTATTGTCGTGTATAGAAATAATATTTCAAGACAGTTTACTTAAAAAAAGACTATCTATTCTAATAAGGGTGTGCTTATATAGGTATTATATTTAGATATTTCAACCTTAGGGCATTGAAAAGATCTTTTTTTTCTGAAAAAATGTAAGCAATGAATTGAGTGTTGTTAAAGGAGCAAAGGTATTAAATAGAATGTTGAAAAAGTTTTGTTCTGTACGAGCACATGAGCGAATATCAGGGGTTTGTGGGGGTCGTGCTCTTTTTGTTTTGAAATAAGATATTAAGATATATGAGAAGCTTATTATTTAGTGGGAAAGTATGAAAAAATTCAAAACTCCTCTTGCAGCAGAAAGAGGGGGTTGGTTGGTGTTGGAAAATGGGTGAATTTTCCTGTGTTGTTGAAGTATCAAATTGTCGTTAAGGCTCTTTGTTATTAAGGAGTTTGAGCTAACAGGGGGAGTGCTTTGATGGCGTAAAAACACTAGAAGAAAGAAGGGGAAAGCTTGCTCGACAAGCAAGAGTGAAAAAATCTTTGTCGTGTAGTTTTCAATGGTAGATGTTGTATATCACCCGTAGATTTTGTTATCGGTTATACCATTTATTGTATATTAAATTGTTTTTCGGTGCATCTTTGGGGGCTTATAAGTATGGCAGGAGGAGTGGTTGGTAGGTAGTGTTGTTTGAAAGTTTTAAACCTTTGTCTCTCAGAGCCGATGGTTCGTCTAATCTTGTTGTTTTGCACGTTCTTCTTGCGTGGGAAATTTATACAATAAACGTTAAAAGGAAAAGTCTATGAACTTGAAAAGAAAAATATTGAAAAGTAGCGGCTCTCTTGTTTCTGTTCTTATGGCATTGGGAATGGTTGTACAACAGTCCTTAGCAAAAACACCGGCTAATACTCTTGTGATGGCTTGGAATATTGATGCAATCAGTACATTTGATCCCGCACAACTTACGGATGTTTATGGAAGTGAAATTATTCGCAATGTTTGTGATAATTTGGTGAGTGGTGCTACAGATAATCCTGCTAAAATGGTTCCCGCTTTAGCAACACATTGGGATGTTTCAGGTGATGATCACAGTACGGTGATTACTTTTCATTTGCGTGATGGTTTGAAGTTTAATGATGGCAGATCAGCCAACGCCAATGATCTTGTTTGGGGTATGAAGCGGATTGTCAAATTGAAGATGGGTAATGCGGCAATTTTTAATGAATATGGTATTACAGAGCAAAATGTTGATGATGCTTTGCAAGCTGTTGATGAAAAAACGGTGGTAATGAAATTTGATAAGCCTTATCCAGCAGAGCTCATTCTTAATAATATTGTTGCAAGTCCGGCAACAGCTTTGCTTGATCGCAAGATAATTATGAAGCATGAAAAAGATGGCGATTTTGGAAATCAGTATTTAAAAACGCATGCTGCGTGTGTTGGACCTTATCAGTTGAAAAGTTGGCGCCCTGGAGAAGCTCTTTTGTTGCGTGCAAGCTCTCACTATTGGGGACAAGCGCCTAAACTGAAGCAGATT